>JAFIGA010000003.1 GCA_020831715.1 Leptospira sp. | reverse complement strand
TGGTTTTTAGATAGCCCAACCCGCGGTGAGTTGCAAAATTATAGCAACTTGCGGCAAGCTCCAACTCTCCCGATTAGGGTTCCATCTAGATACCAACTGTATCCTAAGATTAGATAGTTTCTAATCTTTGTGACATTGTGCACATTTTCCGTAGCCGCGGAATTCAGGATGAAAGATAAAGGGAATAACAAATTCGATTCGAATTTTCAAAAGATAAAAAAACAAAAGAAATTCGATGATTACGATGCAGATGATTATAAAAAATCTGCAAAAGTTAACTATCGTAAGACGCAAGATAAGGGTGAGTTTCGCTGTATCAATTGTGGAATAATGGTAGGTATACCATTGTCGGGTTCTCGACAGAGAAATCATTGCCCAAATTGTTTGCACTCACGTCATGTGGACAATTCACCGGGAGATAGATCAGCTGATTGTGGTTCTGTGATGGAACCAATTTCAATTTGGGTAAGAAAAGAAGAATGGACAATCTTGCACAGGTGCAAAGGATGTGGGGTGATCCATTCCAACCGAATTGCCTCAGACGACAATGAGATGATGTTGCTATCTATTGCATCCCAAGCAATGGCTAGACCACCTTTTCTTATGTATGAGGATGGGGAGATTTGAGTAAGGTAAGAGGCTATGATACTAGAATCACAACGACTGTATTTACGAGAAATCAATTTTTACGATCTGGATGATCTCCTCCTAATCTGGGGAGACCCGGATACTTTACAATACTTTCCTTTTGTTTTAGATCGAGATGAAATGCTTGCGTGGATCGACCGAAACCAAAAAAGATATGATAAGTATGGGTATGGGCTATGGGGAGTGATTCGAAAAGAAGATGGAAAATTCATTGGAGATTGCGGGCTAATTGTTCAGGAAATAGAAGGAATCGAAGAATTGGAAGTTGCCTATCATTTCAACAAAGAATATTGGGGAAAAGGATACGCAAGAGAATCTGCTAAGGCTTGCATCGATTATGCGTTAAATCGATTAGATCGATCACGAGTTATTTCTTTGGTTCGACCGGAAAACCTACCATCCAGAAAAGTTGCAGAGGCAAATGGCATGGTCGTGGAAAGGGAAGTCATTTGGAGGGAGCTCAGGCATTTGGTTTATGTATTGGAAAAGAGTGAGAATAATTATTCCGAAGCGGTGGATCTGGCTCGAGAATTAAGAAGTAAGGTTAAGAAATCTTCGTCTGTTATCGAATTGAGAGATTTAGGTCGAAAACACTGATGAACCTATTTAGAAATTTCTATTCGTATCAAAGGCAAATTGATAACATTGGATAAGAAGCTTGCCAAAGTTGCAAAAATCTAAAAAAATTCTTGCAATAACAGTCTTATTCTTTAATCTTGTAACTAACATGTGGATTTAATTCGACAGATCCTCTCACCAAATTCATCACCTAAGGTGGGGTCTGTCCTAACTCTCAACAATTTTGTTCGGAGGTTCCCATGCTTACAGTTCAGATATCCCAACTCTACGCTCCCCAATCCAGCGACACGATCTTACAAGATATTAGGTGCCATTTTCCCATTGGATGGACGGGGATCATCGGAAGAAACGGTAGTGGTAAAACTACTTTGGCCAAATCCCTTGCCGGGCTTTATGAGAATTATTCGGGAAGTATAATAGGAAATGATTATGCTTATTACTTGGATCAACAGGAACATTTGGATCAGGGGGAATTCTATGAATTTCTTTGTGACTCTACATCTGAATCGGGGGTTTGGAAATCAAAATTAGAAATTGATTGGAATCATTTAGAAAATTGGAACAATTTGTCCTATGGAGAGAAGAGGCGGATTCAAATTGCCTTGGGTTTGTGGAAACAACTACCCGTATTTATTCTGGACGAACCAAGCAATCATTTGGACGATTATTCTAGACAAATTGTACATAATGCACTACTTTCTTACTCGGGAATTGGCATACTAATTTCTCATGATCGGGACATTCTGGATGGATTGGCTGAACAGATATTGTTCCTAGACTCCGGGGAAGTTCGAGCCTACTCCGGTAATTATTCCGATTTTGTAGACCAACGCACAACAGAAAATATACGAGCTCGCAAAGAATTCGAGATTGCCCACCACCAATACAATACATTGAAAAAAGAATACTCTCGCAGAAGTCAGGAGGCAAACAAAGCAGATTCGAAACGATCCGGTGCCAAAATCAATAAAAATGACAACGATGCCAGAGCTAGAATTCGACTTGCAATTGTAAGTGGAAAAGATGGCCAAGCGGGAAGGTTAAAGTCACAAATGAATCAAAGGATGCAAGAGTCACAGAACCAATTAGCTATTTCCAAAGAAAAGATACCAGATAAGGAATTGTTTTTTAAATCCAAAGAAACGGAAAGTGTAAGAAAAAATAAAATCTATTTTTGGGAAAAAGGTTTCTTGGATCTAGGATATACTCGTTTGGATCTACCTTCCCTTATGATTCAAACAGATACAAAATTAGGAATTCGAGGAAGGAATGGGTCAGGGAAAACAAGTCTATTGAATTATTTATACAGAGAGATAATGGAACATAAAGATCCTATCTTTGATTGGAATATTGCAAATTCCATTAGTGAAACAATTTATTTCATAAAACAAGAGATTGGGTTGGATCGAAAATCAATTCTTTTAGAATCGATTCAAAATCTACCAAATTCTAAAAAGGCTGAGTTTTTGTCTTTATTGCATTATTTTCAATTTTCTAAAGAAAATTTATTTACTAAGAAAGAATTCAGTCCAGGGGAATGGAAAAAACTTGAAATTGCTTGGGGGATTCTTACGGAACCTCAGATATGGATTTTGGATGAACCGACCAATGATTTGGATATCATGACCTTGAATACCCTGGAGGAG
>JAFIGA010000295.1 GCA_020831715.1 Leptospira sp. | reverse complement strand
AGGTTGGTTTCGAGTGCGCTTGGTTGTGAATCGAGTGTAAAATTTTTGGAAAAGATTGCGATATGAATTAGAGAACTGTTGGCTTCTCTAGTAATTGCAGAAGGCGAAAAAAATTCATTGATTACAATCCAGGAAACGGTTTCCATAAATTGATCTGAATTTGGAAAATAATGATTTGCCGTTTCCCATTCCAATTCCAGACAATGCGAACATTCTGAATGATTGGATGAATTTTCTTTTTTGGATGTACTTTTGTGGCAATCGGGTATTTGAGTTTCGGCTTGGTGCGACGAGGTTGGTGTCCACCCATCTCCATCTGCCTTAGAAACGCTCGAATGGTCAGGGCAGAAAAAACCTACACTGGCTCTTAGATCACAATTCCACATCCAAGCCAGGGCAATCAGGAGGAATGCAGATAGTAAATTTTTACCTGATAAATTCATAACCTTTCAACTAATTAGACATCGGGATGAAGGGATGTCAAAAGTTTTTTTTCATGTTTTGAGTTTTGACCAAGCAACTCCAAGGAAATTGTATATTCGCTATGGTATAACCGGCAGAATTCTCGATTGTAAAAAGATTGAGTGGAACTCCGAGAAATTTTAGAAGTATAATCACCAATGCAATCCCAATTCCTTCTCCTTCGGAATCATCAGCTCTTTCCAGATAAAACTCCATAATGTCCACATAATCCGTTGCATGTAGGAAAGAGTTTCGGATCTTTTGGATTTCCGGAGCAACCATGGCTTGGTTATTGGTAACTCTTAGGTGCAAACAATCTTCCAGGATTAGAAATTCGGCTTTAACCCAAAGATCCATTTCTACGGCAAGAGATTCAAAATCAGGAAGGGAACCGGACAAAACCTTGCTCTTGAACATGCGAACACCCAACTCATAATCGGCAGGGTGGTTTATGTCCAATGCAACAGATTGAAAAAATAATCTCTTGTAATTCGCCTTAGTTCCATTGAGGATTAAATCCTTGGCTATTGTGTAAATATTGGAAGTTACACTCTCCATTCCTTTCGTCTTAAAAACTTCATTCAGGTAATCATATACACTATGATCCTCATTTGGCTTCCAGTTATGGAAAGTGAATTCTTTGGTTTCTGTCAAAATGTATAGCCCGGTGGATATAGGAGTTCTGTGTCTGAAATCTCTTTATGTAGCATTTCATCCATTCTTTCTCTAAAAAGATTTGTTACAACTTGAACGGTTCCTTTTTTATCTTGCTTGTATTCTTGCAGATAATCTTTCAAGTTAACGAGTTGGGACAGACTGATCTTGGCGATATGAGGTCTGTTCTTGGTCTCTCCCAATACTTCTGTCTCAAATCTATAAAGCCATTCATAAAGTCTTTCTGCACAGGGGTGCTCTTCTATATATTCTACCTGCATACTGATGGAATCATAGGCTCTCTGTGCCGCAGTTCTAGCCCATTTTGCCACTTCTTTGGAGGGAGCCTTTTCTTTACCGGTATCGAGTCCTAGATTCACCAATTCCAAAAATGACAAAATCTTTCTTAGTTTAACAATAGCGTTATCTTCTTTGTCGTATTTTGCCAATTCAATTTTCTTGGCAACATTGTCGAGTATAGTGTGTCTCAATCTTCCCAAACGGAAGTTATAGTCTTGGTTGGCTTCGGGGACTATTCCGTATTCTCGCTCTTCTTTTTCAATCAATCTTCTTCCAATCGACTGAAATCTCTGTGTGATGGTTTTTCCTAATTTGGTAATTCCCATTTTGTTTTCCAAAATTTCCAAGGATCTATCCATGTCTTTTTGCATGGCATCTTTTGGTTGGCTCATTTTATATTTGATAAAGCAAGGAAGAACTTGAACCTTAGCCTCAGGATCTTTTTTGATAGCATCTTCCATTCCCCAAAATCCCAATTGAGCAATTCCGGGTTGGAATGGAAGCAAGGTATCGTTGAGTCCGCTGGTAGGTTCACCTTCGGGGAACAATGCTAATTTGCCACCCGGCGAAGCCAAAAGATTTCTGGTAGCTTTGAGAGAATCTCTATCATTGGTTCCGGCAATAACAGAATAGGCTCCAATGCTTTGGATGAATTCTCCCACAAATCCTCCCGCCCAATCGAAAACTTCCCTGGAAGCCATATAATGAAATCTAGATGACATGATATTGGCAAGAGTATAGATCACAGGTGGTTCTTTGGTTGTTGGATGGTTGGATATGACAATCAATCTTTCATTTTTCAGGGTTTTCAAAAGAGCCCTGTCCTCGTCCGAAACCTCAACCGATTCCAGATTATGAATCAACTTGAATAAAAAAGGCAGTGAAAAATCGGTAAACCAGAGAAAAGGGTAGTTGAACTTTGGAGGTATAAAAGAATTCATAGACATATTAGAAGATATTCCAAATCATTCATAAGGATCAAGTAAGTTTTTTATCAAAAATGGCACTCATAGAAGAATTCAACTCACAGGGTAATTTTTTATTTCGAAGAAGAACTTATATTCCCGGAATCATTCTCATCCTCTCCTTCTTTTTCATTCCTGATGTAAATTATTGGGGTGGCAATTACCACAGTAATTTATGGTATACTTTAGGTTGTTTATCCATAAGTATTTTAGGTCAGATCATTCGAGCATGGACTATCGGTCACACACCGGAGAATACATCCGGAAGAAACACCGAATGGCAGGTTGCCGATACAATCAATAAGACAGGAATTTATTCATTGGTACGACATCCCTTGTATCTGGGTAATTTTTTTATTTATCTGGGAGTTGTGATTCTTTTAAAATCATTTCTTTTTGCAATCGTATTTATATTATTTTTCTATCTTTACTACGAAAGAATCATGTTTGCAGAAGAAACATTTTTACGAGAAAAATTTGGTGATGACTATCTTTCGTGGGCGAATTCCACTCCTGCATTCATTCCCGGTTTTCGAAACTATAAACCTGCTGAGCTGAGTTTCTCGTTAAGAAATGTTTTCAAGCGAGAATATGCCGGAATCTTCGGAATTATCTTTATCTATTCCTTCATGGACATATTGATCCTCTATTTCAACGAAAGAGGTAGGTTTTTGGAAAGTTTTTTTAGCGGTCTGAGAATCGAGCAGATTTGGTTTCTTGGATTTGGGATAGCTTTTTATATACTTCTTCGTTTTCTGGTGAAGGGCACAAACCTAATGGAAGTGGAAGGTCGCTGGTAGCTTTAGGTGGCATGGACAATTTCTCGGTTACACAATTCCGCCGAGATATGGAAGCAGTCTGGGAGATTCCCTCTCTACTAACAAGTGAATATTTTGGAGCAAATGTTCAAAATTGGGATATTGAAGAGGCTTTTTATAAAGAGTTTAAAAAGATTTTTTTTGAATTCTTGCAAACTGAATTTCTATTCTCTGAAGATAATAAATTATTAACTGATTTTCTAAAGTCAAGATTTTCGCATCGTCTAGGTCGCTACTACGAAACCATTTGGGAATTCATATTCATGCATCATCCGAGAGTAACCTCTCTAAAAAGAGGATTAGCTCTTCGAGATAAAAAGTCAACTTTGGGTGAATTCGATTTCTTGTGGTTTGATACCAATCGAGAAGAAGTGAATCATCTAGAAGTGGCTATAAAATACTATTTGTATTTTCCTGATAAGGAATTGTTCGTTGGTCCGAATTTTCAAGACCGATTGGATTATAAATTGGAAAAACTTCAAAGGCAGATCCATTTATCCGAATTGGAGCAGGCTAAAGAATTTCTTCAAGATCATCTTCGGATAAATCCAAAAGCAATCAGAAAAAACTTGTTGATTCAAGGAAAACTTTTCTATCCACATGGTTTTGACCCCTCGGGAATCAACTATCTCAATCCCAATCACCAATTTTCATTCTACTATTATTTTAAGGAATGGAAGGATCGAAAAAGCGGACAAGACCTATCCGGTTCTACCAATAATCGCAATCAATATATGATACAGCCGAGATTGGAGTGGTTGAGCGATCCCACTTCCAATGATTGGAAGAATCGAGGAAAAAATATCCAAGAGAATATTCACGAACTGCAAACCCGCCATGATAAGGGCGAGCTTGGTATTTTAGTTTCCGAATTGGATGAGAACGGAACTCTCAATCGATTTTTTGTTCTCCCGGATTCCATACCCCAATTTCCGTAATTATTTTTGTAATAAATTTAGCAGGCGTAATGTCAAATGATGGATTCAATGCAGGAATTCCAACCGGTGCAATAATTCCTTCCTTGAGATAGGGAAGTCCGTTTTCATCCTTTAGAAAAGAAAAGGAAGTAACTTCCGATTCTTCACGCATCTCTATGGGGATTTCTTTTCCGGTTTCAATATTTATATCAAAGCTATCTTTGGTTCCGGCAACGTAGAAAGGTACATTGTGTTCTTTTGCTATTATAGCAAGACCACGGGTTCCAATCTTGTTTGCTGTATCCCCATTTTTGGCAATTCGGTCGCAGCCCACGATCACAGCATCTATTTTTCTATCGTTCATAAGCCATGCACTCATACTATCTGTGATTATGTGACAATCGATTCCTTCTTCTTTCATTTCGAATGCGGTGAGCCTGGAACCTTGGAGGTAGGGTCTGGTTTCATCTGCATAGACATGCACAGAATATCCATTTTGCTTTAGAGTTCTAATAATTCCCAAAGCAGTTCCATGCCCTGCTGTGGCAAGAGCTCCCGTGTTACAATGGGTTATGATGTGGAGTTCTTTCTTGTTTGCTGGGAATAGTGATAGGGCATTTTGTCCTATAGCTTGGTTGGCTGTGATATCTCGATTGAATTCTCCAACGGCAAATGTTTCGGCTAATGAGATAATCTCTGAAAACTCTTTTTCTTCCCAAAGTTTTGAATCCAAATTCCTCAATAGATCTTTTATCATTCTTGAAAGATTAACTGCAGTGGGTCTTGAATCTTGAAGATCATTGCATAAAGATAAAAATTTCTCATAACTGGGCTTTGCTTGCTGAAGAGAATGAATTTTTTTCAATTCCAGAACAAGACCAAATGCTCCTGATATTGCTATTGCGGGGGCTCCCCTGGTTGCCATTGATCGAATAGCATCGATTACATCTTCTAAATTATTGCACTGTATGTATTTTTTCTGCGATGGGATCAATCTCTGATCCAATAGATCCAGTTGGTCATTTTTCCAAATTATAGGCTTCAATTGATTGGATTGGTTCATTGGTTTTAGGATTTTGGGAGCTGATAATATGTCGAAATCATTCTTGGTCAAAATTTTCAAAACCGAAAAAAAATGTAAAAAATAGACAATTTTCATAAAAAAAAGTTGACATTCAAACGAGGGTTGTTAGATTGAGGATAGAAATTGTGCATTGCACAATAATCGAAAAGGAGATTAAAAATGGAAAAAGAAATTAAAGACGGATTAAATTTTGTTTTAGGTGCTGTTTCAAAAGTGAAAGAAGAGTTCGACAATGGTTTTCAAGGTGTGAATTCTACTTTTCAGGCTTTAGCTGAGAAGGGAGCACAAGACAATAGCGAAATTTCAGTAAATGTTAGAAAGTATGCGCAAGAAGGAATCAATTACATTCAAAATGTAGTTCCTGCTTCCTCATCCAATAACTAATAAGTTTAAACCTTTTTCAATAGATTTTAGTTGGGGGAGTCTCTTCCGAGGAGCTCCCCTAACTTTTTAACTCTCTGATAGCAATCACACATTCCTCTATAGATTCTTTAGTCATATAATCCACTTCGAAGGAAGTAAGATTGTTCAACACCAATCCACGCTGAATTAACTCTATCAATAGATCTCGAATCTCTTCTCTGTGTTTGGTGAGATTGTTCTCTCCATAAATTGTTTCCAATCTGCGAACCAAGGGGTGATTGGCGGATAGTTGAGAATATTCAATGGAATCTTTGCTTACCTCGGCAAAGATTTTTTCCCAGAAATCCACATTTGCATTTTCTTTATTTCTACATTCATATCCCAAGCATATAGAAGAGCCATAGAAAGAAAAATTCTGACTTTTGGGATTGCCTGTCCTAACAGGATGAATCATGCATCCAATCCGCGATTGATGGGAATCCAAATATCCCAAAAAAGGACAATTGTAAGTTGTTTCATCTTTTTTGATTAGAGATTCTTCTTTTTTCTCTCTGGATTGTCTATATGCGGGCATTGTATGAGTCACTTGAAAATCAACGGACTCATTGAATTCGTCTGTTCTCTCTCGTAAGAGTTTTTTATATTCCTGTGTGTTAAGATCTAGATTAAAGAGTCCACAGCATGATCCACAAGAAACCTGACCTTTGTTATCTCTACTATTTTGATTGGCTTGGCAGAGACTCATTAACCTATAGAATCTTGGTTTTCTTTTTTCTGAGAAAGATCGAGTGCTAAGTATCCCGGAAATGATAACTCCAGTTCCTCTCGGTCTCTATTGTCTATTATGTTGGCATTGAATGGGATCATTAACTTTTTAACTTCATTGTAAACTACTAGATTGCCTCGAAATTTTTCAATCTGTTCCCCTACATAATCCTTTTTAATCATAGGTGCAGTAATGAGGGAACTCTCAGGTTTTAAACCCTTAAAGAAATAATGATGATTCGAATTCTCAGATACCAAGAAAATATTAATCTTTTCGAATTCCACCAACTCAACCAGTAAATTCTCGTAGAAATATTGATAAGTGATTAAGTAGCTTTCCCTGGAAGATTTGTCAATATTACCTTCAATATATAGATTGGTCCAATTTAAAATCTTCATAATCACTTCTTTATTGGAATTCAATACATCAATCAAGCTTTCAAGTTGCGGAGCCATTTTTAATTTCTTAAAATCCCACAAGCAAGCATAAATCATATCCCACCATTTGTTCATAGACAATGCATCATCGGCATTGGTGGGAAAGTTCTTTCCTAAACCATGAAAACTATGATCACTGAAAACAATGGTTCCCAATACCTTGGTAAATGCTTCAAAACATTCTATCAAAAGTACCATTTGTTGTATAATTGCGAGATTTTCTTTTTGTGAATTAAGGAATTTATGATATGACTTAGCGATGGGAGTTGGGTAAAAATTAATAATGAAGGAAGGATTGATAATTTTCTGTGAAGAAGGATCATTTTCCGGATTTTGCAATATAGTAAAATCCGGATTTCCATAGAGAGAATAGTTCGCCCATGTTAAATCATTGATATCGTAGTTTCTTCTGGCATATTCCCTTGTCAGAAAAAGAGATTCACCTATTGTTTTATCGCTAAAGAGATAAGTATAGAATCTAATCGTGAAATCTATTGTATTTTCGTTGTCGAGTATTTCCCAATTGGTTCCCAAGAAAGTTTTAATACCGGACATTAGGAAAGAACCCGCAAAATTATTCATTATATTTGTATTGAGTTCTTTCTGAACATTTGTGGATGAAAGACAAGAATTGCTAAAAACCAAATCAGTGGATATACCGGAATTTTTTATCTCGCGTGCTTTCAGAATTTTGCCATCTGATAGGAGCCATCCATTCTCCAATGGATCTTCGGAAAAGGAAAGATGACCTGAATAGTGTATTATATTCTTATCTTTGATTAATGAGAGAAGCTTCAACTTGGTTATATGCTTTCCACCGATAAATTCGATTTCCAAGCGTGCAGGGGATACTTTATCGGAAAGAATCCGAAACAATTCCTCTCCTTCACGTTGTGCCCATTCCAGATCTTCTGTTGGATCCGCAATAATGAGCATTTTTAATTTTTCCTTTCCTTGATTGGCATTGGTGTGAAAGCCACCCCGAATTGTCTTACCAATATGAAACTTATCAGCAAGAAAACAATTTCCATCATGAAGCAATTCCCATGGAATTACGGCAAGCCGAGGATCGATGTTGAAATGAATGCTTTTGTCAGTTGCTAGCTTGAGTCTTTCGGAAATTTCAGGAGGAAAAAATTGATAAAAAAAAGTTTCACCTAAGATTTGCAGTTCGTTTAGAATATCTGTGTTCAAAACAGCTTTGGTATGGGTCGCATTCTGAACCGCATTGGCAACACGAACAAGATTTTCAATCTCGGAATGATATTCTAAAATGAGATCATCATCCATAATGGATTGCAAATGGGATTCCGATCCGGGCGTATTTCCATCCAGGACGTTAAAAACATTTACATTGCTTACTCGATCTATGATCAGGTTGATCATAGCATAACTCTAGTCTAAAATAAGATACAAGTCAATGATTTTATTTTGGTTCCCACCCATAAATTCAACAGAATAAGCACCTTCCAATAATCCCGAAAAATTAACGATCCCTTCGCTGTTTACTTTACTCGATAGCATGAATCTACCATCTCTGCGAAGAATCACCTGGCGATATTCTTGTTGCGATTCCATTTTAATACTCAAGAAAACTTCTTTTGGGGTTTCTCGAACCATTTGGTAAAGAAATTTCTGTCCATTTTGAATTTTTTCTTCAAATACCACAAAACCGGCATCATTGCTAGTGGTAGGAGCTGCGGCTGCGGCAGATCGGAGTTCGGGAGATAAAACCATGCTGGGATTCAGATTCAAGCCCTCTTTCAGGGAGTTGAAAACTTGGATTCCTGCTTGAGAGAGACGAACCACCAAGCTGGACTTTCGTTCAGGTTTCTCCAAATTCAACTCGGTATATCGTTTCAAAAAATCAGGAACTTCTCTCATCCGTGAAGGTTGCAGTTCTTTTTCTGCTTTTATAACATCCAGATCTTCTTGGAATTTCCGGATGGATTGATTTTTTCCTGATTTTAAAATGCTATGAGAGGATTCGTTTATAGTCGCAATGAGTGATTCTTCCAGCCGTGTGAGGTTTTTAAATACTTCTTCAGATTCCATACTTTGGAATAAAAATTCAGATTCTTTATGTAGAAATGACTCAATAGAATTTGGAGTTTCGTTGGTTGCTTGCAGGTCTCTGTTATTTTTCGAATTTTTCATAGATTATATCCTCTCACACTGATAGTTAATACGACGAATGAATTGGTCAAAACTCATCAAAATTTATATTTTTTTGTAATTTTTCAATTGTTCGAATGATGGAAACGCTCACTCCACCCTCGGTAAGACCCATAACTTTTGCCACATCTTTGAAGGGAGTCCTAGCTAGAAAGTGGCCTTTTTGCTTCCTTTCCAACAGTTTCTTCCTCTGTTCGTATTTTTTATCCAAAGATTTACCAATCCTATCGCAATCCGGTAAATTGGTTTTTGGATCTTGCCCCGAATCTTCCTGTATTTTTGATTTTTTCAATTCTAAAATATTGAGATAAAGAGCTGTAATTTTATCTTCCATTTTTTGGATGTCGGATTCCTTGTTGCTCAATTCTTCCCGCATTTGAATGATCCATTCCTTGAGTTCATCCAAGGTCATTGCGGATTTATCCATAATGTAGAGAATTTCATCCTCTTCGAGTTGAAGATAATATATAAATGTCAATTTAAATAAAACTCTGTTTTCCAGCTTTAAAGATTGCAGCCCTTGGTGGAATACATTGCTAAATTCAGAGGCGATTGCTTTTTTTTCCGTCAAGGAATCAGCTTCTTCTTCTATTCCACCATAATCTTCCCCGTCTTGGTTCGTTTTAGTCAAGGGAGCTAGCTCGACATCCTTCTGGGTTCTTTTCCAATCTATAAGGAGATTTCTTAGTACAGAGAAAAGCCAGGTTCTGAATCTAGATTTACCTTCAAAGTTTTTCAGGCGTTTTCCTGACTTCAGCCTTTCAAATGCATAAATATAAAAATCACTCGCATCATCTTCTGACAAATGAAAAACTTTCATAGGAAAATTGTAAATGTCGACTGAATAAATCTCGAAAAATCTCTTCAAAGCAGCGGGATCACCGTTCCCACAGTCAAAAATCAGTTGATTCGTTTCATCTTTAGTTATAGTATTTTGCATTGTAAAAAAATGGAGTATTCCTTATTGTAACCCTAGGATTGCAAGAGTATGAATAAAATCACCTATCTATTTCTATTATTATTTGTCATTTTTATCAAGGATTTTTTCCATTTTTTAGATGCACAAACAAAGGAAAAACGAAAATTTGACTGGCCTATCTTAACTGAAAACATTTCTGACCGAATCACATCGGTTTTTGGCGAGTCCAGATGGGATCATTTTCACAATGGATTGGACATAGCTTCTTATTATGAACCGGCAAGAGCAATAGAAGATGGAAAACTACTCTATTCAAGATATGCGGCAGATGATCCATTTCGTGAAGAATGGGGCAGTGGGGATACAGTTTGGGTGGATCACGGAAAAGGAACTTTCTCTGCTTACTACCATCTCAATCCCGGGAGGAAAAACCTGACTCAATCTATTACCAAAGGCCAAGAACTGGGGGTTACCGGCAATACAGGACACTCTAGCGGGGGACATTTGCATTTTGTCCTTACCATGGACTATGTAAAAAAGATTGTAAATCCTCTGCTTTTCTTACCCAAAACAAAAGATGAAATGCCCCCATTAATTGGAGGACTTTCTGTTCATGTGGGAGACCGTTATTCTAACATCAATACAGGCGATACAATAAATTTATCCGATACTTTTCCATTCTCTGTTTATATTCAAGATTCCGGAGTTCGCAAAAGCCAGAGGTGGGGAGTCCAGGCTGTTCAGTTCAGTTTAAACGGGAAAGTATTAAAAGAAAGCCGTTTTGATTCCATACGTTTTATCGACGGATCATGGTTAAATGATGATGGAGTCAGCTTCCCCGAACTCTTCTTCAAGGATCGCTATCTTGTTGGTAATCTTTCCCTACCATCGGGAGAGCACACAATCGAAGTTATAGCAACAGACTTCCACGGCAACACAGCAATAAAATCATTCACTTTCTACGTAAGTAGAATCTAAACCACTTACCTCAGGGGGTCAAATTCCCCCTTCCTCCCTATTAATTTTTTTCCCTCCCTTGGGAAAAAAAACATAAAACATCATTGACTTACCACCCATCCGAAAAACAATGGAATTCTGGTGGTTATAGAGAGAGGGTAATACCCGTTCCCATCCCGAACACGGAAGTCAAGACTCTCATCGCCAATGGTACTATGTGGTTCGCTGCATGGGAGAGTAGGACGCTGCCAGGTTGTCATTATAAATAACAAAAACAAAAAGCTACCCAGCACCAGATGCTAAACATTGTGGTGCTGGGTAGCTTTTTTTGTACCGTTTCCGACTCGTAAGAGTTGGGAACAGCAACCTCGACCGAAGCTTGCGTAAGCAAGCCGGTTCGAGTACCTTATGATAAAAATCCCAATAAGAAAGACTAAGATCCATCCCGAACACACAGAATTTCGACCCAAGGGAGAAATTCTCGGACATTTCCGAGGTTAACCGAGGAAATGGGGGAGGTGTCAAGACTCTCGCTCAATAAATTTTCGCTATCGCCAAT
>JAFIGA010000292.1 GCA_020831715.1 Leptospira sp. | reverse complement strand
TATCAAAGCAGAAGATTCCCAGAATAGACAATTCCATGTAGAGGTTCAAGTTGGATACCAATCACTCTTCATAAAAAGATCAATCTTCTACCTTGCCTCATTGATCCGAAAACAATTGCAAGAAGCAGAGGCATATTCACTACTTAAACCAGTCTATCAGATAAATATACTGAATTTCAATCTATTCCCAACAAATAGATATATGAGTAAATTCAGTCTAAGAGATGATTTTGATCCAAATATTACGTTGACAGAAGATTTGCAAATGGTATATTTAGAATTACCAAAATTTGGGAAAACGGTAAAAGAGATTCAATCTAAACTGGACTTGTGGCTATATATGTTTAAGAACACCGAGAATATAAAGAAGGAAGAGATGAGTATAATTGTAGATAAAGAACCTGATATGGCGAATGCTTTTAGAATACTAGAGTATTATTCTGCTGATCCTGAGAAACGTCGCCTTCTGGAAGAACGGATGAATAGTGATAGAGACTTCGCTTATGAAATGGTGGCTCAGTTTGAGAAAGGTGTTGAGGAAGGAATTGAAAAAGGAATAGAGAAAAAAGCAATCGAAGATGCTCGTTTGATGAAATCAGAAGGAATTGATCTTTCAGTTATTTTAAAAGTCACAGGATTATCTGAATCTAAACTCAAGGAAAATGGGATAATTTAGAATTTTGGATTTGGCAATATCGTTAGGCGTGCTGTCTAAAGGATAATCTCCGGATCTGGTTCATTTTCCCCCGAAGCAGCTCCTAATAATCGTAATCGTCCTAGAACTGAAAATACACAAAAGGCTGAGATACAGTCACCGAATAAACCAATAGGCAGATAGCAAGTACAACAGCCATTGTAGTATAGATCAATCCGCGGTTTTCGAAATATTTCGCGAAAAAGTTCTCATCCTTTTCTTGGAATAAATCATACGTGAATAGATAGACGAGGGCAATCCATATAGGTAAGGTTAGATTTACCAATTCTCCACCGGAGAATGAAAATGCTCGTTCGATCATAAAATAAGCCACTTCGATTCCTGTCATGCCTTGTGCGGGTTTTGCCCTAAAGAAGAATAATGCGAAGCAGAAGATAAAAAATGGATAGATCCAGATAATGGCTCTGGGGATGGATTCCATGAAATTTTTAATGCGTTTGAAGCTGAATAAAAATCTCTCCACCACTATCAGAACAGAATGAAAAGTTCCCCAAGCTAGCACTGCCCAGTCGGCTCCATGCCAGAGACCGCTTAGGAAAAATGTTATAAAGACATTTAGATATCCTCTGGGTGGGCTTACGCGATTGCCACCTAAGGAAATATAAACGTAATCACGCAACCAGGAGGAGAGAGAAATATGCCATCTTGCCCATAAGTCCGATAGGTTGATAGCAAAAAACGGTCGATTGAAGTTCTTGGGAATATGAAAGCCCAGTATTCTTCCCATACCTATGGCAATATCGGAATAGCCACTGAAATCACAGTAGAGTTGAATGGCATGTAAAAATACAGCAAACCACATCATGGTCCAATCATATTGTCCCGGATTGGCATAGATCAAATCCACCAATTCGGCAACCGGATCGGCAATAATTGTCTTTTTGAAAAAGCCCCAAGAGAGTTGCCTCATGCCCATATAAAAATTGTCTCGGTGGAATTCTTTGAATCCTTCGAATTGAGGAAGAATGTCTTTCGCCCTAAGTATGGGGCCCGCTACCAATTGAGGAAAGAAAGATATGAATAGTGCGAATTCGGATAGATTCTTGTGGATGGGAATCACACCCCTGTATACATCCATGGAATAGCTGATTGCCTGTAAGGTGAAAAATGAAATTCCCATGGGAAGAATGATTCCCCATTTGTTGAGAAACCCGGAATCGCAAGCATTCAACCCCAATATTGTATTCCAAGCACTGAAACTAAAATCGATGTATTTGAAAAAATACAAAATCGAAAGATTGCCAATTATACTCAATCCAAGATAGAATTTTTTCAGTGAGGCTTTGCGAGTCTTGACTTGCAGAACGGTGGTGTAGTAGGTAATTAATATGGAAAATAAAAGCAGGAGTAGAAAGGGAACTTTAAAAACGGCATAGAAATATACAGATGCAATGAGTAGCCAACCCTTTTGCCATTTTTTGGGAAAGTAAAAGTAAAGAAAAACTACTATGGGTGCGAATAGAAAGAAGTGAACGGAATTGAATAGCATTAATTACGATCCTTCTTTTCTTGTAGTCTTCTTTTCAATGTTTCGGCGACCCAATGGTTCCCTTTTTTTGTTAGATGACCATCACCAGGAATGAAAAAATCTCCAATTGGACATATTTCGGATGAATCGGTGATGAGATCTATTGTTTCTATTTCGTTATTTTCAAACCATCCCTTCGCTCGGAGTGCGTAATTGTACAAAGGAGAATGCTTTCCATTGTTATAGCATCTTATGTCTTCGTTTTGCATGGGAAGGAATACAACAATCAATCTGATATTATTTTCTCGAACTACTTGCAACATGATGTTGTAGGCATAAATGGTCTCATCCGGGAGAGCCGGAAGTTCTTTATAATCGGGAACGGTAGCAATGCATCCGGAGTCGGGTAAGATTGGCTCGTGGCAAGATTGGGGGGTAGCGGTGGAAATCGGCGAAGATATGGTAGTTTGATTCGGTAGATTTTCCGGTGAATCCGCTTTCGTGCAGGTCTTTTTATCGGGAAAGGTGTAGAAAGAATTGGAAAGATATTTCCCGGGATTTTTCGCCTCGGAAATTTCATTTTGAAATTCGACTTTGGCTAGATGTCTTTTTATACTCAATTGCTCATTTGCCAGCTTCATAGCTTGGAGAAGATAGGAATAGCGAGTTGCTTCGAATTGTATAAAAAATTTCTTCCTGTAGTCTTCATCATTTTCTCTTTGCTTTTCCACTATATCATCTGCTTGGACACCTTGCTCCACAAGCCCCGGTGGAACGGTGAAATCATTGGGCGAGACGAAAAATAAAACAGTATCCAGTGGTAATTTCTGTGCCGATTCTTTTAGTCTCTTGGCAGAACCTAACGATCCATAAGCATCAACGGCAAGGTTTTGAGATTGGAACTTTTTGCCATCCCAATCAAAACCGTTCAATTGGTAACAAAATGTATCTTCATCACTTACACCAAAACCCATTACAAGAGAATCCCCGAGACAAGCGAGTTTAGGCGATGTGGAATCCGGTTCGGGTGATCCTCGAAAACCCAGTGAATTGGTAGTAAAGCGACCCTCCCATAGATTGGAATAGTGCTTTACGTAGATATCCAGATTCTCACCCAAGGTTACATAGTATTCAGGGTGGTATCGGTGGAGTAGTTTTATGTTGCGATAGTAAGAAAGGGAAGGCGGATCGATAAACCTCAAACCTAGCTCTGTAAATCCTATAAACAGAAATAAAAGTAGTAGATACCTCATCCAAGATCTCATAAATTCCTTTCCAGTTTTCTCTGTCTAGGTTGAATTACAAGGATAAAACCGAGAAAATATCTTTCATTTCTCTTTTGGTTTTATGGAATGCATGCATTCCTTTTTCAATTCCATGATTGATTGCGCGGTACAGATTCCCTTTTTTTGTATTCACAAGACCAATTACGGGAAAGGAAGGAGAAATGGATTGAATCTTCACACCGGATGGTGGATGTACAATGAGTTCTTTGGCTTGGGTGTATTTGTAATAATTTTCTCTTGTTAATATATTTGCTAGTTTCCCATAAAAAGGAAATGAGATTCGAGAGAGGATCGGATGGTAGGTTTTGGTTTCTTGTGGAAGTGGGTTGTTGAGAATAACTGTTATATCTTTATACCCGGCTTCCAGTGTTGCGCGAATGGGAAGCGGATCCAATACGGCACCATCGGTATAAAGCCCATCATCCATATTATGGCGACCTCTTGTTGCTATCGGAAGAGAAGTTGCCGCTCTTAAAAGGGAGAAAATATTGTTCTCAGTCGCTCGAATGTATTCCGGCTTTAATTTCTTGATATTACTAACAACTACGTGAAAAGGAGGGAGCTTGGGCAATGATAGATTTTTAAGAGGGAAGGGATATTTTTCTTTCATCAAGTAATCTATCAGATAATTCTGATCTAGCATTGGTTTGCCTAGAAAAAACTTAAGTCGATTGATGAGTTTTCTTCCATCCAACTCATTTCGCCATATTTCTAAGATGTTTTTTATATGCTCATCTGTTTCTCTTAATGCGGTAGCATAATAAGTCGCCGAACAAGACCCAGATGATACGGCTACTACCAATTCATAATTCCAAACAGGAAAATGCTTCGCCATTACGGAAAGAACTCCTCCGGAGAAGGAGCCTTTCATTCCTCCCCCTTCTACAATGAGCACTTTGGAAAGCGGTGACTTTGCTCTGGGCAGTGTATGCTCTATCATTTAATTATTGCTACCTGACTTGATTCGATCCATCTCACTCTGAGAACCGGACTTGATCTTATCTAATTCTGATTTGGATTTTTCCTCGACTTCCTTCTTCGCTGATTTGGTTCTTTCTTTGGACTCTCGGATCAATTCTTGGTTTTTACTCTTTTGTTCTTCAATGAGTTCTTTGTTTTGTTGCTTTTGAATCTCTATAGTTTCCAGGATCTTTCCTTTTTCTTCTTGGAATTGATCCAAAATACCTTGGATTTCTTTTCTTCCATCTTCAACTATGCTCGCAACACTTTGGCTTTCTTTTTGAAAATCATCCTTTTCTTCTTCTGACATATCCATAAGTTCTGCTTCGTCTTCTCTAACTTCCATCTTTTGACCCGGTTCAATCACATAACTGGAGGTTCCTGAGATATTGCTTCCTTCCACGGAGCCTTCCCCAACTAAAATTTTACTTTCGTTGTCTCCATCGATGACCTGAAATTCGGTTCCTCGAACCCCGGCAACACTATTGGAAGTCTGAACATCGATTCTTCGATTTTTAGTAAGCTTATTGGTTTTAACAAAAATTTTACCACTAGCCATTTTGATTTTAGAATTGGATTGTGCGAGTTGAGTATCCAACACATTGGATATTTCCAATGTAGTTTTTTTGTAAATTCTTACAATAGTTCCATCGTATAATAATATATCCATCGATGAGTTGTCAAAAGTTTGTATTGTATGATTTGAATATAAGCGAGTTAATTTGGGTTGTATTGTAACTTTTTTTCCTGTCTCATCTGTAACAGTAACATCACCGATTACCATATAAACAATGGAAGCCAATTCATCTTTAGGAATGGATTGCTCCTGAATACTATCCTTGTCTTTGCAACCAAGAATAAATAACAAAATGGTCAGAGATGTCGTTAAGTATAATATTTTTCCCATATCCACACGATTTTAAGGCTAGAAAGCTTGGTCAATTAAAACTTTTTTTGCTTTAATTCCGTTTTTTTTTCATTTTTTGCCAATTAATTCATAATGAGACATAATTCTATTGACGAATTTCCAGCAGACTTGATAAAAGAATATTTAGGGTGCGAAAGTTTATTGTAATTTCCCATTTCATTTTGGCATTTTGTCCTCTTCTGAGTTGTGATTTAATTCTATTTGAAAGAGAAAATTCGATTGCTGAAATTAAAGTTTACGGTATTGAAATTACCGAGCGGGCAGATGTTTTTTCAATAGTGGGTTGGGATTCAGGTTTGCCGTTGGCGAATTTGACCGAAGAAGTTTGGAGTAGATGGAAGACTGTCTTGGAAACGCACTCTAGGTATGAATCTGTAAAGGTTCGCAAGAACCGAGCAATATTGGAGATCCACCTAAAGGAAGTTCCTGTATTGGGTGTTGTGCAAATAGAAAATGATATTTATGAGCTAGGAGAAGGCTTTCAATTGATTTCAAAAAATGACCTTCGATCAAAATGGCTCCCTATACTAACAGGAGACTTTCGTATTCAAAAGGATAAACTTGAGGGTGCCAATTTCTTTTCACTATGGAAGCAAGCATCCGGTTTTAGGGAAGATTTTCCCGATCTTTGGAGTCGTTTGTCAGAGATAGAATCAAGAAAAGATGGTGATATTTTTATGTATATGCATCATCCACACCGATTGAAAGTAAATATGGGTTCTTTCATTTCTTCCAAACAAGGAAGAAAATTATATGCAGCTCTTGCCTTCATGGAAGCCGAGAATAAAAAGGCAGAGTTTTTGGATCTTAGAGGGGACGACGGTTTTTACTACTGATGGAAGAATTTCAAACTATAGCATCTCTCGATTTGGGATCATCTCTTACCAAGGTTGTAATTGGTAGAATTGTCGGAGATTATGAATTGGAAATAGTCGGAATGGGAGTCTATCCTTCAGCCGGAATAAAAAATGGTGCCATCATAAATATTGAGACTACTTCTAAATCTATCATAGAAGCTGTGAGCGATGCGGAGCTTATGGCAGGACAAGAAGTCGAGTCCGTCGTTGTTAATGTGTCCGGTAAATCCATTCGATCCATGAACGAAAAGGGAATCATCGCCGTAACCAATAAAAATAGAGTTATCTCGGAAGCCGATATTGTTCGAGTGATTGAAGCTGCACAAAATGTTCATGTCCCGGCGGATATGGAAATCTTACATGTACTTGCTCGCGAATTTAGAGTAGATGATCAATCCAATATCAGAGATCCAGTTGGTATGACGGGCGTAAGGCTAGAATCGGAAGTTCACATTGTTACTGCCGGAAGCACTGTCTTGCACAATATCGATAGATCTCTTGAAAGTTCCAATCTCTATGCGATGGATAGAGTTTTATCTTGTCTTGCCAGTAGCGAAGCTGTTCTGACCCAGGGAGAAAAAGACTTGGGAACGGCTGTCATCGATATCGGTGCAGGTGTATGTGATATTGTAGTTTATATTGAAGGTGGAATTGCCTTCACATCAACTGTACCTCTAGGCAGTTCTCATATTACATCAGATATTTCAATAGGCTTAAAGACAACATTGGAAGTTGCCGAAGTTTTGAAGAAAAAATACGGCAATCTAAACCCCGAACAGATTGATCCCACATCAAAAATTGATCTACCTCCTATCAGCGGAAGAAATGCCAGAAGCATATTTCACCAAGAATTGGTGGATATCATTGAGCCCCGAGCCAGAGAAATATTGGAAATGATTGATATGGATTTAACCAAATCAGGTCTAAAATCTCAAATGTCCGGAGGGATTATATTGACAGGTGGGGGAAGTCTTTTGAATGGTATGGATGTGTTAGCTGAAGATGTGCTTGGTCTTTCTACAGCAAGGGCGAAACCTGCCGCTCTTACAGGACTCGCCGATAAGGTTGCGAGTCCAGAATATGCAACAGCTGTTGGTTTAATTAAATACGTTGGAAAAATACATTCCATGCAAGAAAGAATTGGAAGATCCGGAATGGATCGTGAAGGATGGACTACCAAGGTTCGTCGTTGGATGCAAGATAATTTATAAAAGATACGGAGAGAATCATGTTGTACTTAGAAGATGAAAAAACAAGTCCTGCCATTATTAAGGTATTAGGTGTTGGTGGTGGAGGAATGAATGCTGTAACACGAATGGTTCATTCTAAATTGAAGGGTGTAGATTTTATTGTTATGAATACCGATGAGCAAGTTCTAATGAAATCATCAGTCGAAAGTCGATTGCAACTTGGCTCCAAAGTAACACGAGGTATGGGCGCCGGTGGTGATCCTGAATTAGGACAAAAAGCTGCACAAGAAGACAAAGATCGTATTATGGCTATCCTAAAGGGAGCTGACATGGTGTTCGTGACTGCCGGAATGGGTGGTGGAACCGGAACAGGTGCAGCTCCTGTTGTGGCAAGTATAGCCAAAGAGATGAAATGTTTGGTTGTAGGTGTTGTTACTTTACCATTTTCTTTCGAAGGAAGAAGGAGAATGGAAAATGCAATGCATGGCGTGGAAGAACTCCGCAAAAATGTGGATACACTGATTACAATAAAAAATGACTCCATCTTCCATGTTGTCGACCGTGCCACTCCCATAGACCAAGCTTTTCGAGTTATAGATGATATTTTATTAAATGGTGTTCGTGGTATATCCGACATCATCAATAATCCCGGCATCATAAATGTGGATTTCGCTGATGTAAAAGCGATCATGAAAGACACAGGCGATGCTGTATTGGGTGTGGGAGAGGGAACCGGAGAAAGCCGAGTTGCCACAGCCGTAGAACAAGCTATTAATAATGCTTTATTGGAAGATACTTCTATTACAGGAGCCAATTCTTTATTGGTCAATGTAACCGGTGGATCCGATCTTACAATTCATGATTGGAACGAGGTGTCCCAAATTATTACATCTCAAGTGGATGCCAATGCGAATATTATCATTGGTTTGAATGAAGATCCCGAAATCATGGAAACCATTCGTGTAACAGTTATTGCTACCGGTTTCAATCAAGGTGCAAATTCGGCTAATAAGCCAAATGTTATGTCATCTAAAACAGTTCAGAGCCCATCTGTGAATCGAGTTCAAGCGCCACAACCTGTGAAAAAAGCAGTGGGAATGGAAGAATGGAGACAAGATGGAGATATATTTGAGGAAGAGTCACTTCCTAAGTTGCAACCAAATATTGCACAACCTAACGGTTCTCATAATCCGGAAGATCCTTCGAGAAGAGAATCTTCCCAGCCTTCTCGAAGTATTAGATCATCAAATACCAGAAATGTGGGATGGGAAGAAGACTTGGAGATTCCTGCCTTCATTCGAAGAGGTAGATAGGCGTCGCTCACATATTGCCGCTCACATCAAAACAAGCCCGGCAACTGCAGCTCCCACGAAGGGAGCAACAATTGGAATCCAAGAATACTCCCATCGGGAAGATCCCTTTCCCGGAATGGGAAGTATGCTATGCATAATGCGAGGACCAAGGTCTCGTGCAGGGTTGATCGCATAACCGGTGGTTCCTCCCATAGAAAGACCAATTGCCCATACCAGAAATGATACAAGCAGAGCTCCAAAATGTGCACTTAGTACGTTGCCCGGATCTGAGGAAGTTCCCAATGATCCAGGATGAAAAATTGTATAAATCCCAAGTATGAGAATAAACGTTCCGAATGATTCACTGATGAAGTTGGATAATTTATGATCAATTGCAGGCTCTGTCGAATGAATGGATAGAATGGCAATTGGGTCAATTTCTTCTTTCCAATGGGGAAGATAATGCAAATATACCAATCCTGAACCCAGCATGGCTCCACCCACTTGGGAAAAGAAGAAAGGAATTAGCTTGGATAGATCGTTATTCATGATACCAAAAGCCAAGGTCACAGCCGGATTGATATGTGCATCGGGGGAGCCGAAACTTTTTGCAGTGAAAATCCCAAACAAAACACCAAATGCCCAACCTGCTGTAATTGAAATCCAACCGGCATTATTGGATTTAGATTTTTTCAGAAGTGCACCCGCTACGACTCCATTTCCAAAATAAATTAGAACAGCTGTCCCTAGGAATTCTCCCAACATCATTTTAAAACTTACTGCATCCATAAATTATCCTTTTTCATTTTTAGCTTTTTCAAGCATGCTTTTTAACTCTTGAATTTCTTTGTTCAAATTGTCCACCTTTTCTTCGAGGACATCATTATTGTCTGAAACCATAGCATCAACAAATATAGAATTCACAATCGATAACCCAATGATGCCTCCGGACACAAGAAGAAAAGAGAAATAGAATTTTATAAAAAATGCTATACCATCTGTGGAGTTCTCTGCGACTTGATCCGGAATTTCATACCATCCTTCAATCGTGAAAATTTTAAATATTGAATAAAATGATCTTACCGGATCACCAAAGAATTCAGGTGACATGCCGCGGAAAAGCTGAGTCGATATTAAAGAAGAAATAAATAGAAAAACAAAGAATCCCAATAGAACAAGCACTGAAGATTTTAAAGCTCTTCCAATTCCTAAAATCATATGCTCTACGCCGGGAATGAACTTTAAAAAGCGGAAGAATTTGAAGACTCTGGAAATTCTGAGAACCAATAAGAAATCCAAATCAATCAAATCTTTATCAACAAAGAGAAGGGCAATGGAAGGAAGGGATAAGACTACCAAAGTAAAGTCCATTCGATTCCACCAAGATCGGAAATATTCTTTTAGTCCGATAGCACTCCATTTTGCAAAAAATTCCAATATAAAGGCTATTGTTATTGTTGTATCAAGAATATCCAATCCTTGCATCAATACAAAAGGCAATCCGGGAAAAGCCTGAATCGTTATGGTAATTGTATTGAGAATAATTAGGATGAGTATATTCTTCTCTCTTAGAAAAAAACTTCTCATTTTATTTTATACCGTTCCTACTGTAAAAACTAACATTAAAGATCCAAACGCATTGGGATCTTTAGCAAGAGCAAAAAATTCTTCCTTTGCTTTTGCTACTTCTTCGTCTCCGGCACCTGATCTTTTTAAGTGATCGAATTTAAATCCAAATGCCGCGAATATAAATGATTCCATTCCAATCTTACTTGAATTTACCGGTAGATATTGTATACTAACTTTCGAAAAACCCGCATTTTGCATCATTGAAAAAAGCTTTCTCCCAACAAGTCTATCTCCACCCAAATCTTTTTGTATTTTCTCTGAAGTTGATTGCACTTTCTCGAAACTCGGTGGTGTTGGCTCCAAAAATAATAATCCATCATCAATGTCTTCAATGATCACTTTACCACCGGGACGAATGATCCGTTTCAACTCGTTTACACCTTTCTGTGGCTGATCCAAATGCTGAAAAACAAATCTAGAGTAAGCTAGATCGAAACTATTATCTTCAAAAGGACATTGATAAACTGACCCTTGGGTAAATGACATTGCAGAAACATGAGAATTTTCTCGGTTTGCTATTTCTATAAGATTTTCAGCAATTTCCAAACCATGAAGCTTCTTAGGTTTATAGGCATTATAGACTTCATTGGCAAAAAATGCCGGACCACAACCCACATCTATGATTTCTTTGTCTGATGAAATACCAAGGTGATCAAACATTTTTTTCTCTAATCCAAAGCCGGTTTTAGCTTGAAATCTGAGTCGATCCAATTCCCCCTGGGTGTCTGCAAATTCATCCACTACATAGGAACCCTTTGATTTCTCTTCAGACATATTTTCACTCTCCGTTACGACAGTTGTGGATAATATTGTATCAAACAAATGCCTTGCTTCCATTAAAGCTTGGTGTTTTTCATTGAATCTTGATACCAGAATACTGAATAGATTGGTTAATAAACGCAACGCTAAATCAGGCGAATTTGATTCTAGTTTAAAAAATTCTTTTTGATTCAGTATTAGAAGCTTAGCTTTAGTTCTTACCTTTAAAGTCGCTGTACGTTTTATTTTGGATATGAAGCCCAACTCTCCAAAAATTTCACCTTGGTTGAGTATTGCCAAGGTCATTTCCTTCCCGTCTTGTTGTGTTATAACTTGAACTTGACCTTCCAAAATACAATACATACCCTCGCTTTCATCATTTTGACAAAACACGATATCTCCCGGATCATAATTCAATAGATCTAATTGAGAAAGAAGCTTCCTTGCTTGATCCGGTTTAAATCCAGTCAGAAAACTCAATACTTCAAAAGGATCTTTGTGAAGATCTGTCCTAAAGTTTTCCCATAGAGTTTCTTGATCCATTGTAAAAAGTGGTTTAACGGAGTAATAATCCGAGAAATGATTTTTAAAGAATAATGAACCATCGCCTGTGTTGGAATATTTTTTAGCGATCATCTGAAATGGTGATCTTACCTGCTTTAAGTATTCTATATCATTTAATATGAGAACCATCGGTATAGCATTGCCAAATTCAGGATGGTTAATATTTTCTTTATAAAATCGAAATCCTAATTGTTGATAGAGTCGAACCAAGTGAGGTCTTGTATCAATAAAATTGAAAACCAAGCCCCATTTTCTGTACATTTCGTATGCGGTCATCACCAATGAACTCGCAGCAATAGAATTGCGATATTTTTCTTTTACCAAAAGTTTGGTGGTCATGGAAATTTTGTCAGGAAAATATGGAGAAAATTTATCCATATCATAAAGTTCTTCATACTCTAGGGGACCGTCTTTTTTTAGATTGAGACGAACTGTGCCTATGATTTCATCAGCATTGACAGCATAAAGTAAATATGCTGTCTTATCCCATGGTTCTTGAATAATTTTTCTTTTATTATCTGCATGCTCTTGATTTCTCTCTAGTTCGTTGATATAAATATCATACCTAAGAAGGTAAATTGCCATTTTTTCTTCTTCGGTTTCGGCTAGCTTTACGGTAATTGACATAACAAGATATTATCCTATTGATTACTTCCCCGAAAAGATTTCAAGTAGTTTTTGTAAAAAACACGCTTGCTCTCTTTGTATAGTATGATAGTATTAGTAAATATATTTCAAGAAATAGAGTATTCATGAAAAACCAATTAGAATCTACCGAAGAAACCCCGAATCTTAACGAAAAAGGATATAGATTTCAGCTTACAGATTATTATAAAAAAAGGATTCAGGAAATCCATATCGAAATGGAAATAAAAGCTGAGGTTTTCGCTTCCAAATTTCGATTCTTTTTTATTGGTTTTTTAGTATTTGTAGCCTTACTTTCAAGATTAGGCGGAAGACCTGTAGAGGAATTATACTACCAACTGGGTGGGATTTCATTTCTACTGGGTTTTAATATTTTCGTTTTCTTCTTATTGAAGAAATCTTCCAAAGAGGGAATTTACTATCCCAAGATTAAGTTCTTTGCGAGCTTTTTCGAAATGACTACCCTAACTGGATTGTTATGGTATTTCGTTATCAGCTCCCAGAATCCCACCCATGTTTACAGTGGTGCCATGTCTTTCATCTACTTTATATTCATGTCCCTGGCTTCCATTAGAAATCGTCGCTCAGTCATTTATTTTGCGGGAGGAATTGCTATTCTCCAATATCTTGGATTGATGTTTTATTTCTATGGAGATATAAAACCAATTTTAGATAATATGGTTGAATACACTGACATAATCGCGCCGCTACTTTCGGCTAAAGGTGAAGTATTTAAAATTGTTTCCATTGCTCCTGTTAGTTTTATATTGAAAGCATTTTATATGGCAATGACAGGTTTTCTAATTGTTTACTCCATTAGCAACGCCAACGAAACGTCTAGAAAACAATCCGAACTTATTTTTAATACGGAAAAGAAAGCAATTCTTGAGGAGAATTTGAGATTGGGAATGGAATTGGATGTTGCTCGTCAGCTACAAGCTATGGTATTGCCCAATGCCCAAGAATTGAAAGACTGTAAAGACCTCGAGGTTGCGGCACTTATGGAAGCGGCTACCGAGGTAGGTGGGGACTACTATGATGTTTATCCCATGGCGAATGGATCCACCTATTTTGCCATCGGTGATGTAACCGGGCATGGTCTTCAATCCGGTGTTATCATGATGATGACCCAATGTTCTTTCAGATCTTCTATCGAAAGAGGTGGACAATCCTTATCCGAAATATTGAATAATATCAACTCGGTTCTTTTTGGTAACATCCAAGGTAGAATGAAAGATTCAAGGAACCTAACACTTTCCTTATTTCAATATAAAGAAGGGAAAATTTATCTTACAGGGCAACATGAAGACTTCCTGATCAAAAGACAGAATGAACCGGAATCTGAGATTATTGAAACTATGGATCTGGGGATTTATATAGGTTTAACTGATGACATCAAGTCCATGGTGAGCGAGAAAGAAATCGAATTCAATGTAGGGGATGTCTTTTTGGGATATACGGATGGTGTAACCGAAGCAGAGAACAGCAAGAAAGAATACTATGGACATGACCGAATGAAAAAAAAATTTGAAGAGATTGCTCACTTGCCGTCTGCACAAATTGTTTCAGGGCTTTATGAAGACCTGAGACTATTTATTGGTGAGACGGAAGTGTTTGATGATATTAGTTATATAGTTGTTAAACGAAAATCTTAGAGGTCTACCTTGGTAAATGAATCTTGGAACGAATCTTTTAAGATGCTCCCTAATCTTTCTTCCTTGGAAAAAATAATTATCTGCCATCCTTTTTTAACAACATAATCTTTTAATATTTCAATTGCCATTTTTTCCCTCTCTGTATCAAGAGAGAGGAAGGGTTCATCCAATATAAATAATTTTAGATCCGGATCTCTTTTCTCACAAAGTGATAATTTTGCCGCAATATAAAATGAATCCCTTGTTCCCAGAGATAATTCATCGATCAATCTTAGGTTTCCTCCTTCATCTTCCATAGTAATTCCGCCGTTTAGATTGATGATTTTAATTTCTCGTTTTTTGTTGAATATGATCTCACTGGATTTTTGAATTTCTTCTCCTAAAGCTTCTAATGAATCATTCGCCTCTGCTCCCAGTTGTTGAAAAATATTTTCTGCCATTTCGTGGGCACGACGAGTTTTTTCAATTCCCTCACTGATTTTTAAACTTTCAAGAAGTTGTAGTTCTTTTGTTAATAGCTTTTCGCTTAAAGGACCTAAGCTAGCCTCCACACTGGCACGGTCACGGGTTGTGTCCAAATTCATATTCTGAAATTGATCTTTTTGTAATTGTAGGGATTTTAGAATCTGTGAATATTCATTTTTGAGATTTTTGAAGGCATTTTCATCCAATCCCTCACCGGGAACATTCTTTTCATCGAATTCTTCCAGCTTTCTCTTGGCTTCCAAAAATAAATCATCGAATTCACGTTTTCCAAAGCTGAATTCTATATCTGATTTTAGTTTCTTTTGAATATTTTGCATGGAAATAAAACGGTTTAGATTGGCAAAAAATTCATCAGAGGTTCGTATTCCCAATTTAGAAAAAATTTCTTTTAGAGTATTATCAATTCTTTCCAATTCCTCTTTAAGTTTTTTTTCATCCATGATGCTACGGTTGAGTTCTTCTTCATTGCGCTTCATCTCTTCTTCTAGATTTCGTACTGTTTGAAATTCTTCATTCATGCTTGATAGAAATTGGAATAGATAATCTCGCAATCGAATCAAATTGTCAATGTTCGAATCGGGTAGGGAAGTAGCTGCTTCCATCCATTCTCTTTTAAAATTTTGAAAACTGGTATATAGTTTGTTTTCATCTTGGATTCTAACTTTGGAAAAGCTTAGTATGAATAATACAAAAGAAGCGATGAGAACTAAAAGTCCTCCCCAAAACAGAAAGCCTTGAGAAGAAAAATCCCACACAAGCATTGCGATACCGGCTATGAAAGAAACAAGTGCCAAGGGAATAAAACGTGAATTTTTCTCCCATTTTTCAATCATGACTGGATTTTCAATGGTTTCCTCAACTCGTTGCTTGATTGATCTAGCTAAATTTTCCAAATGAGATTTTTTCTTATAATTCAATTCACTCTCTTGAAATTTAGATCTAGACTCTTCAAATTTAGTTGTTAGACTCTTTATCCTTTCCTTCTGAGAATCTCGGTTAGCATTGATTTGGATCTTGGATTCTTCGAGTTTTTGGATTCGAATCCTGGTATCATCATTGAATTCTTGTAATAAAGCTATAGAAGATTCCTGCTCTTTCCAAGTTGAGATATTTTTATAAAGCTGGGTGAACTTCTTTCTTTCTTGAATATTCTCTTGTAGTTGGATTCTTGATTCCAATACAGATTTTTCTATTTCCAATTTTTTAATTTTCTCTGCCAAGGAATCCTTTTCTACTTCCTGGCTGGAAACATTCTCTTCTCTTTT
Source organism: Leptospira sp. (assembly GCA_020831715.1). Lineage (GTDB taxonomy): Bacteria > Spirochaetota > Leptospiria > Leptospirales > Leptospiraceae. Next base: position 24,738 of record JAFIGA010000292.1, on the reverse strand, counting down.
CATAAGATTCAGTTTTTCACTTCGAATGGAATCTATTTCTAGCCGTAGTGATTCAGCGGAAGCATCAATGATTTTTTTCTTTTTCATATGTGCCGTACTGCCACTATTCGAAGCTCCACTCGATAAATCCTTGGCAAGAGAATTGGGATCAATTCCACCTGAAAATAATTGTTTCTTAATATTTTCCAGCCATCCCCCTTTGGAAAAATCCATCCCTATTTCTCCTGCTTTTAAAGAGTGTAGATTGATAAATTCATCCTGATCTACAGAATCCGGGATGTTTCCTATAACTTCGATTTCTCTCTTATTTCCATAGCGAGAAGCCAACTTTTTTCCTAATTGCAATCGTCCATCAGGCTTGACCAGCGCTTGAAAGATTGCATCAAAAAGAGTGGATTTCCCCGCTTCATTTTTTCCATAAAAAAGCGTAATAGGCGAAAAAGTAAATGTTCGGTTCTTGAATTTTCCAAATTGGTGAATAATAAATTGAGTGATTACCATTGTTATTTTTTCCCCTTAATCCTATCGGAGATTGCTTGAAGACCTATCTGTCTGGCTTCCAATAACACCTCTCTGTCTTTGTCATTGTTTTGGTTGTCAAATTTTTCCTGCCACAGCTTTAAAAATTTATGCACAAGTGAGTTCCCGGAAATTCCATCCATATATTGAACCGATTCGGCATCAATTATTAACTTTCTAACTGCTCCTTTGTTAGTTGTTTCTAATTTATTTATATTTTCTTCTACAATTGATTGACTATCGGCAAAACCACTCAATACGATATGAACATAATCATAGGGGCTTGCTTGGATTTTTTCCAAAGACCAATCGGGAAGATGTCCGTTGGGAAGTATCTGAAGATTTTCTTCTATATATCTTCCGGCTTTAACTACAATTTGTTCGGATACATTTAATAATTTATTATTATCTATTTCTATAATATTTACTGTCCGGAAACCATCTTCTCCCTTTCGCCAGACTCGAGGTGATCCGGGGTAGTATAAATGATTGGTTCCCAATTTAAGGGAGGTTTTCTTATGTATATGACCCAGGGCAATATAGTCTGCTTGGAAATTCGCCAATAGATTCAATTCAAGGAGGTGATCGCCTTCTTCTTCCGAGGGACCGGTATAACTCACAGCTTCGGGAATCATGCCATGAGCCATGAGGATACGAAATTTGCCCTTGGATGGAATCTTCCAATTTTGGTATTCGCTGTATTTTTCAGAGTAGGGAAGAATCGCTAACTCCCATTTTCCGGAATTAGGTTCAATCAGAGCAAAATCTTCTTGGAAATACCAATGAATACATCCCATTCCAAAAGAAGCAAGAGATTCGGCAGGGCTTTTGCGAAGATACTCATGGTTGCCGGCAATTGCATAGATTGGTATATCCAAATTTTTAGTTTCTTGGATGAATTGGTTTCGGTATTTTTCCAAATCAGTAAATGTATCAAATACATCTCCCGAAATCAAAATGGCTTCTACTTTTTGTTCTTTTGCCAAATCCAAAATATTCTTCCATACAGTGGTGGAATAGGCAAGTTCATCCGGGTTCTTGCCGGAAAAATGTAAATCAGAAGTGTGTAGTATACGAATCATATTTTAATTATAACCTTAACCCGGACAAATCTCGGGAGTTCTCCATTTTTTTTCCTATGGATTGATTTTTTTATTAGATGTATTTTCGAAAAATCTGCGTGGCAAATTCCTGAAATTATGTAAAAATCCAAGAATTTATCCTTCCTTTCCCTTGACAGGGCAATATGGTTTTAGAAATTGGAATTTAGCTTGCAATCATATTATTGATAGGATATTTTCATGAAAAGAACATTTCAACCATCTAAGATAAAAAGAGCCAGAAAGCATGGTTTTCGTGCTAGAATGGCGACTGTTGGGGGCCGTTCTGTGCTTTCCCGAAGAAGAAGAAAAGGAAGACATAAGCTAACAGTATCCGACGAAAAAGTCGGGAAAAAGTTCTAAAATAAGGCTATAATTGCCCTAGAAGCTGATACGGAGGCTCTTAAGAACAGGACAAGAATACGCGAGTTGTTCCAAAGCTCGGAGAAAATTTCTTGTTTTCCTTTAACAATACTGTTTCGTCCCAACCAAGATGGCATTAGCCAATTTTTATTCTGTTCTCAGAGGAATGCCAAGACGGCAGTCAATAGGAATAGAATCAAAAGACGGTTGCGAGAAGCAGTTTCTTCCAAGCTGAATTCCATTCCACAAGGTTATGACATAGCCTTGATTGCTCACAAAGCAGTGGTGGATATGAAATACAGCGATCTTCTGGATTCTTTGGATAAATCCATTCGTATCTTCGAGGGCAAGTTGCAGAAACAATGAACTGCTTATTTGTTATTTTGATAAAGTTTTATAAGAATTGGATCTCACCAATTCTACCCGGAGCATGTAGGTTCACTCCTACTTGTTCTGATTATTCGATTCAAGCCTTTCAGGTTTACCCGTTTTTTACGGCTTTATATCTATCTATTCATAGGATTGTTCGTTGCAATCCACTGAGTGAAGGTTTTGAAGATCCGTTACCAATCCCAGAAAAAAAGAGTTAATTATGCAAGAAAGACAAGGAAGATTATTTTTCGCTTTATTTATTAGTTTAGGAATTTGGTTGGCACTCCAATATTTTTTCTTTCCACCGGAAAAGAAACCTCTCCAACCCACTGATAAAGTAACCCAGACAGATGAAACTGATACTTCTGATTCATCTGAAAAGAAACTTGCCGATGGATCGGATAAATCATCCAATCAAGTTACATCCGGTGGCAAATCTCCGGCTCCTACCATTTCCAGTAAGCCGGTTCCAAAACCTGTTGATCCGGCTTCTGTAAAAAAATACTATATTAAGACAGATCCTTATCTAATCGAAATGTCTTCATTAGGTGGTAGAATTTCTCAGTTCTATATTAAGAACCATCTAGAGCCGGATGGTAATATATTGGAGATAGTTAAAGATCCTAAAAGACATACCATTGAATTTGATGGTGAGTCTTATATGGCGATTGAAATATCTCGGAATAATGGATTTGATTTCAATCCTATTTTCGCAAAAGATGATATTCCGGATTCAGAATTTAACTATAAAAATTTTGCAAGCCTTGTGAATGAGGAATCTCTGGAATATAATTTTGAAAGCCTATCGAATGATGGATCTTATACTCTCATTAAAAAATATAGGTTCTTTCCCAAAGAAAATTATTTTATCTTCCATTTGGAAATAAAAAATAACACCAAAGAGAAATTGATTCTTGCCAACACAAAAAATCCTCTCTATCTTAGATCTTTTGGAAGTTTAGGACCTATCACCAAGACAAAAGATGAGATGTCGGATAGAGACATGGCGAATTTTTTCCGATATTTCTATCTTGATGGATCATTTGAAGACTTTTTGGACGGAACCAGTACAGAGGGTTTTTTCTCCAATATGTTTGGTGGGGCAAAACCCGAGGATACACGTTTCGAGATTAAAAAAGCTACTTCCAAAGAGGGTGTAGATTTTGCCGGAACGGGAAGCCGTTATTTTATTGCTGTTTTGGATCCACTTAGCTACAATCCGGAGGGGGTTCTTCTGGATAATCGAGTCGGCAACCAAACGGGCGTTTTGATGATCTATGATGAGATTACTTTGGAGCCGGGTGAGATTACAGGTTTTGACTATGCGGCATATGTGGGAGTTCGGGAGCCGGACGGCCTTGCATTTCGTGATGCCAATTTGGATCCTGTAAAAAACAAGAAATCACCATTCTTCAATATGAGTGATGCACTGGATAAATCATTCAATCAAGGTTTGACAACACCATTCCGAAACGGAATTGTTTGGGTCTTGAAAAAAATCCATATTGTTGTGCCTAATTATGGATGGGCAATAATAATTTTTGCAATACTCTTCAAGTTAATTTTCTTTCCATTGAACCAGAAGCAAGCGGACAGCATGAAAAAAATGCAAGAATTGTCTCCGCAGATTAAAGAAATCAATGAGAAGTATGGCAATGATCCACAGGTTAAACAAACCAAGATCATGGAGTTGTATAAAAAGAACAAAGTGAACCCTATGGGTGGCTGTCTCCCCATGTTGATTCAGATCCCTATATTCATCGCTCTTTATACTGCCTTTTCCGATACTGTGGATTTATGGGAGTCACCCTTCCTATGGGTAGCCGACCTAAGTGAGCCGGATACAATTTTTGTTCTTCCTCCTATAATGGGCGTTGCCTTGAATGTCAACTTACTTCCATTGATTATGGTTGGATCGCAAGTCTTGCAATCAAGACTAACAGTAGTTTCTACTGATCCAAATCAAAAAATGATGATGTATATGATGCCCATCATCATGTTATATTTCTTCTGGTCCATGCCTTCCGGTGTAACTCTTTATTGGACAATGCAGAATTTACTTTCCATTCTCCAGCAAGTCATCACCAACAAATATGGAAAAGATGCCAAGTTGAAGAGACTCGAAAAGGCAAATGCCGGTTCAGGAACCGGTGGTGATTCCTATAAAACAGGTCCTGCGAATGCACCACAAGCTCCTGCCAGCAAAAGAACTCCTCCTCGTAAGAGAAGAAAAAAATAAGAAATCATATTTAGAGGATACTATATGAATAACTATATTTTTGAAGCGGAAGCTAAGTCTAAGTCAGACGCTGAAGAACTAACGCTAAACACCCTAAGGCTTGAGTCCGGCGACTTGAGATTTGAAGTAGTTGATTCCGGCAAGTCCGGATTCTTGGGAATCACACAGAAGAAACCTGCTGTAGTTAGAGCTTATGTTTCGAACAAAGACATTCCTTCTGAAAAAATCGTGCACGGCGTGGTGCTCACTCTTTTGAAAAAGATGGGTATTGAAGCAGAAGTCATTGGAATGGGTGATGTGGATGGGAAGATTTATGTTGAATTAGGGAGTAAAGAATCCGGTCTTATCATTGGCAAGAGGGGCTCCACTCTGGATGCTTTGCAATTCATTGTGAATCTGATGGTTGATTCCAAAATCCGACATGGTCGCAAAATTGTCTTGGACATTGAATCTTATAGAGACAAGAGAGAAATGTCCCTGATTCGATTGGGTAAGTCCGTAGCATCTCAGGTTTCCAAAACCGGAAAGTCGAAGTTGTTGGAACCAATGAATCCATTTGAAAGAAGAATCATTCACATGGCACTCCAAGAGGATGATAGAGTATTTACCAGATCGGAAGGAAATGGAACCTTCAAGAAAGTTCGCGTGATTTCCATGAAAGACAAACATAAATACAAAGATGTCGAAACCAAAAAAATTCCGGCGGGTCTCCCTGCAGAGGATGAAGAATTTTTTGAATGAACCATGCCGCAACAATAGCGGCAATTTCAACGGCTCCCGGAATGGGAGCCATTGGAATACTGCGAGTCACAGGTCCTAAAACTCTCTCCATCTCTTCTCAATTTTTATTCCGAAATAACCAACAACTTTCCATTGACTGGATAACGAATCATTCCAGGAGATCTATCTACTGTGATTTTACCAATTCACTGGATGATAATTCTCTAATAGATAAAATTATATTTATATACTATAGTTCTCCCAACACATTTACCGGGGAAGAAATTGCCGAGTTCCATTTTCATGGCAATCCAATTCTCCTGAGGCAAGGTTTGGAACTTTTATTAAGAGCGGGAGCGAGACCGGCAGAACCGGGAGAATTTACCAAGAGAGCTTTTCTCAATGGGAAGATGGATCTAACCGAAGCGGAAGCAATTGGCAGGTTGATCCATTCGAGATCTCGCTTCGAATTGGAACTTGCTCAGAAAAATCTCTTTGGAGAATTATCGAGACTTACTTCTAAATTGAGATCGGAGATGGTTGGAATCAAGGCTGAGTGCGAAGCAGAAATTGATTTTTCAACAGAAGATCTAACTTATGAAAGTCTAGAAGAGAGAAGGGAGCGAATCAATCGCATACGAAAACTCTGTGAAAAGTTATTGGATTCTTCCAATAGAGCGGACACATTGATCGGAAGATCCAAAGTTGTACTTTTTGGTGAGCCAAATGTAGGGAAGTCCAGCTTAATGAATCTTTTGATTGGAAGGAATCGTTCCATTATTTCCGATATTCCGGGGACTACTCGTGATTATATTACAGAAGATCTGAATATTGCAGGTATCCCGATCCAATTGGTTGATACGGCAGGTATTCGAGAAACGCAAGACACCATCGAAAAATTAGGCATTGAACAGAGTTTGCGAGAAGCAAATAATGCGAATCTGAAACTATTCTTGATCGATACTTCCCAAAAAATCGATTGGGCAGAATACATAGAAAAGAATCGAACACTGATGGAGTCTGCAATTCTGATTGCCAACAAGATTGATATAAGGGACACTTCTTGGGATAGAATTCATTGGGACAAGTTATTACCCGGAGTAAGTATTATCTCTCTTTCCTGTGTGACAGGTCAGGGTCTCACGGAGTTGATTCAATTATTGGAGAACAGATTGTCTGGATCGGAGTCAACTGAAGAATTTGTAATTTTGGAAGATAGGCAAAAGTTTCACTTTAAAGCAATCGTAGAATCTTTGAAAAAAGCAGAAGAATTGATGTTAGTTGAAGCTCCTGCTGAAATAGTAATCAAGGAAATTGATGAAGCCGTCAGAGAAATTGGTGCGGTAAACGGAGTGATTACCACGGAAGAAGTTTTGGGGAGAATATTTTCTGTCTTTTGCGTGGGAAAGTAGTATTCATTAGTAGGAATATTTTTATTTCTCCTAGTATTCTCTGCTTTTATTGATAGGAACCATATTCCCATAGTAAGTAACTAAATTCGATTCGGTTGCCATAATTTTGTTATCTTCTATTTCGATTATTTTACATTTTTTTAATCGATTGATACCCGATTTCTGAATATCATTCACATTGGTTGTGAGATAATTGCCGGGGTTGGAAAGTATGAATTCATGAATCAGCTCGGGTAAGCAATCAACATCAAGACTCATTTCGTTATCTGTTAGTATTTTTGCAATAATCTGATTGGGAAGAATTCTATGATATTTCGCCCAGCCATGAACGATTCCTGAACCGATGGAAAGACTTGGATCATCATTGCCAATATGTTCCGAAATAGGGATTGGTTCACAAAAATCCATATATACATTAGATCTTTTATTCAGGAAGTCATTTAGCGATAATTTTTCGGGAATGCCGACAAATTCAGTATCTTCGGGAACTGTTTCGTAGGATATACTAATGGGTATGATTACAATTTCTGATCCTGTATTACGAAAAGCATCAATTGCCGTTTTTAAAATTCCTGTTTTAATAGGAACAATTTCCCCTGTTCTCGATCTTGTACCTTCCGGATAAACAAGCGATGGAATCCCGGATTCCAAAAGGAGACTGGAGTAAACGGAGAGACATTCCAAATACAAAGAGTTTCTGGTTCGCTCTCTATCAACTGCATAGGCCCCCAAGGATTTGAGCATCCATTCCCAAAAAGGGCTAGACATCAGGTTTACTCCGGCAGCATACCTGGGAGTAGGGAGATTCAGTTTATTTAGTGCATAAGCCATCTCTACAGAATCCAAATGTGATTGGTGCCTTGGTGTATAGAGTAAATTGTATTTTTCGGAAAGTTGTTTTACTTTTTCAACTTCCCCTCCTAGATGTGCCGTTACCGACCCCCACTTCATACCACCACTGAAAAAGCGAAATGGAGTAACAAATTTCATAAGGGAATCTCTAATAGCAGGCTTGTATGAATCGGCGATTTCCTTTACATAGAAACGAATGATCTGTCTGGCTTTGGAAAGTTCCTCCTCTCTTCCGGAATTAGCGAAGGTATTCCATAAGATAATTTCATTTCTTAATTTATCGGATTCTTTGGTGTCTTTTTTTCTGGTAGCTCTAGTCTTTCTTTTTTCCAAATTGTCAATGGTGGATGCAGACTGTTTTTTAATTCGAGCAAGAAATCCGGATGTTGATACAATAGATTTTATGATCCTTTCTTCCAGGATATATTGAAAATGTTCCCCTGCTGCGAGATCCATTCCTTGTTTCTTTACACCGACTAATTTCTGTAATGGGAAAGATGACTTTTTACCTGTAAGGAGATTGGCTATAGAAATGGGAGGAATCTTTCTGGAAAGAACTTCGAATAATGTCTTGTAAAGTGGTAGCTCCAAATTCTTTTCAGCGGCAAGTTCCAAGATGATCCCCAAAGCATAAGCACCTTCCACGGTATCGTGCCATTTGCTTACTTCACGTTCTATGAAGGACTTGGGAGTCACCCAGATTTCTAAACGATCTTTGATGGAGAGTTTCTCGGGACCCACCATCAGCTCACCCACCATTTTCTTCCCATAATTTCTGTTGCGGCTTCGTTTGCTAGTTGATGTTGTAATTAGATCAGAAAGCCCTGATCTACCCATAAATATTTCTTGTGATAGATTATATTCCTTGGCGAAGGCAAGCATTTCCATAAATCCCAAGCGAAGCAATTCACCTTGAATATTCGATCCTGATCCGGGAAGAACAGAGGCTATCCCCATCGCAATGGCAATAGGGTTTTTCAGGACACCTGCCATTTCCATGGAATGCAATTCTTTTGTAGTGGATGTATGTATGAATGGAAATTGAAATAGATCAGCTAAATAATCCGCTGCTTCTTTGGAATGAGATCCAATATTGAAGAAACTATGTTGTTCATCAACTAATTCTTGTAATAGTGATGGCCCATTGATTGCGGCTATTCCAAAATCCGATAATGACTTTTCTTTTGATAAGTGTTCAATCAAGGAAGAGAATGTAACTAGACCTAGTCTCCTTCTTGTTTTGTGGGGAAGGAGCCCCTTGGTGAACAAGTTAAAAACAAATTCTTGTCGATTATCGATTGTATCCAATAAGTGATTGATATTTTCTTCCAAAGTTCTGGAAGGAACTGCGATATGAAAACACCAAGAATTTCTTTCAAATTCCATATAATCGGATATTATATGGATATTATCTGCAATGCGGTAGGGGGATTGGAGTAGGTTTCCCTCTCTCGTTTTTTTCATCTCTTGAGCAAGAATGGTATCCGGAATCCAAAGATAAACTTCTTCCAATTTCCTTGAAAGCAATGATGAAATTATTAAACCCATGGGACCACTGCCCATTACCGCATGATTCAATTGGTTAAAATCTATACCCAAGCTGACCTCATTTGAACGTATACCTACTCATTGAATTTCTATTTATATTCGTTCTACTTTACATTTCAGTTGTCTTAGCTTAAATTGTCAATAGAATGATTCTTACTCGTTATCTTCCTCTTAATTTAGTCCAAGAGATTACACTTATAATAGTCATACTCGCTATTGTTTTATGGATAACTGAATGGATTCCCATTTTTGTTACAAGCTTTCTGATTCTTTTTTTAGAATTGGTTTGGCTCTTGCCAAACCTAAAACCCTATCATCCCGGGATAGGAGCGGAATTTTTTCTGGCTCCTTTTTTTTCAGATACCGTTGTTTTGTTTTTGGGTGGTTTTGTAATTTCGAGTGCTTTTCATAAATACAGTTTGGACGAAAAATTTGCCCAACTGATTCTAAGGAAAAACTCCACTTCCTCCATTCGGCTTGTTTTTTCTCTCGTTTTCGCAACATCTTTTCTTTCTCTTTGGATGAACAATACTGCAACAACTTCCCTCATGATGGGGATTTCTCTTCCCATCCTTAATGGATATCCAAAAGGTTCCGGCTGGAGAAAAGTGATTTTATTATGTATACCATTCGCGAGTAATATTGGTGGAATGGGAACACCAGTGGGAACTCTACCCAATGCATTAGCGGTTGAATATCTTCGCAATCTCGGTTCGGATCCATCTTTTTTGGAATGGATGATATTTTCCATCCCGCTCATTCTTATCTTAAATTCAATCATGCCAATTTTACTGATTTTAATTTTTTGCAAAAAAGAAATATATTATCCAATTCCAATTTTTACATTCACAGATAATCAAGAGGAAGAATCTCCAGGGTATCGTTATCAAAAATTCCTGATAATTGGATCAATCACCTTTATAACGATTTTAGGATGGTTGACATCGGGGTGGCATGGTCTTAGCAACGGAACTGTGGCTTTGATTCCGGTCATTGGTTTCTTTGGATTTCGAGTATTGGGAATCCAAGAATTTAGAAATCTTTCCTGGGAAGTATTGATCCTTATGGGAGGAGGAATTGCATTGGGCAAGGCAATTGAAATTTCAGGGCTTGCGCGTCTGGCAATCGGATTTTATGAAACCGGTGGAGAGAGTATTTTTATAATTGCGCTTGTTTTCTCCTTGATTACAATTACTCTTTCTTCAATAATGAGCAATACAGCCACAGCGAACCTAATGATTCCTTTGGCTCTGGGTCTATCGACTATGGATGTCCCGTTGGTTGTGGTTATGGTTGCGCTTTCTGCTTCAATAGCTATGCCATTACCGGTTTCCACTCCTCCCAATGCAATCGCATTTGGGTATGGAGAGTTGAAGACAAAGGACATGAGTATACCGGGGTTAGCGATAACATTAATTGGATTAATTCTTGTCGCCTCGTTGGGTTATTGGCTAATTAAGATATTAGTTTTAGGATAGTTTTCATGAAGTTTATTAAAATCAGTCTTTTCATTATTAGTGCTTTTATTTTTTCTAATTGCTACAATTATTTGAGTGAAGAAATCCCTGTAGTTGTTCATCCAAAATTGGATAAACGAATTCCGGTTTTGTCGATTCAAGTAAGAACACCGGAAGGGGAAGATGAAAGAGAAAGGATAGTTGATTTATATACGAAGTATCTTCAAGAGACCGGATATTTCGGTAGGGTAATCAGCGGGGGTGTAAGGGCTCCCTATCATATAGATATTTACACAGCGATTGTAGATGAATATGAAAATGCCTGGTTAGCCTTTGGATCGGGATTCTTTTCCATTGCAACAGCAGGTTTGTTACCGGCTTTTAGTGGTGAGCGGAGAGTTCTTAGAGCTAAAATATACAGAGAAGACAAGCTTATTTCGGAACGAGCATATTCTCAGAAGCACACAACTCTATATGGTCTTGTGTTTATGTTTATATGGGAGAGAGGTATCGAAGAAGCGGCAGAGATTGGTTACAACAAAGAAAAAAATCTGATTCACAACTTGGTTGAGGATCTAAATATTTATTGATTGGGAAATAAACAATGAAAAAGAAAACCTTATTCGCCACGCTTGCGATAACTTTGATTTTGCAGTCATACTGCAGAACACCTGAAGAAAAAGAAACTCCTGTTGATGAACCAAGAGTTATCCAGGAACCTAAAGCAATAGATCCTCCCAAAGAAGAAGTTGATTTAACAGCTGCATCCTCATGGAATCCAAATCTTTATGAGCGACATGATGAAAAAAGTTTTCAAAATATAGAAAAATTAAATAATAGAATTGATTTTTCTAATATAGATTATCCTCTCTTGAATGCATCCATTTTTTACGAAACGAATAGGCGCAGGGTTGAAATGTCTCTACCTCCTTTGCAATATTCTCCTGCATTGGAGAAGGCAGCAACACAGCATTCTATAGATATGGTAAAGTTGGATTTCTATTCCCATACAAGCCCTGTTGTAGGAAGAGAAACACCTAAAAAGAGATTGGAAATTTATGGAATTAATAATGCTTATACGGCAGAAAATATCAACATAGGATTTGGTATAGCCTATGAAGGTGGGCGACCGGTTTACACACCCGGTCAGAATAATGGAAATTTTTTCAGCTATTCCCTCAATGGAATTCCACTACCACCACAAACTTATAGAAGTTTGGCTGTGGCTCTAGTTGATTCTTGGATGAATTCACCCGGTCATAGACGAAATATTTTAAATACAAATCTGAAGTTTTTGGGAATTGGAACCTACCACTACAAAGATCAGAAATTTTTCGGAATGAACAAGTTCAAAGCAACCCAAAAATTTTCCAGTGTCAGTGGCAAGTTACCCGGAAATTAAAAATCTAATATGAATTTTAATGCTATAGCCAATTAAGCTATAGCATCATTCACTAACTTTTCATGTTCTTTAACGTGAACCTTCATGTGACCTGCTGCAGGGCTTGGTGATTCGTTTCTTCCTACATATTCCAATCTTAAAGAGTTAGGAATAAGCGGTTCAAGTCTATCCCGAATGAATAACCATGCTCCTTGATTTCTAGGTTCCTCTTGAGCCCACACGTATTTTTTCGCACCGGAAAAATGATTCAATACAAATTCCAATTCTTTTGCTGGGAATGGATAGAGTTGTTCCACTCGAACCAGAGTAATGTCCTTCTTCCCTGATTCATCCAAACCTTTCTTGATATCATAATAAACTTTTCCGGAACAGAACACAATCTTTTTGATATCCTTAGCCTTGATTTCCGAATCGAAGATAACTTTTTTAAATGCGCCTTCTGTGATCTCGGAAATATTCGAAGAGGCATCAGGTAGTCTTAGCATACTTTTCGGAGACATGATGATAAGCGGTTTTCTGAAGCTTCTCAAAATCTGTCTTCTCAATAAATGGAAATACTGACCTGCTGTCGTACAATTGCAAACTTGGATGTTGTCTGCTGCACAGGCTTGGAGAAATCTTTCCAATCTTGCTGATGAGTGCTCGGGACCTTGACCTTCATATCCATGAGGCAAAAGAACAACAAGGCCGGACAATCTATGCCACTTGTACTCAGAGCTGGTAAGAAACTGATCGAACATTACTTGAGCATTGTTGGCAAAATCTCCAAACTGTGCTTCCCACATAACTAGAGTATTGGGATCAGCAAGAGAATATCCGTATTCAAATCCCAAGCAAGAGAATTCGGATAGAGAAGAGTTGATTACTTCAAGCTTGGCTTGCTGGTCGGAAATATGGTTCAAGGGAATATGACGAACGCTATTTTTTGTGTCAATCATCACTGAGTGTCTGTGTGAAAAGGTTCCCCTCTGGGAATCTTGACCAGCCAAACGAATCGGGAAACCATTTTCTAAAATAGAACCGAAAGACAATGCCTCGGCAAAACCCCAATCCATCGGAATTTCTCCGCTAGCCATTTTCAGTCTTGTTTCTATCACTCTCTGAACACCACGGTGTGGAGTAAAACCTTCCGGTATTGTCGTGATTGCCTTACTGATTCCTTCTATTTGTTGCTTGAGGAGGGTTGTTGCAGTATCCGAGTCGAGTGGTTCTTTGGAGTATTTTGACCATCGACCTTGCATAGTATCCACGACCATTGACTGTTCGCTTTCTTTCGCACGATTGAAAGAATTCTCCAATCCTTCAATGGAACCATTTTTTATAAAATCAAGGTCTTCCTTGTCTATATCTCCTCTTTTCAAGAGAGCTTGCTCATACAGATCTACGGTCTTGGGGTGTTTTCGAATAATTTCGTACATACCAGGTTGGGTGAAAGCTGGCTCATCAGTTTCATTATGTCCTAGTCTTCTGTAGCAGATCAAATCAATGATGACATCTTTTTTATACTTTTGTCTATACTCCATGCATAGCTTAACAGTTCGATATACTGCTTCGGGATCATCCCCATTCACATGAAATATGGGTATCTGAAATCCTTTAGCCAGGTCAGTTGCATATATTGTGGATCTTGATTCACTGGGTAGGGTGGTAAAACCAATTTGGTTGTTGATTACAATATGGAAAGTCCCTCCCACTGTGTAGCCATCCAAGTTCATTAAATTGAGAGTTTCTGCAACTACACCTTGTCCTGCAAATGCAGCATCTCCATGTATGGCAATCGGCATCCACTTGGATCTATCCTTGTCTTCGGATAGCACCTGTCTTGCTCTTACTGATCCTGCAATCACAGGGTCAACCGCTTCTAAGTGAGAAGGGTTGAATGCAAGGGAGAGATGGACTTCCTTTCCGGAGTGGGTCATGATTTTGTTGGAATAACCTAAGTGGTATTTCACATCTCCATAGTCCAAGGAGGTAGGATCTGACTTTTCTTCAAATTCGGCAAATATCAATCCTGCCGGTTTACGAATGGTGTTAACCAAAACATTCAATCTTCCCCTATGTGCCATCCCAATTACGATTCCATCCATACCATGTCTTCCGGCTTCTTCAATCACCGTATCCAATAGGGGAATAGTGGACTCGCCACCTTCCAAAGAAAATCGCTTCTTCCCTACATATTTCTTTGCTAAAAAGTTTTCAAAATAATCAGCTTGGAATAGTTTCTCATATAGTCTTAGAGCCGTACCTTTTGGTACATGTTCTGAGTTAGCTGTAGGTTCCATTTTATTTTGGAGCCATTCTCTTTCTTCATCGTCAATCAAATAGTAATGCTCGGAACCAATCGATCCACAGTATGTTTTTTCGAACCATTCAATTACTTTTTTTAGCTTGGCTCTGCCTAAATTGGGAACACCGGAGTCAACTTCATTCTCCATATCTTCCGGTTTAAGCGCTTTGAGTTTAAGATCTATGAATTGTCTGTTCGGCTTATGAATTCCAAGTGGATCAAGGTTGGCGGCGAGATGTCCCTGTCTTCTATAGGCATTGAGTAAGTTTACCAAACCGAAATCAGCTAAGGAGGAGTCTTTCTTGTGTTCAGAAGAGGAATATCCTACACCATTTCCATTCTTGGAAAACCCAGTATCGGAAAATTCAACTTCTCTGAAAAAATCTGCCCAATCAGGAGACACAGAACTTGGATCTTTTTGGAAGTTCTCGTAGAGCTCCTCTAACATAACAACGTTATCACCGGAAAGACTCATCAATTGTTCAATATTCATTTTGCTAAACTCACTCTTGTCTGTTCTATAATTTAATTATTTTTTTCATGGACTTGTAATACCAATCAACTGTGAATGGACCATTTATCCACATCCATTGCCGCTTCCCTGATGATTTCAGATAAGGTCGGATGGGCATGTGTCGATCTGGCTATATCCTCAGCACTGGCTCCAAATTCAAAAGCAATTGCCGCCTCAGCAATCATATCGGAAGCTCTTGCTCCCACTATATAGACTCCGAGAAGCTTATCTGTTTTCTTGTCGGCAAGAATTTTTACTTGTCCTTCTGTCTCATTCATAGCCTTGGCTCTGGCATTGGGCTTGAACATATACTTCCCAACTTTGTATTCAATTCCCTGCTCTTTCAGTTCTTCCTCGCCTTTTCCTACCCAAGCGATTTCCGGCCAGGTATAAACGATCCAAGGAATTGCCTCGTAGTTTACATGACCGTACTTGCCGGCTAGTTTTTCCGCCAATGCAATTCCTTCATCTTCTGCCTTGTGGGCAAGCATGGGGCCGTCCACAACATCGCCGATGGCATAGATATTATCCACAGATGTCTGAAAACCGTTAGGTTGCACTTTGATTCTTCCCCGTTCGGTAATCTCAATGCCTAATTCTTTCGCACCGATATTATCTGTGAAAGGTCTTCTTCCTACGGATACAAGGCAGATATCACCTTCTAAGGAAATTTTTTCACCCTTGGGAGTTTCGACATTTACTTTTACATTCTTGCCTGCTTTCTCCACACCGGTGACTTTGTGTTCAAATAGAAATTTCAATCCTTGCTTTTCTAATATTCTCTGGGCAAGAGCTGCCATTTGTTTATCGGTTGATCCAAGTAGTCTTGGCATAAGTTCAACAATAGTAACCTCAGCTCCCAATCTCGACCAGACTGATCCCAGCTCTAAACCGATGACTCCCGCTCCAATTATTATCATATGTTTGGGAACTTTTTCCAAAGAAATTGCATGGTCGGAAGTGATTACTTGCTTTCCATCTACGGGAAGACTTGGGATATCTATAGGAATAGATCCTGTAGCAATTACGATTTTTTTGGCTTGGATGGTTTCTTTTTTTCCATCACTCAATTCAATTTCTACCTCGGTTTTGGATTTTAATTTTCCAAATCCATGATAGCGAGTGATTTTATTTTTCTTCATGAGATAATCCACGCCGGATGTTACTTCACTCACAACCTTGTCTTTTCTCGCGATCATCTTCTTTACATCGATTTTCACATCTCCGGTGGTAATTCCATGAACGTCCAAACCATGCTTCGCCTTGTGAAATTCTTCAGAAGAATCTAATAGGGCTTTGGAGGGAATGCAGCCCACATTCAAACAGGTTCCACCCAATGTTTCTCTCTTCTCAATAATTGCAGTTTTCATCCCGAGTTGTGCACATCGAATGGCACATACATATCCACCGGGTCCTGCTCCAATCACAACTACATCATAATTTTCCATAAATTCTCCTTACACTTCCAATAGAAGACGAGCAGGGTCTTCAATCATTTCTTTGAGTTTCACAAGGAAGGTAACAGCTCCTTTTCCATCTACAATTCTGTGGTCATAGGATAAGGCTGTGTACATCATAGGACGAATTTCCACCTTATCACCGATGGCAACCGGACGCTTCACAATATTGTGCATTCCCAATATACCACTTTGTGGAGGATTGATAATCGGAGTTGACATCAAAGAACCATAAACTCCACCGTTGGATATGGAGAAGGTTCCCCCTTCCATGTCTTCCAAGGAAATCTTGCCTTCTTTTACTTTTTGTGCAAGTCTTGCTATTTCACTTTCGATTTCAGCAAGAGAAAGAAGATCAGCATCCCGAACGATAGGAACAACAAGACCTTTGGGTCCTCCTACTGCAACTCCAATATCGTAGAAGTTCTTGTATATGATATCAGTTCCTCGTATCTCGGCATTGATTTCGGGAACTTCTTTTAGGGCATAGATCACTGCTTTAGTGAAAAAACTCATAAACCCCAATCCGACATTATGCTTCTCTTTGAACTTATCTTTGTAAGTTGATCTGAGAGCCATTAGATTGTGCATATCCACTTCGTTAAATGTTGTAAGTATAGCTGCGTTTTGTTGCGACTCAACAAGTCGTCTCGCAATAGTTTGACGAAGTTTAGTCATGGGGACAACTTTTTCTCTAGGCTCATCCCCTCGGTTTTTAGGAGTTACTTTGGGAATTTCAGGGGAAGAAGATTTTGCCGGAGTAGAAGCGGTAGCGGAATGTGACCCGGAAGAAGCAGGCTTCTTTTCCAAAAATAAAACCACATCTTCTTTGGTAATCTGTCCATTTCTTCCTGTGCCCTTTATGTCTTTCGGGTTGAGACCATTTTCTTGGATGAGTTTCATTGCCGCAGGAGGGATGGTGTCGTTTGCCGCGGCACCGGACTGAGGCGGAGCACTTTCCGAAGAGGATGGTGCTTTGGTTTCAGCCGGCTTGGGTGCAGATGACGAACCGCTTCCGGCTCCTTCACCTATATGCCCGATTACTTCACCAACAGTCACTGTATCGCCAACTTGTTTGAGTATTTTCGCCAGGTTGCCCGCACCGGGGGCTCTAACTTCCATTGTAACTTTATCAGTTTCGAGTTCGGCAAGGACTTCGTCGGCATCCACTGAGTCGCCTTCGTTTTTGGTCCAGGTAAGAATGGTTGCTTCGGTGATTGACTCACCCATTTCAGGGACTTTAATATCTTGTGCCATTGAGATTCCTATAGATTGATTTGAATTGAATAGTATTACGGAGAATAATCATACGATCTAATTGAATCCTCCTTTGGTTGGGAATTTCTGTAAAGGAAAAAATCAAAAAACTAAAAATACTTGTTATTTTTCACAATTCCATTAGGATACACTTGTATGATTTACGAATTCCAAGGAAAAAAGCCCCTCATCGATCCAACCGCGTTTATTGCGCCCTCAGCTGAAATAATAGGAGATGTGCACATCGGAAAAAATTCTTCTATCTGGTTCCAATGTCTAATTCGTGGAGATGTGAATTACATAAGGATTGGAGAAAATGTCAACATTCAAGATATGTCTCTAATTCATGTCGCAAGAAATGTCTATCCTGTAAACATTGGGAACAATGTTTCTTTGGGGCATAGAGTAACACTCCATGGATGCACTTTAAAGGACAATTCCTTTGTGGGAATGGGTGCTACAATTATGGATGATGTGGAACTGGGTGAATTCTCATTTGTAGCCGCCGGGTCATTAGTTACTCCGGGTAAAAAAATTCCTCCGGGTGTTTTGGTGATGGGTAGCCCGGCGAAAATTGTCCGAGACATAAATGAGAAGGAAAGAGAAATCATCACCAGAACCGCAGAGAATTACCGGAAATACAAAAACAACTATCTAGAAGAAGGAATACATGCAAGAAATTCTTGATGCGGAAAATTTCCACAGAAATTTTGACAAGTCTTTAGGATCTTTATTTAGAGATTTCTATTCTCCAACAGAATTAAACAATTTGGAGAAAGAAATACAGCGCTATTATTGCCAATTTAACAACGATGAGGAAGTGGATTCCGGAATTTATATTCCCGGATCTGAAGATCCTCTCCTTAGAAGACAACATACGATCCTTATTATAGTTTGTGACTCTCTTCCTTTTTTTGCCTCCAGGATTCGTAAAGCAATTCAGCTGCTGGAATTAAATGTGGGAAGGAGTTTGCATTTTCATCCACAACCAGGTAAGGAATTGTATTATATCGAAATACTAGGTGTTAGGACTGAGTTGCTGGAAAAAGTAAAAGAAGGTATTCATGCATCCTATAAAAAAATAAAAGATCTTACATTGGATTTTAAAGAGTTCAATAATTGGAATCAGGAGTCCGGTATTTCTTGGTCACAGAACATACAAGATCTCCAAGAATGGCTCTTGGCAAAAAGCTATGTTTGGGAAGGTTGTTCTGTTATAAAATCCAACCAGCCTGTAAAAAATTTTGGAAATGTGGACATTGAAGAAGCTTCAGTCGCTTGGTTCCAAGGTCTTCAAGCAATCGGAAATGAAGAAAGGATAGAATGCTTCGAGTCTGTTTCGAAATCTTTTTTGGGAGATGAAAGATACTTTTATGTCTGCTTTATACAAAAAAATACAAAGATATTATTTATTGGATGTTTGAATCAATTTGCCAAGGCGTCTGCTTTGGTTGATATCCCTTATTATCGAGATCGCTTTCATGAATTTTTAAAAAGGGAGATGATTGAGCCATTCTCCGGTCTGGGTAGAACGACCAGAATGATGTTCAATTATATCCCGACTGAATTAATTTTTCTACTTCCCGAAAAATCGTATATCAATATTCATTCGGCTACGTTGGAGCATTCCTTAAGAAACGCTCTCCGCTCGGTAGGGGTGATTGTGAATGATGATATGGGGCTTCTCATTAGCTTCGTCCCTGAGGCTAACTGGTCCGAGATCACTTGGGAGTCTAGTGATCATGTGCTAAGGGAATTATTTCCCGATTCAATTATCAGTCGTTATTTTGTTATGCGCGGTAACTTTGTTGAGGCTTTCCATTTGATTCGTTCTATCGAGTTGACGTCTCAGAAAATGTTTGATGCGTCATCCAGAGTCGAGTATTCATTTAGAACATGGCAAGATCATTTGGAATTGAAATGGTTGGAAAGTTTCAAAACAGATTTTCCAAAGGAAGCTGTTGAATTCCATGAAGATTACAAGGCAACTCATACGCCTGAACTCTGCATCCAAGATTTAAAAATGGTAGAGGCATTGGGAGATGATGAATTGAACATTGAAATCACCAAGAGACCGGATACCACCATTTTACATGCAGTTACACCTAGGATGAAATTTTTTCTTTCTCAATGGGTAAAAATATTGAATGATATGGGTCTTTCGCCTATAAGTCAGAGGGTTTATCATTTTAAGTATAAGTCCAAAGTTTATGCTAAGTCAGAATTTTTCTTTCACCATATAGAAAATAAAAAGAATTTATACAATAGAATCCAAAAAGTTTTTTATTACACGATGATCGGAAAGATTCGTTCCGACTCACTCTCAGAGATTATTCTTTGGTCCGAATTGGATGAGAATGGGTTGGTTTTCGCCAAGGCTATCAGGGATTATTGTCTTCAATCCAATGTGGTTTTCAATCCGGAAGAATTCAATCGTTATCTGGTAGATCATCCTAATCTTGCCAATGTAGTCTGGGAATATTTTAAAACAACGTTTAGGGAAGGAAAACCGGCATCCAAAGATTTAATAAAAATAGAAGCAGATGCAGGTAAGACCATTCGAGAAGATGATGCCTTACATGCTTTTGCTTCCTCAGCTCTATCTATTCTTCGAACTGATTTTTTCGGAACAAGAATCGATCCAAGAACCGGAATGGAAAGGGATTATTTTAGCTTCAAGATTGATAGTTCCATACCTGAGTCCTTGCCCGATCCTAGACCCTATAGAGAAACATTCGTATATTCGAATTATTTTCAGGGCATACATCTGAGAGGAGGTGCTGTTGCACGAGGTGGAATTCGTTGGAGTGATCGAATCAGTGATTACCGAACAGAACTCTTGAGTCTTATGAAGACTCAGATGATCAAAAATTCCATCATTGTTCCGGTAGGTTCGAAAGGATCCTTTGTTCTGACCCCCAATGCTTTATTGAAAAAAGAATTGGATATGGTTTCAGCCTATAAATTTTATATATCCGGTCTATTGGGATTGGTGGATAATAGAAGTAAAGGTGAGATTATTCCCTTCGACAATGCTTCAGGGAATCCACCCTTCGCTTTGGATGAAGCCGATCCCTATCTTGTGGTTGCGGCAGATAAGGGCACCGCACAGCTTTCGGATACAGCTAATTCTATTTCGGAAAAATCGAACTTTTGGTTAGGTGATGCTTTCGCATCGGGAGGATCAAGAGGTTATTCACATAAGCAATATGGAATTACGGCAAGGGGAGCATTGGTTACTGCGGACAGAAATCTAAGGCTATTGGGAATTGATTTTCGAAGTGAAGCCATCACCTTGGTGGGAATCGGTGATATGGGAGGAGATGTATTCGGTAATGGATTGTTGGAATCCAAGCATTATAAACTCATTGCCGCATTCAATCACAAGCATATATTCTTGGATCCAACTCCGGATTCCGCTCAGAGTTATGAAGAAAGAAAGAGACTTTTTCATTCCAATCAATCGGGATGGGATAATTATGATTTGAAATTGATATCGCAAGGTGGGGGAGTGTGGAATCGAACCGAGAAATCAATTTCCATTTCTCCTCAAGCAAGAGAGGCTTTGGGAATTAGCAATACCCACCTATCCGGGTCAGAATTGATTCAATGTATATTGAAAGCTCCTGTGGATCTTCTCTACAACGGTGGGATTGGAACCTATGTGAAGGCAAGTTCCGAAGAAAATTCCAAGGTGGGTGATCCCTCCAATAATGATGTAAGGGTGGATGCGAATGCACTTCGTGCCAATGCCGTATCAGAAGGTGGCAATTTAGGATTCACCCAAGCGGCGAGAATTGAATACGATAAATTAGGTGGATCAATATTTACGGATGCAATAGATAATTCAGCCGGCGTAGATCTGAGTGATCATGAAGTGAATCTAAAGATATTCATGAATGAACTCTTGGAAATGGGCAAGATTAGTGATTCTGAAGAAAGAGATGAGATCCTATTGAAAATTGACAAGGAAGTTGTTCATTCTGTTCTATTAAACAATGAGCTCCAGAGTTTAGCTATTAATGTGGATAGATATGAGTCCGAAATGGACGCAACCAATCCTCCGAAATCGAGGCCTGTTTTGTCGAATCAGCTTGCCGAGGAAAAGATGAGGTTATACGACATCTGCCTTAAGGCTGAGGTGTTTTCGCCCGGAGACTTTACTGATTTATACTTGAATTACTTCCCCAAAAGTTTAGTGAATACCTACCGCGAAGAATTATTTTCTCATCCCTTGCAGAATGAAATCTCCACAACTCGAGCTGTGAATTTTATTGTGAACTTTATGGGCTCAAGGACTTCCTCTCTCTATCCGCAACAAGAGGAAGAAATCCCTATTTTTCTTCGCAAGCTGCTCTTATTTATGGTAGAAAGAAATCTAGACAGTGCTTTGGATAAACTTGCCTTGTATCGAGATAAGTCTAAAGAGAAAGAAGTTCTCCAAACTGTCAGTAAGCTCAGGTCTTCCATCTGTCAGAAGTTTTCCGATCAAAAGAAACCCGATCCTACTTGGATCGATTCTTGGAGTCATGTGTTGAACGATGAAGAAAGACAAGGCATGAAAACGATTGTGAGCTAGCAATAGAGCTTACTTGACATTTTTTAGAATGTTTCTAAAATGGAAAAGGAGAGGTAGAAACTATGTCAACAGTCGCAGAAAAAGAACATACAGGCAATCAAGAATTTTACAAAGCGGATGGATTCCCCAAGGGACTCTCGCGTAAGGTTGTAGAATCCATTTCTCACATTAAAAATGAACCGGGTTGGTTGACTGAGTTTCGATTGAAATCATTTGAAGTATATGAAAATAAAGTAATGCCTCAGTGGGGATTCATCCCGGAAGCAAAGATTGATTTGGAAAATTACGTTCATTATGTAGGAACCAATCAAAAGAAGAAAAAATCCTGGGATGATGTGGATCCCGAGATTCTTCGTAGTTTCGAGAAATTGGGAATTCCGGAGCATGAAAGAAAATATCTTGCCGGAATTGAAACCATGAATGATTCCGAGACGATTTATGCCAATGTAAAAAAAGAACTTACCGACTTGGGAATCATTTTCTGTGATATAGACACTGCAATCCAAGAATACCCGGATTTAGTCCGTAAATATATAGGATCGGTTGTGACTCCGGGGGATAATAAATTTGCCGCATTGAATTCATGTGTCTTCAGTGGAGGGAGTTTCGCCTATGTTCCCAAGGGTGTGAAGACGCCTATGCCTCTTCAAGCTTATTTCAAAGTTACAGCTGAGTCTTCGGGTCAATATGAACGAACTCTACTCATTGCCGATGAAGGAGCAACCATTGAATACAGTGAAGGTTGTACATCGGTTCAAGATAAGGGAACTAATTTCCACACTGCAGTTGTTGAATTGGTCGCACTCAAAGATGCGAAGATTGAATATACAACCATTCAGAATTGGAAGAAAAATATGTACAACTGGACTGTGAAGAGAGGGATCTGTTACGAGAATGCTCACATTACCTGGACGGATTGTAATATCGGTGCCAACACAATCAAATATCCCGGCATTGTCTTGAAAGGCGATAACTCGACCGGGGATGTATTGTCTCTTGCATTTGCCGGAAATGGACAAGTTCAAGATACGGGTGCAAGAATCATTCATATAGGAAAGAATACAAGATCCAATATTCTAGCCAAGGGTGTATCTTTGGATGGAGGAATAAATTCTTACCGTGGTTTGGTGAAGTTCGAATCTTCCAGTAAGGGTGCCTATTCCCATATCAAATGTGATGGACTCATGATGGATGACAGATCACAATCCCATGCCTATCCTTACAATGATGTGAGTGGTGGACAGGGAAGCCTCAACTATGAAGCAACTGTTTCCAAGATAGATGAGGATCAATTATTCTATCTACAATCTCGTGGTCTATCCGAGGATGATGCCAAGCTTTTGATCATCAATGGGTTCTGTGAAGGTGTCACCAAACATTTGGATGTGGAATATTCCTCTGAGATGACAAAGCTTATTCGTATGATCTTGGAAGACGGTCATGTGATTGAAGAGAATGCATGAAGGAAGAAAAATTCCAACCTAAGGGGAAGACTATCCAAGAACTCTCCGAGTTTTTAAAAACTTTAGGCGAACCCGCATTTCGCGGGATGCAAATTTTCCAAGGTCTGTATAAACATAAATACAGAACTTGGGAAGAATTTACCAATCTACCCAAGCCCTTACGGGCAAAACTTTCCGAATATATCGAACTTGCCGATCTACCTGTAGGTTTTCACATGGTTTCCGAAGACGGAACCCAGAAATTCACTTTTAAATTGGAAGGTGGTAAAGAAGTGGAGGCGGTTTGGATTCCACGAG
The DNA here is from genome assembly GCA_020831715.1 of Leptospira sp. Taxonomy (GTDB): domain Bacteria; phylum Spirochaetota; class Leptospiria; order Leptospirales; family Leptospiraceae. Next base: position 900 of record JAFIGA010000292.1, on the reverse strand, counting down.
GTGATGGTGCCAGAAAAACAATTTGCATATCATCCCAAGTTGGGTGCACTCTAAATTGCTCATTCTGTGCTACAGCGAAATTGCCATTTCAAGGCAATCTCAAGACATGGCAGATATTGGATCAGGTTTTGAGCGTGGAACGAATTGTGGGTGATCATGCAACGAATATCGTTTTTATGGGAATGGGAGAGCCTCTCCACAATTACTTTGAAGTAATGCGTGCGGCAACGATTTTACATCATCCCGAAGCATGGAATCTTGGGGCAAAACGTATTACTATCTCAACAGCGGGAGTTGTTCCGGGGATACACCGTTATATTGATAATAAAGAGCCTTTTAATTTTGCCATATCCTTAAATCAGCCTGACCCGAATACTCGTTCTGAAATTATGGATGTGAATGAAAAATTCGGTCTGGATAAATTGATTGAAGCGGCAGAACGTTTTGTTCGTGAATTGGGTCGAACGATAACATTTGAATATGTGATGATCCCCGGAGTGAATATGAGTGATAAGCATATTCAACTATTGGGAAAGATCGCACGAAAAGTGGGGAATTGTAAATTCAATGTAATCCCTCTGAACACGGAATTCTTTGGTTGGACTAGACCCAGTGATACTATGATAGAGGACTTTGTAACAAAATTAAAATCTGCATCCAGAGTTCCCGTAATGAATCGCCGATCTCCGGGCAAGGAAATCGGAGGAGCTTGTGGAATGCTTGCTCTGTCCGGAACAAATAATTCTTAAAATTACGAGGTTTTGGGACGGGATCTTAACGTTTTTTGTCTCAAAAAAGTTTAAGGGAAAAATCCGACATTGGTCGAAAATTAAATTAGGCTAAGTGCTTAGTGATCCGCCCGGATCGCTTGAGCAGTAAGTTGTGTAAGTCTGGTTTACT
>JAFIGA010000289.1 GCA_020831715.1 Leptospira sp. | reverse complement strand
AATTTATAACTATACAAACTCGTATTGCTTGGATATTCTAAATCTGTTCTACCAATCACTGAATCCAGATTCCCTTGACTATCAAAGGCTTTTATACTGGCATTTTTATTGTCAGCGATGTAGACTTTCCCGGATCTGTATGGAATTTGGATGGGAATATTGGTAAGAACGTTATTTACAATTTCTACGTTGATGTTTTCCGGATTATTTCCAATGGAAATGCGGGTCAAATTATCCGGGCTCAATGTGTCCACTTTAAATTGGATGCATTGGACAAGGAAAAGAGGCGAAAGTATAAGAAGTTTTTGAAAATTCATATTTACTAGATACTTCTTTTTTTTTGCTTTACACGACAACCAAGTTTTCATATATTGTAAAAGATACCTGGTAATCTTCCAGGTGACGGTTTATTTGGCTATCAGCGAAGAACAGATCAGGGATATTCTGGGAGAATTTTTAGTTCATCCCCTTGCGCTTTTTTCATTTAAGATTAAAAAGTCATCCGTTTCTATGATCATGGAAGTAGTCTTAGACCATCTGGAGAATCAGTATGGGTCTGTCAGTCTGGACGATTGTGAAAATGTTTCCAGACACCTCGGTTCCAAAATCGAGGAAATAGACCCTGAGTTGGATTACCAACTCAAAGTCCAATCTGCTGGTGCAGAAAGGGAACTGAGACTTCCGGATGACCTATACCGCTTCTCTGGTCTACTTATGAACTTGGAAATTTTGGATGAAGAAGGAAGATCTAGCTTTGGTGTTTTTAAACTTTTAGAAATTGACCCCAATGGAAGATTAAGATTGGAGTCGTTTCGAAGTAAGGGACAGAAAAAATCCGGAAAGAAACCGGTTTTGGAACTCCCGCTAGAAAGAGTAAAAAAAGGAAACCTGTATATACATATATAATTATTATGGCAACGAAATTAGCTAAAAAAGAAATAGGTTTAATAGAGGCAGTAAGTCAATTCTGCCAAGATAAGGCATTGGACAAGGATTCTGTGATGGATATCATCAAAGAATCTCTAATAACTGCATACCGCAAAAAATTGGAAATCGATCCGGAAAATGATTCAGCAATCCATGTTGAATTTTCCAACGAAAAATCCGGTGATGTTTTCATTACAATTGAAAAGAAAGTTGTCGAATCCATTGATGAAGAAAATCCCAATCCTTTGGAGATCGGTATCAGTGAAGCTAGGAAAATCAACTCTGATGCAGAAGTTGGTGGAACGGTTCTCGAAAAACAGAAGCCAATGGATCTTTCTAGAATAGTTTCCAGCCAAGCTAGACAGATGATTTTCCAAAGACTCCGAGATATGGAGAAGGAAATCCTATTCCAAGAATACAAGGCCAAAGAAGGCGAGTTAACTCATGGATACTTCCAGCGTTGGAAACGTGATATTATGTTAATCGATCTCGGAAAGATAGAAGGGATAATGCCCAAGAGAGATCAGAATCCGGGTGAAAAATATCGTCAAGGCGACAGGTTAAAAGCAATCATCTCCAGAGTGGAGTTGCGACCCAAAGAACCCATTCCGGTGATTACGCTTTCTAGAGCCTCAGGAGATTTCGTTAAGAAATTGTTTGAAATGGAGATTCCTGAGATTTATGACGGTATCGTAGAAATTCGGGATGTGGCGAGAATTCCATCCATTAGAACGAAAGTAGTTGTCTATGCCAACAAATCCGACATTGACCCGGTGGGTGCTTGTGTAGGTATGAAGGGTGTTCGAATTCAATCCATCGTTAGAGAATTGGGGAATGAAAGAGTTGATATAGTTGAATATTCCGATGATCCATCTCAATTTATTTCCAATGCGATTTCTCCGGCTAAACCCATAGAAGTTCATGCCGACAGAAAGAGAGGTGATGCTTTAGTTATCGTTCCGGAAGAATCCCTTTCACTTGCAATTGGAATCAATGGCTCCAATGTAAAATTAGCTTCTCAATTGAGTGGTTATAAAATAGATATAAAAACTGTTAGTCAATACAATCAAGAATTGGCTTCTCCGGAAGCAAGAGAAAAATTAGATCGCCTCTTTAACGCACAAGCAGAAGCAGATTCTGAAGTGGAAGAGGACGATGAAGACCTAACTCCGCTCACAGAAATTCCCGGTCTAACTCCTAGAGTGATCGATCTTCTGATTGCCGGTGGTATTACTGATGTAGAAACACTCATTGAGATCAGCCCGGAGGATTTAGCATCCATCTCGGGTGTAGGACCCACAACAGCTGAGCATGTCCTAAGATTACTTCAGGAATCAGTGGAATGGGTGGAAGAATAGGAGACACCTGCGTAGATATATGGAAGATCAAAAATCAATCAAAGACACATTAAAGAAAGGTTCGGGCGACCCTAAAAAAGGGAAGATTAAGATTAAGAAGAAACCTGCGGAAAAATCGCAGGCTTCAGCATCATCTTCTACTCCAACCGGTTCGCAGGCTTCAGTCACAAAACCGGCTAAAAGATCTGAATCTTCTTATATACCAGCTTCTACAGGAACATCTTCTAAAAAGGATCTTTCTGAATTGTACCAAGAAGAAACAAAGAAGCAAAGTATTTCTAATCAACCATTTCCTGAGCCGCAAAAACCGAGAGTTATTCGACAAGCCGGTCAATCGGAAACAGTAATTGAGTCTTCAGATAGCCAAGATACTGATACTCCTGAAACAATCTCTGAGCCCAAAAATAGACCTTCAGGGGAAGATTCCGTTGAGACCAAACCCATTAATGATAAACCGGAATCTCCTAAAAAGTCCGCTGTTCCTCTTACAGCATCTCCTTTTGCAGCAAGATCTGACAGAAATCCTATCATTTCCAGACCCGTAAAAAAACCGGTTACCAATCGAGGGGGAGACTCTTCAAGACCGGGTGGTGATCGGGGTGGTCGCCCCGGACAAGCAGGCGGCGGTGGATACCGTGGTGCCGGTGGAGCCAGACCAATCGGACCCGGTGGTCAAGGTGGTGGTCCAAGAGGTGCCGGTGGTGCACGACCCATTCAGGTTGGTGGCGATCTTATTCCTCCCCCCGGAGCAGGTGGTGGGACTAGTGGTCCCAACAAGAAAAAGGGTGGAGCCGGTCATTTTGACAAAGGGAAGAGAGCTGAGCAGTTCTCTGAGAATACAAAGTTCTTTAAACAAAATTATAAGAAATCCAAAGGTCAGTCTGTTACAGCTACCTCAGTTCCAAAAGAAGTTTCCATCATGGAAAACATTCAAGTGGGTGAGTTAGCCAAGAAGTTGAATCTCAAACCGGGTGATGTCATTGGAAAACTCATGAGAATGGGTTTGATGGTTACTATCAATAACGTAGTAGATGCGGAAACGGCAATCGTACTTGCTGATGAATACGGCTGCAAAGTTAATATCATCTCACTCTATGAAGAGACAGTGATTGAGGAAGAGGTAGACAGCGCAGAAGATCAAATTAAGCGTCCACCTGTTGTAACTATCATGGGTCACGTTGACCATGGAAAAACGAAATTATTGGATACTATTCGCTCGAGTAGAGTCGCTGATTCGGAATCAGGTGGTATTACACAGCATATTGGAGCATACCAAGTTCCTCATGCGAAGGGTGATATTACTTTCTTGGATACTCCCGGTCACGAGGCATTTACTTCGATGAGAGCTCGGGGTGCGAGTGTTACAGATATTGTAATCCTTGTGGTTGCGGCGGATGATTCCGTTAAGCCTCAAACAATTGAAGCAATTTCTCATGCGAAAGAAGCGAATGTTCCTATCATTGTAGCGATCAACAAGATTGATCTGCCTTCGGCAAATGTGGAAAAAGTAAAAGAAGATCTTTCTTCTCTTGGATTGCAACCGGAAGATTGGGGTGGAACCACAATTTGCTGTGAAATATCAGCTAAGAATAATATTGGAATTGATCATCTTTTAGATATGATTGTTCTGCAATCAGATATGATGGATCTTAGAGCGAATCCGAAAAGAAGAGCCAAAGGAAGCATCGTTGAGGCGAAGTTGGATCCGGGACGTGGTGCTGTTGCAACACTTCTTGTCCAAACGGGAACTTTGCGTATTGGAGATCCATTCGTTGCAGGAACTCATTCGGGTCGTGTAAGAGCAATGTTTAACGATCTTGGACAGAATGTTCAAGAAGCAGGTCCTTCTGCTCCGGTATTAATCACCGGTTTGGAAGCTGTTCCCGATGCGGGAGCACCATTCGACTGCGTTAAAGACGAAAGAGAAGCAAGAGATATTTCTCAGTCCAGAAAAGACTACGAAAGAGTGGGTCAAGCAGGGAAGCAATCTCGTGTTACTTTGGACACAATGAATGACATTATCAAGCAGGGTGGACTCAAGGAACTTAAAGTTATCATAAAGGCTGACGTTCGAGGATCTTCTGAAGCAGTAAAAGAAGCATTGGAAAAACTTTCCACAGACGATGTTCGTTTAACAGTGATTCATGCCGGAACCGGTGCGATTGTAGATACAGACATCATGCTTGCATCCGCGTCCAACGCTTTTGTGATCGGTTTTCATACAAGAGCCAACCCGAAAACAGTGGCACTTGCCGAGAAAGAAAAAGTTCAGATCAAATACTACAGTATCATCTATGATGTTGTAAACGAAATCAAATCGGCTATGGAAGGTCTTCTTGATCCTGAAAAAATTGAAAAAATCATCGGAACTGTCGAAGTTCGAGATATTTTCAAAATTACAAGATTGGGAAATATTGCAGGCTGTATGGTTACATCCGGTAAGATTACTCGTCATTCTAGCGTTAGAGTTATCTCCAAAGAATCAGGAGAGATTACCTTCGAAGGAAAGATCAAGACATTGAAACGTATGAAAGATGATGTTGCCGATGTCCTGTCCGGTTTTGAATGCGGTATTTTGTTGGAAGGTTTTAACGAGTTTGAGGTCGGAGATACAATCGAGGCTTTTGAAATCAATGAGGTCGCCAAGAAACTATAGACTTGCTTTGGTTCTAAGGATCAAGGCAACATATACGGGCTAGATTTCTATGGACGAGATTCGTAAGAAGAAAATCGAGAGAGAGATGCAACGAACCATTGCAACTCTCATCAATTCGGAACAAGTGAAAGACCCACGTGTTCTTATGGCTACGATTCACCGAGTAGAGTTAGCCTCTGATATGTCACAAGCTACTGTTTTTTATACTGCTTATTGCACTAATAATGAGAGAAAAAAATTATCAGCGGGACTAGTTTCGGCTTCAGGTTTTTTTCAAAGCATGATAGGCAAGAAGATGGGCTTGCGTTATACTCCGAAGTTAAGATTCGTTTGGGACAGTGCTTATATCAAAAGTTTAGAAGTAAATCGTTTGATTGATGAATCGGCTCCGCCAATAGAAGTCAATTCATCCGACGACTCTGAATTCGATGAGGAATCGCCGGATCACGACGATCAAATAGAATCCGATTCCAAGGACTAATATTTTTTGGATCGATTCTTTCTTGTTCACAAAAAACCCGGATTAACATCCTCTCAAGTAGTACAAAAGTTAAAACATAAATTGAATCTATCCAAACTCGGTCACACCGGTACTTTGGATAAATTTGCCGAAGGTTTACTGATTCTTCCATCAGGTAAGGCTTGCTCATTTGCCGGTCTATTCCTCGAAATGGATAAAACATACCAAGTAACTTTGAATCTCGGAATTGCCACCGACTCCGGTGATACTGAGGGAGAGATTCTAAACCAAGTTAATGAAGATGAGATTCATCGTGTCTGGAAAGAAGATTGGAAAGACGGACAATTGCTCCAAGATTCAATCCTAAGTCTAAATGATCAAACGGAACAAACGGCTCCCATGGTTTCTGCACTGAAGTTCCAAGGAAAAAGACTCTCCGACTACCATCGTTCCGGAGTCGTGGTAGCTCCTAAAGTAAGACCGATACGAGTTGACAGGGTTGCAATTCTTGAATTCCAACTCGATTCTGTAGTATTTGATATTCGAGTCAGCTCTGGCACCTACATTCGTAAGATGGCGATGGACATTGGGGAAAAATTGGGTTTTCCGATATCATTGAAAAAATTGGTTCGATTGAGTGTAGGTGATTTTGAGCTGAAAAAGGCTAAAACCTGGGAAGACATTTCCCCGGAAGATGGGATCTCTATTCCACAAGCGATGAATCTGCCAAAGATTACCGTAGGAGAGGAACACAAACCTTGGATTCGATCGGGAAGATCACCTGAATTAGAGGGTATACAGAATTTGGAGGGAGATTTTCTTCTCCTGGACAGTTTGGGGAATTGTCTAGCATGGTGTAGAAAAAAAAATCACATGGACTGGCAGTATATTCGAGTTTTCCTATAAAATTGTATTTTCAAAAACACAAAACCTGAAAAAATGGTAAAAAAAGCAGTAGAAGATCATGATCACGAAAGAACAAAAACAAAATCTTATAGAAACTTATGGCAAGAATCCAAAAGACACTGGATCTACGGAAGCGCAAATCGCTATTCTCGAAACTCGAATCAAAGATTTGAACGAGCACTTTAAAAAACACAAAAAAGACCACCATTCTCGGTTAGGCTTAATCAAGCTTGTGAACCAAAGAAGAAGTTTGATCAATTATCTTAAGAAAAAGGATGTGGATAGCTACAAAACTCTAATCCAAAAACTCGGTATTAGAAAATGAGCTTTTTACATTCCAAGACGATCGGTAGGGAAACTATATCCATCGAGACCGGTAAATGGGCAAAACAAGCTCATGGTGCTGTAGTTTATAGATGTGGCAATTTAGTTTTGCTAGCTACCGTTTGTGCAACAAGTGAAGCGAAAGAAGGACAAGACTTTTTTCCTCTAACTTGTGAATACAATGAAAAAATGTATTCAGTTGGTAAGGTTCCCGGTGGATATTTCAAAAGAGAAGCTAAGCCCTCTGAATTTGAAGTTTTAAATTCCAGACTTATCGATAGACCAATTCGTCCGATGTTTCCGGAAGGATACTTCTGTGAAGTTCAGATGCAAGTCCAAGTTTTATCTTCAGATAAACATACATCTATATCCGGTCATGCGATTACCGCGGCATCCGCGGCTCTTACTGCATCTGACATTCCTTTTTCCGGTCCTATAGCAAGTATTAAAGTCGGAAGAATTAACGGTGAATTCATCGCCAATCCTACCACCCTAGAATTATTGGATTCCGATATGGATCTAATTGTTGCCGGAACTAAAACCAATATAGTCATGATTGAAGGAGAAGCCAACGAAATATCCAACGAAGATATGATGGCTGCTTTGACATTTGCCCAGAAAGCGATTTCTGAATTGGTAGAATTCCAAGAAGAATTTGTAGTTCCCATGAATATTCAAAAGCGCGAAGTGAAGCTTAGAGTTCCTGATGAAACTGTTTTGAAGCAAGTCAGAGAATTCGCTTTTGATAAATTAACAAAAGCTAATAGAAATAATGATAAAGTTCAGAGATCCAATGACATAAATGCTATCAACCAAGAAACAGTTGAGCATTTTAAGAATTTGCTTGGAACGGATGAACATATTAAAGATATTAAAAACTATCTCCACGAGTTGGAATATGAAGTTGTTCGTGAGTCTGTGCTAACGGACGGAATTCGAGCTGACGGAAGAAAGCCTGATGAAATCCGTAAAATTGAATGTGAAGTAAATGTTCTTCCCGGCGCACATGGATCTGCTGTATTTACAAGAGGGCAGACACAGTCTTTGGGAGTAATGACTCTGGGAACTGCTATGGACAATCAAAGATATGAGAGTCTCGAAGGTCAGAAAGAAAAAAACTTCATGTTACACTATAATTTTCCTGCATTTTCCGTAGGAGAAGTTAGAAGAAGTATGGGACCCGGACGACGTGAGATTGGTCATGGTAACCTTGCTGAGAGAGCACTCAAAAAAGTTCTTCCTACTCAAGATAAATTCCCTTATGTGATACGACTGGTTTCAGAAATTTTAGAATCCAACGGTTCAAGTTCTATGGCATCCGTATGCAGTGGAACACTTGCTATGATGGCTGGTGGTGTTCCCATCACCAATCCAGTGGCGGGAATTGCTATGGGATTATTTAGCGATGATAAAGGTCGCTTTGCAGTACTCAGTGATATTGCAGGTATCGAAGATCATTTCGGAGATATGGACTTTAAACTTGCCGGAACAAAAAAAGGAATCACCTCCTTTCAGATGGATCTAAAAGTAACCGGTTTAGGATTGGATGTTCTTAAAAAAGCAATTGAGCAGGCTGAAAGAGGTCGCGACCATATCATGGGCGAAATGCTGAAATCAGTTGACAAGGTTGCGGATAATTTGTCTTCCAACGCTCCGAGAATTCACATCAAGATGATTCCTAAAGATCGTATTGGCGAACTCATTGGACCGGGTGGTAAGAATATTCGAGCCATCATTGAGCAGTCCGGTTGTGATATCAACGTAGATGATACCGGTAAAGTAGTAATCGCCAGTAGCAATCTGGATTGCTTGCAGAAGGCTGAGTCCATGATCGATGGAATTTTTAAAGAAATTGATATCGGAACAGTATACGACGGAATAGTTAAGAAAATTACAGACTTCGGTGCCTTTGTTGAAATCGCTCCCGGTAAAGAAGGCTTGGTTCACATATCCAAACTAGATCACAAACGTGTTGCGAACGTGAGAGATGTTGTTTCAGAAGGCGATAGTATTAAAGTTAAAGTAATTGGTATCGACAAACAAGGGAAAATCGATCTTTCCAGAAAAGATGTCCCTCAACCAAACGCTACTACTTAACAGGACAGGTATTCAGTAATTCAATCCTCAAAGATGAATACCAATGACTTCATGGCTAGATTGGGTAAGTCCAATCTAGCCGCTTACAGTGAAACACTTCATAAAAAAGTCTATCCCAATGGATTTACAGTTCTATTTCAACCTGTAAATCACGTTGCATCCGTTTCTTGTGGAGTATATTTAAGACATGGATCGTCTACTGAACTCGATGATGAGTTGGGCTACTTTCACATCATTGAGCATATGCTATTTAAGGGAACTCGTAAGAGAACCTCTCGTCAAATTGTTGAAGCCATTGAAAAAGTTGGTGGTGCTATCAATGCTGTTACATCAAGAGAATATACATCATATTATGTAAGTCTTATCAGAGATGAACTCCCATTGGCACTGGATATTTTGTCCGATATGGTTTATAATCCTTTACTTAAAAATTCAGATCTGGAATTGGAAAAAAGAGTAATCGTTGAAGAAATTAAAAGTTATGAAGATAGCCCGGAAGATTTTCTCTATGATGAATACTACCACGAGATTTTTGGTGGTCACCCATTAGGAAGAAATATTGCAGGAACCAAAGAATCTGTTCTTAATGTTACCGAATCTAAGTTGAAAAAATTCTACAAGAAGCATTATCTACCGGAAAATATAATTCTATCAGTGTCCGGCAACACAACATTGGAAGAAATTGAAGAATTGGTTTTTAAATTTTTTCCTATCAGTTCTGAATCGAGCGACAGCACCAATTCAAAATCATCCTATAAGCTTAAAATCAATAAAAAATCCAAAACCAAAACAAATATTGTAGCTAAAAAAAATTCCCTTAAAGGGAATCATATTTCAGATCAATCTGAATTCTACCCCGATTTACCATCAAGCAATCACTTGGGTTCACCTGTAGGTACTATTAAAAATACAGGAATCATCTCCAAAAAATTTATTAAAAAATTTCACAAAAGAAAAATTGAACAAGTAAATTTTTATCTGGGTGCAGAAGGATACTATCGCTCACATCCAAAGTCACCGGCTCTTATCATTGCGTCCAACATATTGGGCGGTGGGATGGCATCGCGATTGTTTCAAGAAGTAAGAGAGAAAAAGGGATATTGTTACGGGATACAATGTTTTCCTTCCGGTTATCATAACTCAGGTTTGACTTCTATATTTTGCGCTACATCTCCCCAAAATACCGAAAAAGCGATACGGTTAATTCTTAAAGAAATACAATCAATAGTCAAGAAAGGATTTTCAGAATCAGAGCTGGAGTATTCTATTACCAATATTGTCGGTGGATTGGCAATGGGTTACGAAATGACTGAATCCAGAATGAACAATATTGCAATTCAAGAGATTTACTACGGTAAGTTCTATTCTCTACTGGATAGAATAGAACTTATTTCCAGAGTGAATTTGGATGAGTTGAACCAAGTTTTTCTTGAGTCTTTTCAGTTGGATAATTTTCATCTTTCTCTTATTGGTGATTTAAAATCATCTCAAGTTAAACAAATTCCTCACTGACTTTAATACACTTAGAAATGAAAACTATTGTTAAAATCAAAAAACTAAAACCAAATGCATCTATTCCCGACAGACAGTCTGATGGAGCCGCAGGTTACGATTTGCATGCCTGTATCGATACAGAATGCATCATTCAACCGGGAGAAGTGCAATTGATTCCCACAGGAATCTCTTGTGAGATACCTGTGGGATTTGAGATCCAGGTGAGACCCCGATCCGGTCTTGCAAGTAGAGAAAAGCTACTCATCATCAATTCTCCCGGAACAATCGATTCGGATTACAGAGGGGAATTTTTTGTTCCTATCATGAATCTAAATGATAAACCATTTCGAGTAGAAAATGGAATGCGAATTGCTCAAATTATTCTATCCAAAGTAGAGTCTATCCAATGGGAAATTGCCCAAGATCTATCTGCAACACAGCGTGGTGAGGGTGGATTTGGTTCGAGTGGAATCTAGGTAGGGAATTTTTTTGCCGTCAGATTGCCTGCTTGGAAATGCAAAGAGCCGTCAAAAAAACTCCCTACCTATCAGTTGAAAATCCTATTTTTCAATTAAATAGAGACATAAATACGAAAAAGTTGCATTTATCTTTTTTTCTATTCTACCGATAGAATAGTTAGAAGAGGATTCTGATTATGATGCGATCACTTTGGACTGCGGCTACAGGAATGATAGCTCAGCAATTTCACATAGATACTATTTCCAATAACCTTTCGAATGTAAACACGACTGGTTTCAAGAAAAATCGAGTTGATTTCGAAGATTTGGTTTATCAGCACCAAGTGCTTGCCGGTACACCTGCAACTGCAGTTTCTGAAATCCCTACAGGAGTCAATGTTGGACATGGGGTTCGAACAGCCGCAACACAAAAGTTATTTGAGATCGGATCTTTTCAAGCTACCGGCAATAAATTGGATTTAGCGATCACATCGGAAATGGGATTTTTTAAGATTCAACTTCCGGATGGAACGTTCGGATACACTCGCGACGGATCCTATAAAATAGACTCAAGGCAACAAGTTGTAACTTCGAACGGTCACCTTTTGGAGCCTCCTATCACTTTACCGGAAGGGGCAATATTGAATACCCTTCAAATAGCGGAAGAGGGTGAAGTTACTGTTAAAATTGGAAATGATATTCGTCCCACAGTGATCGGACAGATTGAATTGTATCGTTTTGTAAATCCGGCAGGGCTTCAAGCAATAGGAAAGAATTTATTTCGCGAAACTGTAGCCTCCGGTCCGGAGATTCCGGGACTTCCCGGGGAAGAAGGATTCGGCAATGTTCTTCAGGGATTTTTGGAAATGAGTAACGTAAAAATCGTAGAAGAAATGGTGAATATGATTGTAGCCCAAAGAGCCTACGAGTCCAACTCCAAAGCCATTCAAACATCGGATAACATGCTATCCACTGCGATCCAACTGAAGCGATAAAAAATGAATAGAAGAGTGAAAAAAATACTTAAAGAAATTACAAAATTTATTTTTGTAATTATCCTAGGATTTAGTTTTACTCATTTTCTGGTGAGCCAGGAATCCAGCAACGCATCTCTTTGGCAAGATAAGGATCCTTATTCCAGTAGTCAGATTGTCCGAAACGGTGATGTTCTAAATGTTCTATTTAAAGAACCATTGAAGGTTGAATACGAGGCAAAATACAAAGCCGATTCAGATCATAAAATAATGAGTAATCCGGACAAGAAAATGATTCCGGAAATCAAAGGATATGAATCGGATCAGTCCATTGCCAGAAATACATTCACCAAATCCAAAACATCAGGTAAGATCCTTGGATCCATTGCCGTTCGAGTTATTGGGCAAGATCCCGGAACGGGGCTTTTAGAAATTGAAGGAAGACGTGAAACCCAATTCGACAATGATAGGCAGATTTTGGGAATCAAAGGTTTTGTTTCCAAGAAAGATATTGAAGTGGGAAGAAGCATTGAATACAGTCGTATTGCCAATCTTACAATAAATTATTCCGCCCATCCGACACCCAGAAATTTGCAAAACCCTGAAATTGGATTGAAAGAAATCCGCGGTGAAGATGGAACCGTGACCTATTCATCGGAATTATCGGATACTGAAAAGCAGGAATTGCTATTGAAATACATGAAACGATTACTCGGTGAATCGGGTGAAGAGGGAAGTCGTTAGATGATTCGAATTTTAATACTATTGATAATTGCTTCTCCACTTTTTTCTGCTGAGGTTAGAATAGGTGACATTGCAGATTTTCAAAATATAAGGGAAAATCAAGTAACCGGTTTTGGTTTGGTTATAGGTTTAAGTGGAACAGGAGACAGACGATCTCCTTTTACCGAAGAGGCTCTTAGCAATTATTTATCCCAACTGGGAGTGGATACAAAATTAAAACCCAGAGATACCAGAAATGTTGCCTCTGTGATGATCGTAGCAAGTATTCCCGGATGGGTAAAACCGGGGGATAAAATCGATGTAACTGTTTCTTCCATCGGAGATGCCAGATCTTTGGAGGGGGGCGTGCTCCTTCAGAGTCCACTCAAAGCAGGTAATGGTCAAACGATTGCTGTCGCATCCGGTAATTTGAATTTTACTACGCCAGGTGATGAAAAAGGGAAAAGAACTTATTCCAAGAAACAATCTGCTTCCAATACAGCTTTAATCGTGAACGGTGCCATCATTGAAAAAGAAATCAATATATTACCGAAGCCAACTATGGATGAAGATGAAAATCCTCGCATAAGATTATCTCTTAAAAATCCTAATTACTCATTGATGAATACCATTATAGAAAAGTTAAACCAAACATACTCGGAAGAAGGCTTGAATGCAAATGTCTTAAATCAGAGAGAGTTGGAGATTTCAATACCGGAAGGAAAGAAATACACTTCTTTTTTATCCGAAATTGAAGGATTAACTGTGGAACCATTGAGTCCGGCAAGAGTTGTCATTAATGAAAAAACAGGTACTGTTATTATGGGTGGCAATCTCGCCATGGATGAGGTGGCAATTTCCAAAACAGGTTTAAAAGTTAAATTGGAATCAAAATCTCAGAACCGATATTTTTGGACAGAAACAGAAGATAAAACCGATTCTGTATTTTTTGTTAAAAAAATTAAAGATGTTAAATCTCTTGTGGATGAATTGAATTCCATGGGGGCAACAACAAATGATATCATTTCTATTTTACAAGGTTTAAAAAAGTCAGGTCTACTGCATGCGGAGGTAGTGATTCAATGAGCGATATATTTAAGATACAAGACTATTCCAATCGAATGAATATTACGGAACAAAATTTGAAAAAAATGGAGAATATTCAGAATCGAAATGAAAACAAAAATGTTACTTCTTTTGATGATTATTTGATGCAAGAAGTATCACCCTCAATCCAAGGGAAGGTGAGTTCTGCAGAGATAACTGTTTCTAGAGATATAAAATCGGAAATAGCCCAAGATCCTTACAGAAAAAAATTATATGATGCCAGTGTCGAATTTGAGTCTATGTTTGTGAAATTAATGTTGAAAGAAATGAAAAATTCGGTTTCCAAAAACAAGATGATTCATGGTGGTTATGCGGAAGAGATATTTGAAGATATGCTTACCGATGAGCAATCCAAAGAAATATCCAAGAACGATTCTATTGGAATTGCAGAACAGGTTTACTCAACACTTTCAAAATCTCTACCGCCCTTAAAGGCATAGAGAACAAAACCACTGGTTAATGGTCGACCTTTGTATTTAAACTTACTCTTCCAATGATAATAGCCCGTTCTAAGCCATTTAAAATAGTCCAAGAGATTTTTAAAACTTCCTCGCATCTTCTTCCATTTCGCTATAAGACCTACATCAGAACCATAAAATACTTTGAAGCTAAAATCATTTCGCGAACTTAATATAGTTTTTAAAATACTTTCCGAATAATAATATAGATGTCCCGGAAGATAATAATGGTAGTTCTCTCTTTCAGAAATTGCTTGCCATCCATCAAAATTTGCCGTTTGGATAACCAGTATGGAATTACTGCTCATCAAATTTTCCAAATGATCAAAAATAATTCGGGGATTGGGTAAATGCTCTATTACTTCACTTAAAACAATAATATCATAATAATTTTCAGGAAGCTCTGCCTCATCCAATGTTCCTATATAGGTAGGAATTCCATTATCATTGGCGTATTTTCCCGCATAGGGAGAGATTTCCACACCTTGCACTTCCATCTGCATTTTTTGCGCTCTTGATAAAAAGCCACCAAAGGAAGATCCTATTTCCAGAATTTTTGGTTTTTTATTGACAAATCTATTCTTATATACTTTCTGAATAATATTTAATCTATCATCCCATACATAGGAATGATATTTATATGATTCTCTTTCATCTATATAGGAATATTCTGCTTTCCCTTTGTAGTAATCTTCGGAGTAATATTTTCCGATATCATCCGGAAAGGGATGAACTTTCTGTAAATTGCAAGTATTACATTGAAAAATCGGTAGATTGTAATTGTTGAATTGAGAAGTATATAAAAATATCCAGTCGCAAGATTTGCATTTATTTATAGGACAATCCTGAGTATTGGGAGTGTTGGGACTATTTGTAATTTCGGAATTTTTATGGTTCAAGAAACTTTCCTATTGGTTAATAGTTTTTTCACGGAACTGTTTTTATGCTATATTTCTTACTTGAAAAAAATAATGTGAAATAATTTTTTCCATATTACCAAGAAGTGTTCGTTCCATATATCCAATCTGAACATCACCAAACATATTTAAAATATTACGAAGTTTAGACTCATCAAAGAGCTGGACGTATCCTCCTTTTAAATCATTTAAATTCATTTCTTGATTTTTATCAACAGAGAGCAATGTGTCCTTCTGTGACCTGACTGTTCCGATAAAATATCCGTCTCTTTTAAGGATTCGTTTGATTTCTTGTAAAATTTGTGCAATCATCTCATCTGAATTGTAATGCAAAACTCCCCATGCCACAACAACATCGAAAGATTTATCTGCGAATGGGTAGGGCGGTGCTTCAGAAACGATTCCCTTTATGTGAGGGGCAAGTTCATTTAGCAGATGAATGGATTCCTTGGTATAATCCAATCCGGTAGTTTTCCAGCCCATGGAATCAAGCAGTACGGAATGTCTTCCTGAACCACAGCCTAGATCCAAAGCTGATCCTTTTTCTTCCAAATTGGGATCGATTCTGGAGAGGATTCTTACCAAGTTTTCATCAGGAAATGTAAGTTTCGATTTTAATTTGGTGTAATGGCTATTCCAGACTTCCTGGGTTTTATTTGTATGCAACACCCATCCTCTTTTCAATGGATTCTAACCAAGAGTTACTTTCCTTCTCCGAAGTTGTCAATAAACCAACTACTTTTGCTCGACAAGAATTGCCGGAAGAAAATGATATTGAACTTTTGGGTTCCTTTAAGTTCTTTTCCAAGAATAGATTCTCATCATCTGCACATGTAAATGGCTCGATAGATTTTACTGATCTATTCTTCTCTTTAGGGATAGAAAAATATATAACTCCAGTTTTGTTTAAGCTGTGGGTTAGAGGAATTTTTTCTGGCTTAAAATTGTTGGTCAACAAAGCAAATAAGGATTTAAAATAATCAAATTTATAGAAATTTGGAATTAGAGAATCAGCAAGATACTCTCCGCCAACTTCCGGAACTGCTTCCAGCATGAATATATCACCCTCTTCATCAATCTTAAATTCTGCCAAGAAAGGAGTGTGTTTTAAGCCTAGATGCTTTGAAATATTTTTCATAATTATGGTAAATTCTGAAAGATAATCCATATGTTTGCTTGGAAGGATATGTGCTCTTTCAATAAAGGGAGGGCTTAAAGTCGTAATTTTATCAGATATGGATATAAGGTGAAAATCTTTTCCATCCACCATGCCCATCACGGTAACTTCATCTCCATGGATATATTCTTGAAGGAAATATTCACTTGGGTTAGGAAACTTTTTATCAATTCTTGTTTTTAATTCATTAGCCGTGTTAAAAAATTCAATATCAGCTTTGCCACTTCCATTTATTGGCTTTAGAATTAATGGAAATCTGGATTCCTGAAGTGTTTTTACTAAATCGGACTTCGTTTTCCAAGTGATAATTTTCGGTATCGGTATTCCGAATTTTTCAAGGCGGTTTAAATAATCTAATTTGTTTAAGAACAATCTGATTATTTTTGATGGAGATCCGGGTAACTTTAATTTCTCTGCAATATAAGCATTGGTATAACTTGCTTTCCCGTAAGATCTGCAACCAATTCCCACTAACTTGTCAGTTAGAGGAACATGGGAAAGAGAGTTCAATACTTTCCTGTATTCATTGGTTGATTCTATGATTTTTACACGAGAATATTCGAACCCGGGTGCTAATTCATTTTTATCAATAGTTACAACTTTAGTTCCCAGAGAATGAACTTTCCGGATGAGCGGGAGTTGGTTTTCTCCCCCTCCTACAGAAATAAAATATCCTTTATTGCTGGACATTTAAGTTTTAGCTTCCTCGGTTTCCACCACGACGCATGATCCCTACGGAACTTCCACCACCTGATGTGTTGCCGAACATTTTGCCCCCGCTTTTGTAGCCGGATGTTTTAGCACCGGATTTTCCTGCCTGAACCTTGGCTTGGAGTTCTTCCAGGTCTCCAACGGATAATTTTTTATCTTCCATTTCTTTTCCATTTAAGGATTCGATGGATTTCTTGCCTGCAGAGTCATCCATTTCTAATGTTCCTAATCCCATGGATTTCTTGGTTATTTTATCTCGTTTAAGAGTTAATTTTTGTACCTCTCCAAATTCTTGGAATATTTTTTCAATATCGGATTCTGATAGGTTTTGTGGGAAATTGGAAAAACTAATTTTCATAAATCATCCTTGTTGTTTTATTTTCGATTTATGTCGTAAAAGATCAAGTTTTTTTGAAAAGAGATCACGAAAATTACAGAAAATTCGATAATGATACTAGAAAGAGGTTTTTATGATTAGAGGCATCTACACCGGCGCAAATGGGATGAATTTACAGCAGACCAGAATGGATACAATAGCGAATAATTTAGCCAATGCAGATAAAACAGCATTTAAAAGAGATACCACAATTTTTAAAACCTTTCCTGAACTTCTCATCCACAGATTCGCAGAAGATGGTGTTGGCAAAACTCCAATGGGTTCTTTTGATACAGCTCCGGTTGTTGGTAAGATTGGACTAGGTGGTGAGGTGAATGAAGTTTATACAAGATTCGAACAAGGTGCGGTTAAAAAAACTGACAATGCCTTCGACCTAATGTTACAAGATGCACCCGGTAAGGATCGTCCGCCTTTCATGATGGTAATGACCAATCGTGGAGAAAGAATGACTCGTAGTGGAAGTTTCATTCTGGATCGGAAAGGGTATTTGGTTACTCCGGAGGGTTTTCCACTGCTTGGAGAGAAAGGCCCCATTCAGATCAACCATGGAAATTTTTTGGTAAAAGAAAACGGCGAAATTTATATCAATAGAAAGATCGGAACGAAACCGGAGGATGGTGTTAATTTTGATCAGAATAGATTTGAAGAACCGGAGTTCTTGGATAAGATTAAAATTAGAACAGTTGAAAATCCTCGCCATTTGAATAAGGAAGGCAATTCATTTTATACTGACACTCCCGAATCAGGAGAACCTATGACCATTAGGGAAGAGGATAGGCCTCAAGTTTTACAGGGATATTTGGAAGCTTCCAATGTTTCGGTTGTAACAGAGATGGTGGAGATGATTGAAGTGAATCGAGCCTATGAAGCGAATTCTAAAGCTTTGCAAACACACGATCAACTATTAGGTCGATTGATAAATGAAGTAAGTCGTTAATATAAGATTAATGCTATCAAATAAACGACGTTAGAAATTAAATTTTAAAAAAATATTCTTAAGAATTATGAAATGCATTCTTGGATGGTGGAAACAAGTTCTGCTTCTTCCCATGGTTTGGATATTAGCTTGTGTAGATTGGCATTGGATTGTGCATTTTGTATAGCTTTCGGATCTGCCTGACCGGTAAGCATAATTTTCTTGATTGCCGGAAATTTTTCGTGGACTCGAATCAAAAACTCATCCCCTCTCATACCGGGCATCAACCAATCCGAAATGATAACTAAGACTTCTATGCCATCCTTCGAAAATTCTTCAATTAATTCAATACCTTCTAGAGCACTTTCGGCAAACTCCAAGCGGTAATTGGTGCTAAAATGAGATTTCAATTGGCCCTTGAGGCTTTTTAAAATGATTTTCTCGTCATCTACACAGAGAATTGCTTTTTTACCTTCTTCACTCATTCATATAACCACCGAATGGATTCCAAATTACAATATGAGTTTTCAAAGGCAAGGTTAATTTTTCAACTCATTCATTCTTTTCTGTCAAAAATGGTAGCCTTACATGAAACTTAGTAGCTCCCGGTGAGCTTTCGAAATCAATTTCTCCATTGTGCTTATCTACGATTTGTTTCGTAATATGAAGACCCAGCCCGGATCCTTCGCCTCGATTTTTGGTAGTGAAGAATGCATCAAATATTTTGTCCCGAATCTCAGGTGCTATTCCCGGTCCATCATCTTCAATAGTTATGACTAAATCATTTTTAGAAAGGACCGGATCAGGTTGCTTTTTTCTTTTGGAGATAGGTTCTTCCGAAATACTTATTGTAATCGTCCCTGTGTGGTTCATTGCTTGGATAGAATTGTGAATTAGATTAGTCCAGATTTGGTTTAATTCATCCGGGTAGCAATATATTGAGTTAGAACTGTTATAACTCTTTTCAATAATAACACCTTGCTTCAATGAATTTTCATAGATAGTTAACACAGTTTCCAATCCTTCTTGTACAGAAAATAGTTGTTTTTCATCGGTTGAATCAAAATGTGCATAATTCTTCAGGGCAAATACTATCTTCGATGCTTTATCCACTGCTTGTTGTATTGTCAGAGTTTTTCTTTGTAATCCGGCAAGATTATGAATAAAATCTATGGTATCGAAAACATTTTCATTTTGGAATAACAATTCATAATCATCATCAATTGTATAAATTCCGATATCTACCAAATTATCCGCTATTTCATCAGGAGATTCAATTCCTAGTAAAACTAGTTTCGATTCCAGTTCTCTTCTAATTTTTCTTTCTTCTTTTGTTGAAAGAGAGGAAGTGGATGATTTGGAATTTTGAAGAATAGATTGAATCATTTCCCATTCAATCTTGGTTGATTCTTCCCAGATATTGGGATATTTATTCAATACAGTATCCATACTTATTTCCAAGTTTTTAATAGTTGCTTTGATGGCTCCAAGCGGTGTATTGATTTCATGAGCTACTCCGGACACCAATTGTCCGAGAGCAGCCATCTTCTCAGACTGAATCAATTGTTCCTGGGATTCTTTCAAATTCTTATAGGCTGTATTTAAGTTTTGTATTAATTCAACATTGATAATGGAAATTGAAAATTGATTGATGAATTTTTCAATTTCTTGAATCGATTGTTTGTTTCGAATCAGTGACTTATTATCCATTAAATCCAGAAAACCGATTACTTCATTTTTTATCAATAGTGGGAAGATTACCATTGATTTAATATCTAAAAGATCAATTACTTTCAATTCATCTTCAAGAGTTTTGCTTCTGTTTATTTTGGATATATTGAAATTTTTCTTAAATTTATAGGCAAGAAAATGTCCTCCAATCTTTTCATTTAGATTAATTGATATTTTGTTCAGTATATTTATTTTTGATTTATCTTTT
>JAFIGA010000284.1 GCA_020831715.1 Leptospira sp. | reverse complement strand
TTGGGTTCGGCAAATCATATCTGGATTGTGATTCTTGGCTTGGTGGGACTAAGATTTGCCGGGCAAGGACTGATGAGTCATATTTCGAGTACTACGATCTCGAAGATTTTTACAACCACTCGTGGGCGTGCTTTGAGTGTGATCTCGATTGGATATGCTCTCAGTGAAGGGATTTTCCCCGGTGTGATTGGAAGCATCTTGTCCCATTTCGGTTGGAGAATAGGCTTCTTCTTAAGTGCGGCAATCATTGGATTAGTTTTACTTCCATTAGTTGTATTTTTACTCAATGATGAGGCTAAGAATAAAGTCCATGTTCTACCCAAGAGTGCGAGCCAATTTTCGAGAACATTTTTATTTAAAGATATAAAATTCTATATTATTGCTAGCAATGCCGCAGTGATGCCTTTTTTACTGACCGGTTTTTTCTTTTACCAACTGCAATTGGGAGAGGAAAAATCTTGGAGTATGGAATGGATTGGCTTTTCTTTTATTGGATTCGCCGGGTCTAGGATGCTCTTTTCGATCATCAGTGGTCCTTGGATCGATAGATGGACAGCTAAGAATCTATTTCCTTTTTATCTATTTCCCTTTCTCTTGGGACTAGCTATTTTGATAAATTTCAATCATCCATATATTGCTTTTGTATATATGATGACGGCAGGCATCTCTGTGGGTATCAATACCAATATTGTGACGGCGGTTCTTGCTGAAGTTTATGGAAGTGAATTCTTAGGTGGTATTCGAAGTATATTCTCCATGCTATCGGTAGTCAGTACTGCAATGAGTCCTTTATTGTTTGGATATTTGTTGGATCATGGGTTCCAATTCACGGATATTGTTTTCGGTGCAATTGGGTTCATTATTTTCATCATATTCTTAAGTTTTGCATGGGTGAGATTGGATAAAAAGTAAATTACTTCTTATCCATGACCTCTATCCCCGTCCAGTCCATAGGAACACCGATTACTTTGTTAAACCTTCCATTCGAGCGGCTAGGTTGACAGCATCGGAGATTACTGTAATCTCCATACGATTCTCCGTTCCGATGGTACCAAGCATCAATCTTCCGGTATTGATTCCTATACCTATGTTAATTGGATCCAATCCGGATGAGGCTCTTCCCAGATTATAAGCCCTCAGCACTCGATTGGCTTCCACAGCGGATTTGATCGCATCCCCCGGAGTGCGGTGGAAGAGTGCCATCACACCGTCTCCCAGGTATTTATCCACATAACCATAGTTTTTGGAGAAGATTGGTTCTATCAGATTCAAGAAGTCGTTTAAAAATTTGAAATTTTCGGCTGGTGCCATCTTCTCCGATAGAGTAGTAAAAGATCGAATGTCGGCAAATAGAACCGTCATCTCAATCTCCACACTATCACCTAATTTAATTTTAGTGATGTCATCCAGTCCAAGATATTCCAGGAATTTGAAAGGGACAAATTTGCGAAAAGTCTTTCCCAGGATACCCAATTTCTCCGATTCTCTAAGCTTGGATGTAAGTGCCATCTCTCTTTCTTTTTTCAATTCATTGATTCGGTCGGCAAGTGCGATGGCAAGAAAGAGTGCATTACTTGCACGACCTATATACATTGCATAATTGGTGAAGACATTAACCGGTAAAATTCCTACAGTTTTAAGGACAATTGTAATAGAACTAACAATTAATATAGAAAAACCGATCAGGTAAAATTTTGCCGCCTTGTATCCCCGAAAATATCCTATCAAACCGATGACTCCGAGTGATAAATATGCGACAAAAGAAAACGGCATGGAGATGGATATCGCTTGTCCGTATTCACCAAAAATAGAATAGATACAAAGAATACCGGCAATTGTTGATAGAAAGATCAAAACCCAATCAGCATATTTCATTCGAAGACTAGTATTCAAGAAATTTCTTGAAAATAGTAATGCTGTCAGATTTGCCAAATTTAAGTAGAGAGGTATATGTCGATTTACTAGGATAGAAACATCAGGGCTAAATATTCTGTAAGTATTACCTAAAAGAGTGTAATCCAAGAAAAAGGATGCAAAAATGAAAGCCGTATAAAGAAGATAATTGAAATCCTTGACCATTACAAAGAGAAATAAATTGAATATCATCAATCCAAATAGTATCCCGAAGTAAATATGGAGATACCCTTGCTCTATATCTATTTTTTCGATAAGACTTGATAGATGCCATATTCTCAGGTCTAAATTCATAGAGCTTGTCGAAGAAAATCTGATATAGTAGCTATCTATTTCCCTATTCCCCATATCCAGATCAAAAATCGAATTTCGAAAGAGGATGTCTCGATTGAGGTAGCTCACAGAATCCCCTGATTGCTTATGAAAGACTACTTTCCCGAGTTTATCGACAGCATAGACATCAATTAGATCCATCGGTGGGTAACCATATTCCAAAAACAATGGATGATATAAATCATTGGAATAAAATTGGAATCGAACCCAAAATGCAGAATTGGAAAATCCAAAATTTGGAATATCCTTCGTCCCAATCTTCCAAAGATTCTCATTTTCTGCTTGTGTGACGTCAATAATTTTCCATTCTCCACTTGGATCCTCTAAGATTTCGATTGATTTTCCAATCACTTGGCCTTTGGAAATTTGATCTGCATTTATGATAGGTTTGGATACAATAGATTGGATTGGAAAAGCAAAGAGTAATATTGATAGTAAGGTTATAATTCCTTGATCTAAAAAATTCTTGAGGTTTTTACGGAGATAGATCGAACTTTTCATTTTTATTTTCCTATTCTGTAATAAGACTTGTTTTTTGTGAAAAATAATTCAAAAATATTTTCTTGCAATAAATATTCGACTGAAAAAAATGAAAGACGGATAATATCCAGTTCTAAGCTAATATTTTATCTGCAATGAAAATAAGGGTTATAAGATATGGTACGAAAAATAACAATATTTAAAATTCAAAAGATTAGTTTTGCAATAATTACAATCTTTATTGCAACAGCTCCAAACATTTTTGCCATGGAACTTTCCCAAAAACCCAAATGGTCTATTCTTCAATCCGATATGGAAATCATTCGCCAAACAGCTTTTTCTCCCGATGGAAAACAACTTATTGTAGCAGGTAAGATAAAGTATCATACTCAAGACAAAATGATCGTTCAAATCCGTGATGCGATGACCGGTGCTCTTCAGAATAAACTGGAAGATTTAGGAGATCAGTTAGTCGTTGCTGATCTTCAATACTCTGCCAATGGGAAGGTATTTGGAATATTGCAAGACGAGAAAGTATTTATTTGGAACGCGGCAGATGGAAAGCTTTTGCATAAACATTCGGCTAATGGAGCTATGTCAATGGGGATCTCCCCTGATGCAACTAAAATAGCCATATCCGGTGTTCAAGGGGAAGGCAAGAATTCCGTGATTCAAGTCCAAACTCTAGATGCGAATTCTGGAAAAATAATCAAGAAATTTCCATCACCCAATAAATCCAATGTTTATACTTATCCACAATTTTCCAGTGATGGAAAAACTGTTTATACTGCGGTAGAAGGAAAGAGCAATGGAGTTATAGCTTGGGATTCTGCAACTGGCAAAATTCTGTTTACTGCAGGACAGGGTGGTTGGGGAGGAAATTTTGCCATTCATGAAGGAAAGGAACAAATTGTTACTTATGAAGGAAGCAATAATAAATACAATATTTTTCAATTGAAAACAGGAAAGAAACTGAAAGCAGGTGAGTTAAAAACTTCCTCGGCGAATGATTTTAGAATTCACCCATCCGGCGACTACGCATTCTTGAGTCGAAGAACACCTAGCGAATTTGTTACCATTTTGAACATAAAAACCGGATCATCCAAAGCCTATAAAGGATTTATGAATGGGGGTGATATGGCTGTGAGTAATGATGGGAAAAAACTTGCAATTGTTGCATTTTTTACATTTCAATTGCCTCAGAATCCTAGTTTAGAAGTTTATGATTTGAAATAAATATGAAATCATGTGAGAAATAATCTATTTAGTTTGCACGGTATTCCAAACTTGATTTTTGGACCAATGTATTTTAGATGGCAACTGTTGGTTGCCTTTGAGTGCATTGAGAATAGTCCTGTATTCTTGGGTTCGATTGGGTTTTTTGAGTCCGTAGATCATATTGTATTTCCTGCTAAAGAGTAAAATGCAGATTCGAAATCGAGTTGAGTTTTAGATTGTTATTCTGCACATGAGAATCATTCTCAATTATGGGCAAAAAATAGCAAGACTTTTTTTGCAACTCGAATACATTTTTTCACAACAGGTACCTGGGGATGAGGGGAGCCGAATGGAGGGAGTTGAATTCTATCATGAGGGGGAAATTTGGTTTGAGAGGTTAGGTTAACAACTAAGCTTAAATTTAGCTAAAAATGTATTGAATAGTTTAGAACTATCCATTTTACTAGCTAACAGCATGAATGAAGGGATCTATGAACAAATTATAACAAACCTTTTGCATGACAAGCTAGCTAAGAACTCTACACAATACGAGATCCACTTGGAAAGATTGGATCCAGCAGACTCGAGTCTTTTTATAACTAAATTTTTAACCAAGCTTCTCCATCGCATTTTGGAATCTTTGGGAAATTCCGAAGACCGAGTCCGATTACAGATTGAACTTGCCAACAATTTCATTCTATGGTTGTCCAACTACCTTGAGAACAATGTAAGTTTGTTTGATTCCTCGGAATATCTTTTAAAAATCGAAGGGGATTTGCTTAAGGCAATCTATTCCAAAGAAAACCGCTACTTTTCTAATTTAGCAGACCATCTCAAATCCATCACCCCGGTATCAGGCTTATCCCAGAGTGAATTGTTCACAGGAAGCAACCAAGGTTTAACAATGGAATCGGAATTAAAAAAAGAAATCCAATCTTGTGATGAAATCTGCTGGTTGGTATCCTTTGTCAAATGGACAGGCGTAAGAATAATCATCGATTCTTTGAAGCAATTTACATCACAACCCAATAAGAGATTACGTATTATTACCACAACTTATCTCGGAGCAACGGATCAGAAAGCTCTGGATGAACTGGCAAAATTGTCCAATACAGAAATAAAGATCAATTATGAATCCCAAAGAGAAAGACTCCATGCCAAGGCTTATCTGTTCTTGAGAAATACGGGGTATCACACCGGTTATATTGGTTCATCCAATCTAAGTCGCTCTGCTCTGAGCAGTGGTCTAGAATGGAATCTAAAGATTACAAGCCAAG
>JAFIGA010000283.1 GCA_020831715.1 Leptospira sp. | reverse complement strand
GCCGAAATGATCTATTGTCAGCTCTATACAATGAAGATGCATCTGTTCCAAAGGCAAATGTATATCCTTGAAAATATCCCAATAGATTTCTAAGCAAATAGGTTTCTTCTATTGCTACAGGTATGTATTGATGAATCAGCTGCCCTTGCCGGTATTCTTGCATATGAACAGTTTCCGGTTCTAGAGTTGGTGCAAAACATACAATATCTTCACACCCTGATCTATTTCGAAATCTATTCAAAGACAAAAAACCATCTTCAGTGAGTGAAAAACTATTATCATTGAATTTCTGAGAATATTCAGAAAAATCATATCTTCCATTGGAAGAATTTTTACGATATCCCAATCCAAAATCCGTTGTCTCTTCCAGAATACGAAATTGCAATCCATCATCTGATTTCATTAAATATTGTTTTCCATTGAACTCATCCAAAGAAAAATCTTGATCCAATTCTGTAAAAGCACCATAAAATCCTTCTCCATCATAATAACTTATTAGAGCAGAACCATAGTGGAATTCTTGTTTGGACTTAGAGTCTATTCTTACATTTTCAATTTCAAGAACAAATCTCTCCATTCCCATTTCCGGCTGGAAATTAAAATTCAAGGAATCTTTATTGGAATTTATACTTAATTCGAATTCTAAAACCCCAATTTTTATTGTTTCCGATTCTTCGACTGTGTATAAATCAAAAGTATGGCTTCCCAATCCTTGCAAACGAAGAATGGAATCAGATGAAAAAAATTGGCTATAACTAAAAAAGTGATCGTCCAGATCAAAAGCCGGAATATTTTCAGGTAATTCCATCTTTTGCTTTTTTCGAAATGCATATTGAATTGAAGCATTTTGCTCTGATTCCGGGAGCGAAGAATCAAGCAGTTTCAATTGAATTTCGGGGATAAATTCTATATTTTCCAATCTTTGGAGTTCTGCCAGGTTCAATAATGTCCAAATTGGATTGGAAGTTGGATCCAAATCATTTTCATTAAAAGCCAAGCAATTACAAAGTAGCAACACTCCCATTATCTTAATTTTATATTTCATACTAATATCCTATATTTCTTATATCATATAATAATATATTTAACTTCTTACATTATATAAAAATCTTTATGTGTTGTCAAGAGGATTTTAACTAAGATAGGAATAAGCTTAAAAATATAATTTCTGTCCTGATGGACTCCTGAACTCTTAGTGTGATTTGATTGACAGATTTACTGTCGGAACTGAAATCGTATTTATGAAGAATGCATTTATCCTTTTGTATTTTGTTTCACTCATGAGCTTTTTTATCAACTGTGAAAAGCCTAGCGTGGGAAATCTCATCAACGAGAGAATTCAAAATCCATTCGATACAACCCAATCTCTGGATATCTACTTCGCAACGACTCGCGACCGACATCCGATGGCAATGAAAAGTTGCTCGAATTCGTTTTACACTAGCAATAAAGGTGAAGGTTTACGATTTGGTAGCTGCCAAGTAAATGTCCCGGCACACCATGCAATTGGTTCCTTGGATTTTGCCAATCTAGGTTCCAAAGATAAGTTCTTTACCTTTTTGGATTCCAAGGAGTTTGAAGAACATGATTTTATCAAGCAAGTATCTAAATCTTCTCAAAATGAAATCATCCTTTTCGTTCATGGATTTAATGTCGGATTCGAAGAATCTATTCTGAGAGCTTCTCAGATCAAATATGATATGAAATTCCAAGGGGATATCATTGTTTTCACCTGGCCTGCAGGGAGTAAAGATGAATCGTTATTAGGTCAATTCTTCATTAAAGACACTTACCAGTCCAATTACAAAGATGCTCTTGCTTCTCGAATTAACTTTAACGAATTTATAAATGCATTGGAAAAAACCAAGAAAAAGGTTCATATTATTGTTCATTCTATGGGACATCAAATAGCTTTACCGACTTTATCAGGAATAGGAAAGAATAAAAGTTCTAAAATAATAGGCGAACTTATTTTAAATGCACCCGACTATGACAGCAAAGAATTTTATGAAATTGTTCCCAATCTGATTCAAGTATCTGAGCGCGTAACCTTGTATTGTTCACCGGGTGATAATGCATTGCTTGCCAGTCAAAAGGTAAACGGAGGACGGAGAGCGGGAATGTGCAGTAGATACAGTGGTATAGATGTAATCAATGTAAATGAGGTGGACGATCCCGTGATGGGCATCGGTGGACTGGGACATGGATATTATTCATCACGACCTATATTGACGGATATCTACCAAGTTTTACTCGGAGTATCCGTCGAGAAAAGATTATTCATTAGAAAATCAGGTTCCGGTAATTCTGAAGCTTATATCCTAAGAAAGTAATTATCTCTTCTTTTTTTTCTTTAAAAATCTTTCTTTGATTTCTTCTCTGGTGAGTTTTTGTTGCAATATGATTCGGTAATAGACTTTAAATTTTGTAATCTGTGCTTTATCATCTACCAATTCATGAAGAAATTCCCATCGCATTACATCATTTTGTATCATTTTGGCGATTTCATTAATTCTTGGAACTCGCCCATCAAAGCGAATCACCTCGATCGTACCTGTATTACTATTCAATGAAACATCGAGAATTCCCTCATCATTTAAATTGACAATATTATAATTGCCCATTTCTTCTTGAATCAGTCTGTCCCCTTCCGGATCAGGCTTCCTTTGGATCTTCGATGTTCCTCGAATCTGGCGAACAGAATATTGTTCACTGGAAACGATTACTCTATAAAATTCTTTATAATCATTGGATTTAGCCTGAAAGAATTCATGCTCCTTCATATTATTAAAAACAAATTCACCTTTCTCATTTTGTATATTTTCACCGGAAACAGGAGGTGGTAGTTTATCCTCATCAGCTATTTCAACCAGAGTATCGGAATCCTTAACCAAATCCGTTGTCTGACAATGAAATACAAAAAAAATTAAAAAGAATAGATAGAAAAATTTGTTCATGATTTACACTAAATATTTCATAAAATAACTCGCAAGTCCTAAAAAGAAGAAAAATCCACATACATCCGTGAATGTTGTCACAAAAATGGATGATGCAATTGCCGGATCTACTTTAAAAAACTTCAGAACCAAAGGCACACATGATCCAACTAAACCTGCCATTGACATATTTACGAACATAGCAGTGCCAATCACAAGGGAAAGTGCCAGATTAAATCGAAAGAAATATACTAATGTTCCCGCTAGTAATCCCAAGGCAAGACCGTTCAAAAGTCCAATGGAAACTTCTTTCCTAACTGCTTCAAACCAATTGCCAAATGTCAATTCACCCGTTGCCAAATTTCGGACAACCACAGTAATGGATTGAGTTCCTGCATTACCTCCCATACCCGCAACTATTGGCATAAGAGTTGCCAATACTACAACCTTTTCTATAGTTTCCTCAAAGAAAGATACGACAGATGCGGCAAGAACAGCTGTTGCCAAATTTACTATTAACCAAACTACTCTTTTTTTCAATGATTCTATAACAGGTGTATTCAACTTCTCATCTTCTGAAATTCCACCCATTCGATAGATATCCTCAGATGCTTCGTCTTGCAAAACATCCAAAACATCATCAACTGTAATTCGACCAATTACAGCTCCAACATCATCTGTTACTGCTATAGACACCAAGTCGTATTTACGAAACAAATGAGCCACTTCTTCTTGGTCAGTATTATAATGTACAGAGAATACGTGAGGGTCTAAAATCTTACTTACCTTGGTAGAAAGACTATTCAATAAAAGATCTTTTAGGCGAACGAAACCTTCCAATTTTCCGGATTTATCCAAGACATAAACCAAATAAATATCATCGACTTCTTTTGCCACTTTCCTAACTTTAACAACTGCTTTCTGAATAGTATCATTAATTAGAACAGAAGCGAAATCAGAACTCATAATTCTACCGGCAGTATTCTCTGTAAATTCCAACTGTGTTCGAATTACATTGGAATCTTCGGTATTTAAATTCTTTAAAACTTCTTCTGCTTTTTCAGGTTCTACTTCACCCAAAATAAAGGTAATATCGTCCGATTCCAAATTTTCAAAAATAGGGGAAATTTCTTTGGGTTGCAGTTTTTCCAAAAATTCCGATTGAAAATCTTCATCAAGCTCGACTAGAATTTCTGATTGCTTTTCAGCATCGAATAATCTAAATATATAAAAGGCTTCATCCAGTTCAAGTTCTTGGATTATCTCCGCCATATCAGCATAATGCGATTCATTGAATAGATCAATAATTTCTGAATCTTTACCTGCTTTCACAAGGGATTGGAGATTTTCTAACCATGAGTCAAATTCTTCCGAATCGACAGCCGGAATTTTTTTCTGATTTTCGCTGTTTATAGTAGTATCCATTTTATCCTTGCCTGTGACCTTTTTCCAGAAAAACTGACTATTAACTATGAATCCAGAAGAAAATTTATCTCACATGCATTTCTTAAGTGAGGAAGAAATAGCTAAATCTCGTTTTTCTTTAAAAATTTCCATGCTCCTATCCTTGATTATTTTGGGAGTCGAATTGTATGGTGCATATTTATCCAATTCCCTTGCGCTACTTAGTGATGCATTTCATATATTAACGGATTTAACAGCACATATTGTTTCTTTATCGGCAATATTTTTAGCTTTGAAACAGAGAACTCATAGGTTTAATTTTGGATTCATTCGATTCGAGATTCTTGCAGCGTTTTTCAACTCCATTCTTTTAATCATCATGTGTATTTTTTTAATCAAAGAATCGGTTCATAGGCTATTGGATCCCAGTGAGATTGAAGCCCACCATATGTTACATTTCAGTTTAGTGGGTCTTTTTATGAATTCGATTTCTGCTTATATACTATTTAAAGTTTCCAAGACAAGCATCAATTTAAAATCAACCTATATACATGTATTAGGTGATCTATTGGGTACCGTAGCTGTTGTTGTCGGAGCCTTGATCATTCAATTCACAGGTTTTTTCTGGATGGATTCTATTTTAAGTTTCTTCATTGTAATCATTATTGCCAGAGCAACTTTTTATCTTCTGAAAGAAACGGGAATTTCACTTTTGGAAGCAAGTCCGGATTCTCATAAACTAGAACATATTTTGGAAGATATACAATCGAATATTTCCAATGTAAAAGTTCTTGATTATAAGCACTGGAATCTCACAGCCGGTGTGGAATGCATCAATCTAAAAATTTTGATTCACGACAAAACCATTTGGGAAACAAAAATTACCGAATTGCATAAACTATTGAAAATTGAATACGGGATTACCTATGTGAACATAGAACCTGTAAGCAAAGAGACACAGCCAGTATTGGAATCTATCAGTGTAAATAGAGAAAAAATACAAATGCATGCTCATGGGCACCACCATCATGGACATGGACACCACCATTGATTTGACCAAATGGGAAAAAAATTAGAATTCAGTTCATTCAAAATAAAAAAATACTTGGAAATGAGAAGCTGTCATTTAAAATCTACCTATCAATTAGGAGATTTTAATGCGTTCTATATTTTTAAGCCTATCAATTTTATTTTTTGTGTTTCACTGTTCCAGTTCCGGTGGTAAATCACAAAAAAATCTTCCCGAAAATGTTGCCATTGTTCAAGGAGAAGCACCTATATACCAAGGTGACCAAGCTCTTGCCAGAAATCGTGCTTTAAAAGACGCAAGAGTCAATGCTGTTCGAAAAATCATCGGCGAACAGATCACTCAAAAATCAGGCGTAATGGATGGGCAATCTCTAGGTTCTCAACTTTATAACAAGTCGGATGCATTCGTAAAAAACCACGAAGTTCTCGGAGAAGAAATTTACAAAATAGATACGCAGCCAATGCTTCGTTTGACTGTTCGCTGTGAGGTTGAACCTACTAGAATTTCTACAGCCGTAGATGCTCTCTTGGATGATATTGGCAATCCAAGAATGGTTGTTTTAGTTGGTGGGGACATCGCAGGAAAATCTCTAAAAATGGGAGATTTAAGAAACCAAGCCGAAGCAGAACTTTCAGAAGCATTGAGAAGCCGAGGAAACAAAATTGTTGCCAATTCCAGAATTTCGGCATTGATGAAAAAAAATCCCAAGTTGCAGAATCTTAGCTTGGATGAAATAGATGCCGGCTCGCCACTGATCGAATTGGCCCAAGAAGCCGGTGCAGAAGTTTTAATCATTGGGAATGTAACTTCCAAAGACCAAGGAAAAGTCAAGCTACCCGATGGTAAAGTTATGGACATCATGAGTTCCGCTGTAACCGGTCCTTATAAAATGGTGCAGCTTTGGGGTGATGGTAAAGTTTTTGGATCAGGTTCTGCAGAAGGACGTGGTGCTGATTTAACAATCAATGTAGCAAGAGAAAAAGCTACCCAAGACTGGGCGAAAATTGTAGGTCAGAGAGCCGGCAAACAAATCAAAGATGAATGGTTCAAACTTACAGAAGAAAATACTGTAATTCTAAAATTTTCCGGTCTTCCACCACAAGACGGTATTCGTTTCCGTGATGACCTTATGGAATATACTGCTGTCAAGAGAGTGAATGAAAGAAAATCCGATACTGCGGCTTCTGAGTGGGAACTGACTTATCCAGGGAAAGAATCCATGTTCAGCGAGGAATTAACCTATAAGAAAGATCGTAGTTTTCGTTACCTTGCCAATTATCGTATGGAGATCATCTCCTCTCAACGTGGAACTGTAACTTTGAAATTTATTGGAAATTAATTTAAGGGTTCTAAGTCTCGAACTTTTTTAATCAGTAAATTTACTTTCTACCAATCAACACGTTTAATGCAATTACTACGGGTTGATTGGTGTGTTAATTAACGATACGCTTAGATTTTAATAGCAGTTGGTTGATACCTTTTGTCAATTCTTTATCATGAATCAAATCCTCAGCAGTGAAATTGAATCTATACTTCCAATTTTTTTCTTCTATTGTTCCCGGAACATTTATCTTGTGCAGATGCCAATCTTCTTGGACGGAGTATTTTCCGCAAAATATCAAATCGGAAAGCATCTGAATGGAGAATTGGCTATTGGTTGAAAATGCAAAATCCAATAGTGATCGCAATACATATTCCGGATTGTTATTATCAAGAGTGGAATTAGCCTTCTCGATATCCTTAGACAAAAAAACAGATTCTGCATAGTCTCTTTCATGAGGATTCAACTCCTTAAACCACCAGTCCAAAACAAGGCTTGTGTCATGTGTGGAAAGAGTCGAGATTGCATTGTTTCGATAGTGATCGGGAGCAATAAAAGAACCATCTTCAAATGATCGGGTCCAACGAATCACATCGATTCCAAATAATTTATTTTCATACAAACTATCTCGGACAAAGCCCGGAACAGATCCCAAGTCTTCCATGCAAGGAAACATAGTAGTCGCATCTTGGAATACTTTTAATACTTTTTCCCCTGCCTCTTTCCAATATTTCTCATCTACTGTAAGATTTTGGAAAGACAATTTGTATAACTTTTCTTTCTCGATATCGGAATATAAATGAAAACCGCTTTCTTGATTGAAATCCCAATGGAAGTAATACCGAGTATCGTCCATTGGAGAGACAATACCTCTTTCTCGTGCCAATATTGGATCCATATTTTCTGACTTAAAATCATCAATACTAACACCCTTTTGGGGATAGAAGTATCCAAATTTTGCCGACTTTGCCGACTTGGGAATGGACCAAATTCTATAAAGCCCTATAGCATGATCCACTCGAAACAAATGAAAAAAGTTTTCTTGGTATGATAGTCTCTCTCTCCAAGGTCGGTAATCGGCATCGGCCATTTTCGCCCAATCCAACACAGGAAATCCCCAATTTTGCCCTACCGCTGAAAAAGCATCAGGGGGTGCACCTGCTTGTAGGTCTATTCTATAAAAGAATGAATCCTTCCAAACATCTGCCGAATTGGAGGAAGTGAGAATGGGCATATCCCCTTTGAGTAATAATTTATTGTGGGTATAAATTTTTTTGATTTCTTTTAACTGAGTATAGGCAACCAATTGGAGCCATGCTTGGAAATAAATTTCTGATTTAGTATTAGGATCTTCCATCAATTTTGTAAAAATATCATCCGAATAGACCTTAATTTTTTCTTTTTTGGTCCATTCTTCCCAATGAAGACCTTTGTATTTTAAGTAATAAAATTTAAAAACTAGATAAGCTTTAAGCCAGTCTTGGTTTTTCAAAAATTCATCAATCTCTACATTGTGTTTGGAAATATTCGCCTGATAAAAATCCGATAAATATTCAATTTTAATCTCCGTTATTCTTTGCTTATTAATAAATTGGGTTGCTATATTTTTTTTTCTACTAAACTGCTTAATTCCCAATTTGTATAATGAAATATACATAGGATCTATGGCAAATGAAGATAGCGAACTGTAAGGAGATGATCCGTATCCACAATCATTCAAAGGAAGAATCTGAAGTATGGATAATCCTGTGTTTTTGAGCCAAGGGATTATGGCTTCCAAAGAATAAAGATCCCCACATTCAAAAGACTTATCCGAAAGTAAGGACCAAACAGGTAAGCAGACTCCCGCCCTTCTTTCTTGCGCGAGCAAAGAATGATTCAATGACGGGAGGTTTTTAGGCATATCTTTTATACTACTAGAATTAAGCTACTGTTACATCAGGAGATAGATATACATCCTGAATCGCTTGTAACAATGCAATTCCTTCTTTCAACGGTTTCTGGAATGCCTTTCTACCGGAGATCAATCCTTGTCCGCCTGCTCTCTTATTAATGATAGCAGTTGAAACAGCTTCAGCTAAGTCAGTTGCTCCCTTGGATTCTCCTCCGGAGTTAATCAAACCTGCTCTACCCATATAGCAATTCGCTACTTGGTAACGACATAGGTCAATTGGATGATCGCTGGAAAGTTCAGAATATACTTTTTCATGTGTCTTACCATGCTTGGTAGCAAGATAACCACCGTTATTTACAGGAAGTTTTTGCTTGATGATATCGGATTGAATGGTTACGCCGATATGGTTTGCTTGACCTGTTAAGTCTGCAGAGGCATGGTAATCCTTCCCATCAACTTTAAATCCGTTGTTTCTAGTGTAGCACCAAAGAATAGTAGCCATTCCCAGCTCATGTGCTTTTTCAAAAGCGAGTGCTACTTCTTGTATCTGTCTGGAAGACTCTTCTGAACCAAAGTATATTGTTGCACCAACTGCAGCAGCTCCCATATTCCATGCCTCTTCAACTGTTCCAAACATGATTTGGTCAAATGAGTTAGGATAAGATAGAAATTCATTGTGATTTAGCTTCACTACAAAAGGAATCTTGTGAGCATATTTTCTGGAAACGGAAGCAAGCACTCCAAAAGTAGATGCAACTGCATTACAACCGGCCTCAATGGCTAATTTCACAATATTTTCAGAATCAAAGTAAATTGGATTGGGAGCAAATGATGCACCCGCAGAATGCTCAATTCCTTGGTCAACAGGTAGAATAGAAACATATCCTGTATTCGCCAATCTTCCGTGTCCGAGAATCTGCTCGATACTTCTTAAAACAGGAATGGATCGGTTGGTTTGGGAAAACATTCTATCCACCCAGTCACCACTTGGAACATGAATTTGGGACTTCGAGATTTTTGGATTGGAAAACTGTAGTAGTTCTTCCCCTTCTTTACCGAGTAGGCTTGTAATATCACTTGCTTTCAAAATTTATTTCTCCTTTAAACGGCTTTCAATACTTCTTGGCATAAATGACCGCTCTTTTAGTCTATACAATCAGAATGGATCGAAAAATCAACCGTATTTATCTATCAGTATTTTGGCTCATTCTGACAGTTTCATTGGGAATTTGGTGGTTTTACCTGGGGCTTAGGCAGGCAAATACGATCTCCGATCTTACTATAGCTATGGGAAGCCCCTATTCCGACCTGGGAAACTCCCTATTACAAAAGCAATCTCGGATGATTTGGATGGAGGGGACTTTTTTTATAGTCATGCTATCTTTAGGTGGTTCACTTTTAATTTGGTTCACCTACAGAGA
The DNA here is from genome assembly GCA_020831715.1 of Leptospira sp. Lineage (GTDB taxonomy): Bacteria > Spirochaetota > Leptospiria > Leptospirales > Leptospiraceae. Next base: position 10,295 of record JAFIGA010000283.1, on the reverse strand, counting down.
TATTCAAAGAAATAATTTAATCCAGGATTTTTTCTCAACAGTTACCCATGAAATGAAAACTCCCCTTGCAGGACTGCGCCTTCAAGTCGAAGGGTTATTGGATGACTTGGGAGAAACATCCGAATATTCCTATGTTTTAAAACGAGCAGTAAAAGAGTCGGATCGGATCGAGAGCCAGATGGAAAAAGCATTCTATCTCGCCAGTATCATGCGATCGGAATCTTTATTTTTGGAAAGAACCAATATTGGCGAGATGAAATTTGCCTTAGAAGAAAGCTACCCCCAAGTAGATTGGGAGATTAAAGAAGATATAGATTGGTTAGCCGATAAAAAAGCACTGGAAAGCATACTGAAAAACCTCATTGAGAATTCTTATAAACACGGAATTGCAACAAAAGTTACGGTATCCGTAAAAAGTGAGGGAGGCAAAGTCTGCCTTTTTGTAGATGACAATGGGCAAGGCTTTCACGGGAATATGAAAGATTTGGGAAAACCATTCCAAAGACACTCATCCACCAGCGGAACAGGAATAGGAATTTATATAATCAATGGTCTTATAAAGAAAATGAATGCTTCCATTCAATTTAGAAGTGATGAAATAGGCTTCCATGTGAAAATAAGCCTACCAATCTGGAGAGAAAAAAATTGAGTATCTTTCAAGAAAAAATTCTACTGGTTGAAGATGATCCCAGTCTTGGTGAAACAATCAAGGAAAGACTAACAAAAGAAGGATACAAAACCACTTGGTGTGAAAATCTCTCTCAAGCAAGATCCGAATTGAAAGAATTTAATCCTGATTTGGTGATATTGGATCTAAGACTACCTGATGGTTCCGGATTTCGACTTGCCGAGGAAATGAGTAAAATGGTTCATCCTCCTGCTTTTTTATTTTTAACGGCACAAGCCGGAGCCCAAGAAAGATTGAGAGGTTTTGAACTGGGAGCCGAAGAGTTCATACCCAAACCATTTCATTTAAAAGAATTTATGATTCGTCTCAAAAAAGTTTTGGAAAAAAGCCAAAGCCTAAGATCCAAAAAAAATCCCATCCACAAGGACTACCAAATAAACTTGGATGGATTTTGTATTGTTTCACCTAAAGGAGAAAAAAGAGAACTCACAAAACGCGATTGTCTACTTTTGGATCTTTTGATAAAAAATTCCAATCGAGCAATTACAAGAGATGAAATATTGGATCAACTTTGGGGTGAAGATAAATTTCCTACAAATCGAACAGTGGACAATTCTATTGTGCGACTTCGCCAAGCCTTGGATGATACGGAAGGAGTAGCGATACGCTCCGTTCGTGGAGTAGGATACCAATGGGTTGGAGAGTTGGATTGAATTTGACAATTAATGGATTGGAAAAAGGATTGTAGGTAATTTATTTATGATTTTCAATTCCATCGATTTTCTATTCTTTTTTCTGGTAATCTATTCTCTTTATTGGGTATTGGGGCATAAATTACAGAATAGATTTCTGCTGCTTGCCAGTTTATTTTTCTATGGATTCTGGGATTGGCGTTTTTTGGGTTTATTATTAATTTCCACAACAGTGGATTATTTTGCCGGGTTGGGAATTGAAAAAAATTTAAACAATAATAAAAGGAAAAAGTTTTTCCTTACAGCTTCCCTATTATCCAACTTGGGCATTTTAGGATTTTATAAGTATTATAATTTCTTTTTAGAATCTGCTTTGGTATTCTTGGGAGCCTTAGGTCTGAAGCCCGATGTCCATACCTTACAACTCATTTTACCTTTGGGAATTTCTTTTTATACATTTCAGACAATGTCTTATTCCATAGATGTATACAGAGGAGAGCTAAAGGCGATTCGCAACTTCTTCGACTTTTCTCTCTATGTTTCCTTTTTTCCACAGTTGGTGGCAGGACCCATTGAAAGAGCCACAAGACTTCTTCCTCAGATCCAAACCAAGAGGGTTTGGAATTTAAAACAAGTTCAAGAAGGAACTTTTTTGGTTCTATTGGGTTATTTTAAAAAAGTCTTTGTCGCGGACAATATCGGTGATCTGGTCAATTCAGTTTACTCACAATCGGATCCAACAGGGGGACAGGTATTTTTATCATTAATAGCTTTCTTCTTTCAAATATATTGCGACTTTTCCGGTTATTCGGATATAGCTCGAGGAATCTCGAAATGGATGGGATTCGAATTAATGAGAAATTTCAACATACCGCTACTTTCAGTGAATATTATCGATCTTTGGAAAAGATGGCATATCTCCCTCATGTCTTGGTTTCGTGATTATGTTTATATCCCGCTAGGTGGGAATAGAGTTTCTCTAACAAGACAACACATTAATAATATTTTTATTTTTCTAATATCCGGATTATGGCATGGTGCATCTTGGACTTTTATCATTTGGGGATTGTACAATGGAATATTGACTTCTCTTTATAGAATCATACAACCCTATCTTCCAAAATTACCCGGTGATGACAACAAGATCATATTCGGAATGAAATATATGTCGAAGTTGGTTGTCACTTTTCTTGCCTTTTCCTATTCAGGAATCTGGTTTAGATCAACTTCCTTTGAGCAAGGTTGGACTTATACAGTTAATCTTTTTACAAAATTTGATTCTTGGGATGGTGATCTTTTTAACAAAATATTCAGATTGAGCTTTCTTCTAATTATAATCGAAATCAGTCAATTCAGAAAGGACAACGAATTTTCCATTTTTCAATGGAAACTACCGTTCAGAATATTACTTTATGTAGCTATGTTCTACGCTATAACAATTATGGGGAATTTTAACAAAAATGAATTCATTTACTTTGTTTTTTAAAAAGTCCCAAGGATTCTTGGGTGCATTACTAGTTATAATCGCTCTGGAGATATTTATAGGCTTTGCACCTTTTATGAAATATTTAGACCCCACAGGAGTTTTTTATACAACTCTAAAAAGAGGGATTGCAGAATCGGAAAATAACTTTGATTATATTATGTTGGGTGATTCCAGGTCCCTATCCATTAAAGGGAAGCCCGGTGATGATTCCAATCCTAGCTTTTACAATTTTTCCTTACCGGCGGCGGGAACCAGGTATCTAATTTATTTTGTAGAAAAATATCTTGAGTATAATAAGCCACCTGAAGCTATTATTTTCGCCATAGATCCTGAACAATTCAAACCTTCCCAGAGCAAAGCTTTTCATGTGGATCCCAAAATTTGGATGATTTTCAAACATAGATTGCTCAACTTATTTTCACTAACCGAAAATCTAAAACAATATGAAGGAAAAGAAGCTTACTTTATCTTAAAAGAATCTGTTCCTATACTCATTCCTTCTGTAAGACACAGAGAAGGCTTGGAAAAACTTATCACTAGTATGAAGCCTAAGGACTTTCAACAAGGGGATTTTCCCTATTATAAATCCAACAAACGTCTGGAATCCTTGACGGCTACCACTTATGGGCAGGTAAATCTGGGAACCTATTTGGAGATTCCTCCGGGTATTACTTTGGATATGATCCAACAATCCGTGGAGAATAGCATCAATAATTTGGATCATGAAAATATCGATCTCTCAAGTTTGGATGAGTTGATTGCTTTTGCCCAACAAAAAGGAATCGGTATATACCTCTTGGAAGTACCTCATGCTACAGGAATGGCAGAAACAAAATTCTACCTTAAGATTCGTAGTGAATTCCGGTTGAGAGCCGAAAAATATGACCATGTTCATATTTTAAGTTTCCCGGAGGATAGCTACCCAATTGACCACTATGCAGAAGGGATTCACTTCAATGAAAAAGGTGAAAAGCGTGTGAATAAAGAGTTCGATAGCTTCGTCTGGCCTAGGATTTTAGAACTGCGAAAACCCTAATCTGATTTAGAAAAACTTCCGATAGGTATTAAAGTGGGACTACTTCGCTTTTTTAACAAAATCAGAAATAGCAATTTCAATTTTCTGGGATTAATTGTTTTTATTTCTATATCTATTTTTCTTTTTAAGTCTCCGGCTATTTTTGCATTTGAGACTGATATCGATTACAATTACGATTATGAAAAGAATGGTCCCTATATGAAATTCAGTGACTGGATTCCGTATAAGCTCCATAAATATGAACCTAGGAACCTGGAAGATTTTTATGAAATGGCAGGTTTAAAACAACACTATGGTGTAAATGAACTTAGAAGAAATATTTATTTCTTAAAAATTGGACTCAGAAAAAAATTCCGCCATCCGCAAAGAGCACTTTGTAAAATCGAATCGGAAGAACAGTATTATAAATATCGCAATCTACTTTTCATGCATCTAAACCTTCGGATTATGAGATCCTATCTTCGGATAGGTTCTTTATATGACAAAAGACATTTGTATTTTTACAATCTGGACTTTGCTGAGGACTTGGACAAATCGTTCGAAATAGCAGAAGGATTTTATAAAGAGGCAATTCCCTACTGGGAAAAAGCAAGAGAACATGCCGACAGAGCCAATGAAGTTCCCATAGAACTAGACTTAGGAACTCTCGAAACAGAACGATTCGAAATCGTAACCGGCAAACTCAACTATACATGGATCATAGAAAATCATCTCGAAAAGCTTGCCAAAAAACAAAAATCAGTTCGAGATGAACTTGCTAGAAGAGAAACAGAAAGCCCCTAATTCATTCCATGGATTTCTTGCAAACTCTGAACAGAGAACCCTCTATCTTTCATTTCCAACATACCATCTACCAAAACTTTTGCCGCCTTTGCAGTTGTTAAACATGGAACCTTGTATTTAATAGCCGCTTGTCGTATTACAAATGCATTCTCTCTGGTGATCCTGGACATTGGAGTATTGATAATTAGGTGGATTTTCTTTTCTTCGATATAATCTACTATATTGGGAAAATACCCATCATGGAGTTTGTTGATCTGACTTGATACAATTCCATTCTCAGATAAAAATTTATGAGTTCCCGAAGTTGCGATTATATTAAAGCCGAGTTTACCCAAGGATCGAATGTATTCCAATAATTCAGGCTTGGTTTTGTCATTGATAGTAACAAAAACATTTCCTTGTGCGGGAGGTGTATCACCTGCCATGATCTGTGCCTTTACAAATGCTTCTCCCTTTGTCTTGGCAACTCCCATAACTTCACCTGTAGAACGCATCTCAGGTCCTAAAAGAATATCCACACCGGGAAATTTATTGAAAGGAAGCACAGCCTCCTTAATGGTGATCATTGGAGGTTTGGCAACTCCTTCCAGTCCTAGATCCTTCAATTTTTCACCTAACATAACACGGACTGCATATTTTACCACTGGTATGCCAATCGATTTGGAAACAAAGGGAACAGTTCGGGAAGCTCTGGGATTCACTTCAATGACATAGAGTTCTTCGTCTTTTATGGCGAATTGTATATTCAACAGACCCATGACTTGCAATTCTAAAGCGATTCGCTTGGTTGCATCCACAATCTCCTTCATCATTTTTTCAGATATATCCTGAGGAGGAAGAACACAAGCTGAGTCTCCCGAATGAATTCCTGCTTCTTCAATATGTTCCATAATTCCGGCGACATAGACATCGGTCTTATCACAGATAGCATCCACATCCACCTCTGTTGCATCTTCCAAAAATGAATCTACCAATATGGGTCGATTTTCTGATACTTCTTCAGCCTCTTCCATATATTTGATTAGTTGAGATTCTTCTGTCACAATCATCATTGCACGTCCACCCAATACATAACTTGGACGAACCAATACAGGGTAACCGATATCGTTTGCAATCTTGATAGCTTCCTCTTTGGAAGCCGCCATTCCGTTGGCAGGGCTTTTTAGGTTTACATTGTTTAAAACTTCGGCAAACCTTTTCCTATCTTCTGCTCTGTCAATGGCATCAGGGCTGGTTCCCAAAATAGGAACACCTCTGGATTCCAGATCTCTCGCTAGTTTTAGGGGAGTCTGTCCACCTAACTGAACGATAACACCTCTAGGTTTTTCTTTCTTGTAAATCTGAATTACATCTTCCAAAGTCAGTGGTTCAAAATACAATCTGTCCGAAGTATCATAATCAGTTGACACTGTTTCAGGATTGGAGTTTACCATAATTGATTCCAGTCCTGATTCTTGGATAGCAAAGGATGCATGACAACAACAATAATCAAATTCAATACCTTGACCGATTCGATTCGGACCACCACCGAGTATCATAATGGAATCTTTAGATGAGACATCAGACTCGTCTTCTTCGTCATGAGAAGAATACATATAAGGAGTGAATGCTTCAAATTCTCCGGCACAGGTATCAATTCTCTTATAGACCGGAGCTATTGAATTATCATTTAGATGGTTTTCAATTTTAGCTTCTTCGTCTCTGAGCAATGTCTCAATCCTACCCTTCACTATTTCCAGGCTTTTGCCGGAGGATAGAATTTCTTGGATTCTTTTTTCATTGGAGAGGTAAGCCAACTGTCGATTGGAAAATCCTTGCTCTTTCATTTCTCGAGCAATGATTAAACCTTCTTTCTTGAATCTTTCTTCGGATTCCACCAATAGGGAAAATTGATGGAGAAACCATGGATCTATTTTTGTTAATTGAAAAATCTCATCGAGTGAGTATCCCATTCGAGTAGCAATTTGGACATAGTAGATTCGGTTTGCCGTTGGTCTTTTTAATTTCGGATCCAGGAATTCTCTCATCTTTCCCTTAGGAACCGAATGAAGCTCCAGTAACTCTTTAAAATATCCATCGCTTCCCAATCCAAATCGATCTGTCTCAAGCGAACGAAGAGATTTCTGAAAGCTTTCTCTGAAATTTCGCCCAATTGCCATTGCTTCACCGACTGCCTTCATCTGAACACCCAAGGTATCATCAGTTCCGGGAAATTTTTCGAAGGCAAATCTCGGAACCTTTGTAACCACATAGTCAATGGATGGCTCGAAGCTAGCCGGAGTTACGCGAGTTATATCATTTTTTATTTCGTCCAATGTGTATCCGATCGATAAAAGCGCGGCTATTTTGGCGATGGGATAACCGGTAGCTTTGGATGCAAGTGCGGATGAACGAGAAACTCTTGGGTTCATTTCAATAACAATGACGTCTCCATTCTCAGGATTTACAGCAAATTGAATATTCGAACCACCTGTTTCTACACCGATTTCTCTTATGATACGAACTGACATATCACGAAGATTTTGGTATTCTTTATCGGATAGAGTCTGTTGCGGTGCTACCGTAATTGAGTCACCTGTGTGAACTCCCATAGGATCTACATTTTCAATAGAACAAATGATCACAACATTATCGTTTAGATCTCGCATAACTTCCAATTCGAATTCTTTCCACCCAATCATGGATTCTTCAACAAGAATCTGAGATATAGGAGATGCATCTAAACCATTCCTTGCTTTCGCCTCAAATTCCTCTTCCGTGTAAACTGTTCCACCACCGGATCCTCCGAGTGTGAATGCAGGACGTATGATAATGGGAAAACCGATCTCTTTTTTCGCCTCCCTTGCCGCTTCCATATCGGATACCATGAAGGATTTGGATACTCTGCAATCCACCTTCTCCATTGCTTTTTTAAACAACTCACGGTCTTCAGCCTTGCGGATAGCATCCACCTTAGCTCCGATTAATTCTACTTCGTATTTATCAAGTATTCCCTGTTTATGTAATTCTAATGCTAGATTGAGTGCAGTTTGTCCTCCTACCGTAGGTAAAATGGCATCAGGCTTCTCTTTTTTTATAATTTTTTCCATGATAGGAACCGTTAACGGTTCTATATAGGTTGCATCGGCAAATTCCGGATCTGTCATGATAGTAGCAGGATTCGAATTTACTAATATAACTCGAATACCTTTTTCTTTCAGTGCTTTCGCGGCTTGGGTTCCCGAGTAGTCAAATTCGCAGGCTTGTCCTATAACAATAGGACCCGAACCAATAATGAGGATGGATTTTAGATCTTTTCTCTGTGGCATCAAGACCACTATACCACATCGGTATTCTAACTCAAGAGAGAAATTTCATTTATTTTGATAGAAGAAAGTCACCCACTCTGTGAAATTTTGAATTTTTTTCTAGAATTTGAAAGAAATCTTCTCTCATTCTCAGAAATACTCCTCTGTATTCCTTTTTATCCACCAAATTATTCTGATTCCAAGGGTCTAACTTTCTATCATACAATTCGAATTGGACTCCCTCCCTAGTCGGAATATAGATTAATTTAAATTGTGAATTCTGAATTGACCTGTATTTGGCTAAAGAAATTTTCTTTTTATAGAACGAATCATTTATGCGTATTTGAAAATCATCTTTAAAATCTACATCATGAATTTCCAAAATATTTGGATATGGAATCCTATTTTTCTGAAAAAAGTGATTTCCTTTGTCGGAGAACCATATTCCTGATTCGGAATACACATATCTATTTTTGAATTCTTGGGGATTTTTAAACTGATACAATAAAGATGTTCCGGATGTATTAGCTTGAGACTGATTGATAAGTTCCATAACGGTAGGATGAATATCCAAGGAAGAAGTAATCCCTCCGTAATTTATACTTTTTTCAATTTTGTAAGAATTTGTATAAAGGAAGGAGTCGGGTAGTTTTATCATCATTGGGACTCTTGTAACCGCCTCTCCTCTCAAGTGCTCCCCATGTCCTTGACCCAAGTTCTCTTCAAATAGTGACTCTGCATGATCTGCAGTTAGTATTATAATTGAATCTTCGTAAATATTTTCCTCTTTCAATAAATGAATCAATTTACCGAATGAATCATCAAATGAATGAATAGATGCTTTGTAGAGACCTCTGATCTGCTCTATTTCTCTTTCATTTGGATATATATCATCACTGGGATCTACAAATTTATGATATTTGTATTTACCATAATACTCCGGATTTGTGTATTTTTTGTAGAATGGATATGGTGGAGAATATGGAAAATGAGCAACACTGGAAAAATACACCATAAATATAGGCCGATTCATGTTCTTTTGAATCCCCTCGTGAAAAATGGGAATTAATCTCTTATCATCTCCTAAAGTTGCAATTCCATCAACTTCGGGAAAGTATCTGCCACCACCAAAAAATGATCCTGTGACTATTGGAATAAAGAGAATTTGTGATTCAAGTCCCCTTTGAATACTAAGAATCTTTGCGTTAAAATTGGGTGTGTGAGTTTCTTGAAATCCAAAATTGGCTCTGGGAAATATATCTCCGGCAAAACCACTTACTACCTTAGTTGCATATCCCAGTTCATTCAATATTTGAGGTATTGTTGGATTGTTTATTTTACCTAAGTTTCCACTACTTTCTTTATCAGGAAACATTGTTCCAATCCCATGGGAAATCGATAGTTCACCTGTCAAAGTATCAGCCCAACTGGGAAATGTTCTTGGAATTGTCACATGATGATCTAAAAAATGAATTGAATCTTTTGCGAAATTATCTATATTCGGCGTTAAATCATCCTCTCCGTTATAAAACCCTATATGATCCGGACGCAAACTATCTACACTGATTAGGAATATATGGGGGTATGGATAATTAGAAATTGAATTTACTGACTTGGATTTCTTGGAATCTACTCCAGGAATTTGTAAATCTAATTTTATAAAACTCTGAATTGCAAATGCAAATGATAGAGCAATTATTGCGAAAAAAACGTGAATGATTTTTTTGGGTATGTATTGATTTCTAGCATAGATTTGAGGAAAAACCAGCAGATAAAAGAATAATAAAATAATCTCTGAGGAAATATGTATAATAAGAAATATTAAAAATCCATAAAGTAACACAAAGTGATTTATGGAAGAATTTTTAAATCCATAAATTAATAAATAAACTAGAGGAACGAAAAATAGAATGCAATTCAGAGCATAAGGGATTAAAGGTGGGATATGGTCGGTAAAAAAAAATAAAATTCCTTGAAAGAAAGGAAAACGGATAAAGAAAAACTCTCCGTACATCTGAGGGTAAGTTATCATTGAGTGGATCCAGGTATTGAAACAAATCAAGACCATAATTAGATATACCCAATTTAGATTGAAATTTTTGATTTTTAAAAATTGCACGAACAAAAAAGATATAGAAGAAAAGAAGATTATCATCACTGCTATGATCTGAACCTGAGATGATAGAATAAGAAAGTAGTATTGAGATAAAAATGTTTCCATAAATTCGGAAACATTTACACCCATAATATGAAATGATGTATTCAACAATAAAGAGAGAAAATAAATAGAAATAGAAAAATACAAACCGAATCGAAGATCCCGGTAAGGAATCAAAATTTTCGAGTATATAGATAAATGAAAAATTCTACCTAAGTTCCCAAT
>JAFIGA010000282.1 GCA_020831715.1 Leptospira sp. | reverse complement strand
AAAATATTTTTTTTTCATTGTGTGTCTTTTGTTCAACTAGTTCAATAGATTTCAATCAAAGTGAGATGGATAGGCACCTGGAAATTTGGATAGAACATCGACCCGTTGAATACAGCTATGAAATGGTTAGTTTTGGTTTCCAAAAATTGCATTATTCTATCCACATTAAAGGGGACAAAATTTCTAATGTACAAAAGTTGGAGGAGAGTTCCATGAGATTCACACCAACAACCATGGAAGGAGTTTTTAAACATATACTTTCTTTCAAAAAAGAACAAAATGTCCATTCCATAGAAGTTACTTACAATAAAGAGTTGGGATACCCTACTCTATATTGCATAAGAATGCATGAAAATGAAGGAGAAGTGATTGATGCTAATCTTTGCTATCAGGTGGAAAATTTTAAGATTCATTGATTTCTCTGATGATTAAAAATAAATCAATTTCAACCTTAATTATTTTATTGCTTATCAGTGTAACAGTTTTTTTTTCTCAGAAAATATACAATCAATCCCAAGAATCCAAAATTTACAATACGAAAAATTACTCACTATCAAATCAAAATATTAATGAAAATTATGATAAAGAAACATTTCTATTTCCATTTCATATATATCTGTTAAAAATTAACTTAAGCTCTATAAATTTTAGATACTATTCTCATTTTTTATTATATAGTGCTGTTTTTATTTTAATTTTATTATCATTTCGAATTACCAATCTCGTGTGGACATTTATAATTACTTTTAGTATAACCATCTCTCCCATTTTCTTGATTCAATTAAATTGGATTGGTTTTCCGGATCACATTTTAATACTTTTGTTAACAATATTTGTTTCAGTTCTTTCTATTCATGAAAATATATCTAAATCATATTTTTATTTTTTGCTCTTAATAATTTGTATCTTAGGGTTTTGGACACATTACTATCAGTTTTTTGTTGCAGGATTTTTAGTAATTTGCGTGGATTTCTTTTTTAAAAAAAATATTTCAATTTCTTTGCTAGCTGTTTTTATTGTATCTTTTTTTATCTCAGGATTTTTATCAAATCTCATTTTTGATATACATGGAATTTCACAAAATTATGATCGGGCTAATTTTGCTCTTAGTAAAGATATTACATTTTGGTTTAATATCCATAAAGTACAATTCCCCCTTTCGATTATTTCTCTGTTTAATGGATTATTATTTCTAATTATATATTTGTTGATTTTTCAGAGAGAGTGGATCCTTGCTTGCCTTATAGTTGCTTCGGTAATCGTCACATTTTTCACCTATGATACGACCAGAGTTTTTAGTAATATCTTCTATCCGGCTTTTCTTTATTATTATATTCTCCATATTCGGGAAAAAGGTTATAAATATATCAGGATTCACTTCATTTTGCTATTTATAGGAATGATTTATGTCTCTTCTTCCAATCTTTTCTACGTTTGGGGTTCTCGAATAATTTATTTAAAATAGAAAATTTCCGATTCTTCTTATTTTTTAATAATTGCAACTAATTTACTTAATTTAATATTTTGGTTATGAATAAGAAGATAGTTTTTCTATCAATGATAGTTTATTTTATTTCATTTACAATACAATATGAATCCCCATCTTTCAATCAAACCGATTCACTTTGGAATTCAGCGACTACAATAGAAATTATTGAAAGGCAAACATTTTCATTAAACCAATACCAAGATCTGTTTTTTATACAAATCTACACGAGGTAAACGGAACTTATTACAACCGTTTTCCATTTGGGATTTCCCTTATCTCAATACCACCCCTCTACTTTTTAAAATTTTACTACAAATACATGAATGGAATTGATCTAGAGCAAAAATTCAGGAAATCCTCCATTCGATTGGATAAAAATTTAGCTTCTTTTTATTCAGCATTATCAGCCGTTTTGATTTTTCTTTTATCATATAATATCCTTAGATCATATAAAGATTCTCTGTTCATGGCTTTTATATTTGCATTTGGTACATTAATGTTTTCTTGTGTGAGCCGAGGACTTTGGCAACACAATGCTACCATTTTATTATATTCAATCGTGATTATTGCTTTAAGAAAAGATAATAATAAATGGACCGTATATGCAATATCTCCTCTAGTATTTTCATATTTGGTTAGACCTACATCTCTTTTACCAATTTTAGTTTTATTACCGATATTAATCTATTCTAACAGAAGTAGATGGTTAATTATTATAGCCCAACTTATATTGATTGCCTCAATGTTCTTATGTATTAATTATTCTCTGTTCAATACATGGAATCATCCATATTACGATTTCACCAAAATTTCACACATGAAGCATTTTTGGGAGGCTAGTATAGGGAATTTATTAAGTCCTTCAAGAGGACTCTTTATATATTCCCCGATTTTCTTATTTTCTTTTTTAGGTATATATTTTAAATACAAAGTTGAAAAACTTAGAGCTTTTGAATTGGGAATGATATTTATTATTTTTATTCATTGGATTTCTATATCGAAAAATGAAAATTGGTGGGGAGGACATTCTTATGGATATAGATTATTTTCGGATATGATTCCTTTTTTGAGTTATTTTTATATATTTTTTTGGAAATATAATTCTATTAAGCTCTTTAAATATATATTTTATATATCTATATTTATATCCATAGCGATAAATTCTATTGGTGCAATAAGAATCGAGTCTTACTTATGGAATGTTACTCCAAATAATATCGACACAAACCCCTCACGAAATTGGGACTGGAAAGATCCACCGTTTTTAAGATGATTTTATATTTTTAATTGACGAAATATTGAAATATTATTTCATACTTTTTAAGCCCTCATATGAGTATAAAATCAAAAAATAACGAATGGGAGCCTCTGAATCCAGGATTCATCGAAAGATGGGGTTTAAAAATTATTGAATTCAATATTAAAAAAATTGCAACTCAATCTCATAGAAATATTGAGCTAAAAGAATTTTACTCTAATGCTAATATAATAATTCGTAATTCAACTCTTCATTCATTTTTAATTGGACTAATTGTTACTGTTTTCTATGTGATAGCATATTTAGCTGTGGTAGAATACTACCCCAGTGAATTGATAGACTTTCAAGATCTTAATTTTTATTACAAATGGTTTTGGATCCTCTTGGTATTGGGGATATTTACTTATATTGAGTTATATTTGGTCTATAGAGTCGGACTGAAAGCTGTATGTAAAATGGCTTATTACGTAGGATTTGATCTCTCCGACGATCCAATACTTATAACAAAAAATAAGAATATTCTATCCAGAATAGCATTGGAAATTCCGGATCATCGCTTAATTGTACTTGGCATCAACCCGGAAAAACTACTCAACAAGAAAAGCTTATTTATTAAAACAATAATTTATAAAGCAAAAATAGTAGCCTCCAACTTTATCGCTAAATTAATAGTTCGCAGAATATTGGCACGTTCCGCACTGAGAGCCTATTCAGATTTTATAATTGCACCAATCACAGGGTTTTGGGATGGACTTGTGACATATATAACACTAATCGAAATGAGAAAGCGTCTTTTCACAAGAATACTTGCTGAGGATTTACTTTCGAATCTTATAAATAAATGTAATATTCACGGTATAATATTTCAAGAACTTTGCATGCGTGCTATTGCTTCTGCTGTCATTTTAAATTTTAAATTTCATCCAAATCTCGAATTTTTATTATTAAAGTTATACGAAAATTTTGGACTTCCAAATGACCTTTCCCATCCTTTAGATGATATAGAATTTTTTTTAAACAAACTGGACACCTTGGACAAAGAGAAATATAGAGGTGATTTATTGGCACTTGTTTATTTTTGTTTCGCAGTGGACGGAAAGTTTACAAATTTTGAGAAAAAAATTGCTAAAAGTTGCAAGACTCTTTCTTCAATAGAATCGCAGAATATAATTACAAAACTAAGTAAAGCCATAAATAAATGTGACATAGAAATTGTAAATTTATTTTTATATAGGAAATAAATTTTTAAAACTCTGAAAATTTCTTGTAAATAAATTGTTATTGACTATAGTATAGTTGTGATGAAGAAATTTTGGATCTTATTGTCTATATATTCTCTACTACCACTCTGTCTTCCTGAGTTGAAGCCTCCGGAAGAATATTTGGCTCTAAATTATCTATCACAAATTTTAAGCAAAAGACAGGATACTCCCGTTCCTTATATACGAATTTCACTAATATTGGAAGGAAGGGAATACTTCCCCGGTGAGACAATTGATCTTGGGATGGGAGATCCTTTTAAGCTAATCACCCGTAATATTATTCTTAAAAATTCAGGTAAATTTGCAATATCTTTAGATAGTAATGGTCCTCCTAGTATTACTTCGAATAGTTTAGGCAGTTTATCGCTGAAATCCGATTCTTCAATTCCTGAGAATTGGCCACCCGGAGATGAATTTAGAATTACTTTGAATGCATTTCCCGGTAGCGATTCAGAGAACACTTGGAACGTAAGACTTTCCATTGTCAGTCCGGAAGAAATCTTTCAAGAATTTTCATTTCGAATACTTTCCACTCCTATTAAAACAGGAAGGCTATTTTATAGTATTCTCAATCCTCCAGCAGATCGAGGTATTGTATCAAGAACTTTTGACTCGGAAACAGAAACTTGGGGAGCAGAATTTATTCATATAAATAATCCGAGTTCCTATGTTTTTGCTCCCACAGAATATGGAAGATTTATATATTATAACAGGGCAACACCGGCAGAAGTTCACGGGAATTATATAGATTCAGATGGAATTTTACAATCTGTTCCTATTAATACTAATGTAACATTGAATGCAAGTTTTACGAATGGGAGTTTTATTCCGATTCGGAATCGTATACTCACTCAAGGCGGTAGTGGAAATCTTATTACAACTACCTACAATAATACAACCGGAGCACTGGATCCACCTACGGGTCCATTTGGAACCCAATGTGTTTCACGTTTTATCAGGAGTACTCCTAATGGAGATTTTGTAATTCAACCCCATGGAAATGTGATCGGTTTTCCGGGTAGATTTCAAATCGGAAAAGTCGAAACTGACGGATCATTGACCAATGTTTATAATTCTCCTATATATTATGAAGATCCTGATCCATCGAATCGCCTTAGTGTTTGGTGGAAACATTTTATCAACGATAATATTTACTTTGTATCACATACCGGAACCCCGGGCATAAACAAAAGATTTTCCGAATCTCTGGAATTACTAATTCCCTGTTTGGGGATTTTTATATTTTTCCATTATCTATTATCTTATATTCCCTATCCTTTGGACTCTGATATTTTTTTTCATTCTCGTATTGGAGATGAATATAAAAAATATGGCATTATTCCATTCTTGGATTTTACCCAAGATTCTATCACTTCCATCTATTTTTTTGATACTAGCCTTTTATTTCATCAGATACTACGTTTTATACCTATTCAGGAATGGAGAATATTAGCGAATCCATTTCTCTTTTCTTTCACAATTTTATTATTCATTAAATTGAATGAGAAAAATAAGCCCTCTCTACTTCATACTATTTCTATTAAGACCGGGATTCTGGTTTTCTTTCTATTAATTTCATATCCATTCCTGGGAAGATTTTTGTTTTTAAAAGGATTGGTAATATTTTTACCTATCCTATTTAGTTTTGTATATTTCTTGGAAAAAAAAATACCTTTCCTGTGGGAATATTTTCATTCCTAAGTGTATGGGTTTATCCGCTATTTCCCATAATAATTTTGATTTCTTTGTTTAGATACATTGAAATCTCTTTTCGAGAAAATTCCATATTTAATCATAATGGTAAATTATTTTTTGCCTCTTTCATTGGAATTTTCATAGGTATATTATTTTTACCACAATCTTATTATGCCTATTCATTTTTTAGAATCGAATGGTGGTTGCAAATTTTTCCTCCGCCGGAAGTCGAAAATATTTCTGAATGGGATGCCCCGGGATATATCTTATGGATAAAGACATTTTATTTATTGATTCCGATTTCAATTTATTTATATTCTCGCCAATTAATTACCTATCATTTACTATTTATACTAGGATTAATATTCACTTGGAATACAACCAAAGCAATAGAGTGGACGGTTCCTATGGGATTATTGTCCATACTAACCTCATATAGATTTCATGAAATAAATGAATCTATTATTGTTGACAGAAGAAAAATTGTTTACTTGGGGATTATTCTTTTCTTCCAGTGGAATCTTTTCTCTTTCGATCTTACTTATTATAGACAAAGAAATGAATTTACTAGAATACAAACGGCAGAAATGTTATGTGATCGCTCTGGAGAGAAATTAACAATATTTCTTCACTGGGACGATTTTCCCGAATTTTCAAAATATTGCCGCAAAGGAATCTTTCCTTTTGGTATGAATCCGTTATATGCAAATGAATTTCATAAACAACGATATTTGATGATTCGTAAATTTTGGGAAGATCACAATATAAATTCCGGTAGTATTCCAATTTATTTAGGTTATGAATATTTGGTAGTCAGATTTTCTCCTCGTTTTATGCACATAATTTCTTCCCTGGAATTAGATTCCGATTGGAAACAATTATTTTCCAATGAAAGATATCTTGTTTATCAGAGAGATAGCAAAAATAGCAACCAAACCAAAAAATAATCCAATATAAATAAGGAATTTTAAATAACCCACCCAAGGTGAAAGAGCAACCTCTTTCAGATCGATTTTTCCATTAACACATCCGAAGATCGTGTTGGCATGAGTTCTATAATATGGTTCTTTAGAATCCAAAAATGAAGTGGAAAGATTAGGATAATAACTTATAGGGATATTTTGCCACTCGCAGTTCGCATTCATAATTGGCTCCCAATAGTCCGTATCTAATAGTATATAAGATTTAGAATGATATTTTTTATCCTTCGAACAGATTGAAAATAAAGATTCTTCACATTCTCCTTCTTGGATCTGAACTAGATATTTATAGCTCTTGTGGAAAAAATCTGTCACATTAGTATTGTCAAATAATTGATTATTTTGCCTTTTCGGAATAGCTATCGGTATCCAATTTTGATTTGATTTTTTATTTTCAGACAATAGATTTAGTATTGGTTGGAAATTTCTTTCAAATGAACTTGTTTTGGAAATTATTTCTTCAATACCCCTTAGTTTTAAATAATCCAAGACGAGATTTATTGAAATCGGGGGTAAATCCTCGCGAATTCTAGGACTTGTAAATCCCCACTGGAAATCATTTTCTTGTTCTAATGGTAGATATATTCTATGAACATATGGTGTCCAACTGGATTCTACCATAAGTCCATTTTCGGATTTTATGTCTTTGAGCTTTAAAAGCTTCAATGATGAATGAGGACGAAGATACCAATGACCGGAAGCAGATGTTTCAACAAATAACTTATTATTTACATTTTCAATGTTTAAATCAAATTTATCCATTTTGTTAGAGTATATATCTTTTATTTCATAAATTCGTTGCATAGAGAAGATAAAAAAAACGGCAGAAAGGATAAGGATTACAATTGTAAATTTTCTAAAGATCTGTCCTAAACCAATCACTCCCAATAGGCAAAAAGTAGCGTAGAAAAGATCCCAACTTCGATATAAATGAACTTTGATTTCCGGAAACATTCGTCCGACTGAAATATCTTGTATAAAAAAAAGGAAAAGAACCAAAGATAAAAATAAAGGAAGCAAGACTATGAGATTCTTTTTCCGAATATACAAAATTGAAAAGATACCTAAAAAGCCACCTAATGGAATCAATTGCCATGAATGAAAATATAGCTTCTCAAAAAAACTTTCTTGTTGAAATCCTCCTAAAATTGTTTCCAGCAAAGGAAAGTAAGCAAATTGAACTTCTGCAGAAGACTCATGAGGATAAAAAATAATGCCGTAAAATGAAATAATAGAAAGAAAAAGCGGTATGGTAAAAATCAAAAATTTAAATTTTTTCTTACGGATAAAGAAATAAAAAATTACTATAATTAATGTGAATAAAAAACCCATGTAATGGGTAAAAGCCAATGCAGATAAAAAGAATGCTGAAATATTGTATTTCTTTCTTATAAGGTATCCTAATGTCCAAAAGCTAAAAGCTACTCCTAATAAATGAGGATAATTCCCTCCTAAAATACCTGTAATGCCAACACCCATTTTAAAGGTTCCCAAAAATCCGGCATATAAAAACAATACGGACCAAACCAAATAAGATTTCTGAGGAAAATAAAATTTACTCCAAAATAACAATCCTCCAACCAATAAAATTACTGAAAAAACAGTAATAAATGAAAAAGAAGTATCAATACTTACACCCAACCATATAGGAATTGATCCAAGAAAATAATAAAAACCGGGATAATAACGAAAAGCCGGATATCCCCCAAACCAATCAAGAACGTACTTTTCACCTAAAAATTCCTTTCCCATATCGGAAAAAATAGCGAGTTGAACCCAGTGACCCGGCCCATCCCAAGTCATGGATAGATCCGTATTAAATATCCAGATTATTCCCAGAAAAAAAAATAATTAAAGATGATAAATGTAATAATTTATTTATAATTGAAGGATTATATCTATAAGAATTATTTGAAATACCCATAATTTATCAAATAAATCAATCATATTCTTTTTAATCTACCTAAATTTGTTTAGATGTCTTCCAAATGATTCCATCACTTTTTTGTGAACTATAGCCTGCGTGTTTACATAAATATACCAAGGCAACGAAGGAACAAATTCATGAATAGCTGTTAGTGTATATTTTTTATTTTGTACTTGCCTGAACTCAAGCCAACCTGTATCCTTTGTCTTGGAAAGAAGACCTCCCACAATATGAAACTTCTGACGATCCTCATCAAAATCTCCTGCTATATACTGCAGAATCAATATTGGTTTTGGTATTAAAAAAAATCTAAACTCAACGAAACCTGTTTCTTCTTGAATGACTACTCTGATTAGAGACCGAAACTTTTTGGTGAGCCAAGTCATATATTCTTTGGCTATCCAATCTGAATTTTTATGCTCCAATTTAGTAAGTCTCTGGATTGATCTTACACTTTTTTTATGTATCACTTTTCTTTTGGGACGAGACTGGACTTTTAAACCTTCTAAATTAAAATTATCCTCTACCATGGATAGATATGATTTAAACCGAATTAACTTGGAAAATATTGGATTTGGCTCTTTATGGGGAAGATCACATAGCAAACTATCTATGAGTGGTGAAACTAGGTTATAGTGAGACTTTCCAAAAAATGTTACCCAAAGCTTACTGAAACCTGCAGATTTAATAGCCACCGGAATGAAATATCTTTTTAATTTAAAACCCTTGGCTGTCAATTCCATTAAACCCTGGTATGTGAGTTTTTCTCCATTCACTAAATCAAAGGTCTTATTTAAATACGGTTTATTATTAATGGAATCAACCAATACAGAGCTAACATCTTCTATATGAATAGCTTGTGTTTGGGATTTAGTCCACTTAGGCAGAATCATCACCGGAAGATTAACCACCAATGATTTTAGGATTTCAAATGAAGAGCCACCTCCTCCAACTATCATTCCCGAACGAAAAACAGTAACGGGAATTCCCGTTGCCTGAAGAACACCCTCGACTTCCATTCTACTCTCAAGATGTTCACTAATGCGACCCTCGGGAACAACTCCTCCTAGATAAATGATTTGTTTAACTTTGTTTTCTTTGCAAGAACGAGAAAGATTATCCGCAATCAACAAATCCGTATCTCTAAACTCACCTTGAAAAAGTCTGGAGGAAGGAAGCATAGAGTGCACTAAATAAAAAACAACATCAGCTCCTTTTAATGCCTCCATTGTCGACTGGGAGCTGAATAATTCGCAGGGTCGCCATTCTGCATTATTTGGCAAATTTTTAATAGGGGATCGAGATAAGGCAATCAGAGAATGCTTTGTATCCGATAGCTTTTCGAGTAATTTTTGCCCGACAAATCCGCTGGCACCGGTGATGGCGATCTTCATATATATTTGATCAAAAGATCATGTATCATACTGAACAGAAACCATGATTTCCATCATTTTTTTCAGTTTATCCTCCGGGATCCAGGTTTCAATTCCTCCAATCAAGTGGGATAAAACTGCTGATTGAACTACACTAAGAGGATCTGCATCCCCTTTCATAACCATATTATAATTATTTACCGCATTATGGCGAATCCACTCGGAACGAAATTCAAACCATAGACCAGATATACTGCTTTCTATTTCCTCGGTTTCGGCATCTTCCAAAGTTTTTGCAAGATCTTGAATTCCTTTTAATTTCATTTTTGAAAAATAATTCAATTCTTTGATATTGCGCTCGCTTAAACCTTCGTAATTTTCTGTCATTTCTTTAAGAAATGGAACATCTTTATTGGTCTTGCAATATTCGAGTAATCCTATAATTGTTGAATGCATAATTTCCTTCTTACTTATTAGACGATTGTTCTATTCGCATTAAGAACGAAAATCTTGCAAATAAACTTATGTTTTGGAAAATAAATAAGTTCAGATCCAAAGTTTTCGATACTCCTCATTGGGATCGTAGTCTTGGGCTTGTTTTTCCATATTAAATATCCTATTCCTTGGATCGTTTCCCACTCCGGCAAGATAATTCCAATTGCCCCAATTGCTAGAAACATCGTAATCAATTAGTTGGGATTCAAACCACTCTGCTCCCAATCTCCAATCAACATTCAATCTATGAACCAAGTAGCTAGCTACATTTTGTCTACCTCGATTAGACATAAAACCTATATAGAGAAGTTCACGCATATTGGCATCTACAAAATCATTTCCTGTCTCTCCATTTCTCCATAATTCAAATTTTTCCCAATTCTGTTCCAACCCATTAGGTGTTTGCCTACGAATTCCTGAATAGTTGAATACTTTTTTTCCATGCCTTCGCAGTATCCAACGAAAGAATTCTCTCCATAAAAGTTCAAATTTCATCCAATAGGTGGAATCATTTGATTCCCTTTCCTCTTCATACCGAAGAATCTCATTGTATACTGTAACAGGAGATATGCATCCATTTGCAAGCCAGGGGGAAAATTTGGATGAATAGTCCCACCCTATCATTCCATTTCTAGTTTCTTTATAGATTCTCAGGAGATTTTTATCCCAGAAATATTCCTGCAATCGATTCCAAGCTTCTTTCTCTCCACCCTTAAACTCCAAATATCCCTTCGATATTTTAGCCTTAATCTCAAGCGAGATGGATCCCCGATTCTCGACATAATCCTTAAACTTTGATTCCAATTCGATACAAGAATCCAGTTCCCAGTTCACCCATCCCATTTGATATAATTTAGTTGGAATAGTATGTTTTATATCCTGTCTTACAGGGAAGTCTCGATTCCATTCTAATTTTTTACGGAATTCTGTAAAAACCTGCGGCATTGCATTCCATCTACCTTCAATATCTTCTTCCCTGAAGAGACCATTACAATCTATACACTTAACAGATATTTTGCTCGATAACCACCTAACCGAAAATAAGAAATATTTTCATGTTTCTCCTCCCAATCGGCAATTAACCATACCGGGAGGATGGGTTCATCATAACTGCACGCAAGGTTAAACAAGGGATTATCTCTGAGACGAAGTTGGTTTTGGAGAATGACTAAAGATATAGATTGCAATTTTCTTCCAACTTAGTCTTCAATGCAAAACTTATATCTCTGTTGTAATGTACTGGATCTATCTCCCCGTTGGGAAATTGAATCATATTCTCATTTGGAGCAGAGTCAGTAGAATTCAAATCTCCTTCACCAAATAATGGCAGTGGATCAATCCAACACAATTGAAAACTTTCCCAACTAGATTCGGCAACTTCTCTCATTGCTTGATTGTGAACCGATCTTTGATTATTGACTAGATCTATCTGGGTCGGATGAACAGCAACCACAGAGATGTTGGCATCGGTAAATCTATCTTTAATTTTTTCCATGAGTAACTCCATGGAACGAATCCGGTTCTCTAAGCTGAGATCTTGAAGAATATCTATTCCCCCAGAGGTGGAGAGGAGGATGTTTTCAGGATTTGTGGTATTTATGGCAAACATTTGCCGATTGATATCGCAGAGATTATTCCCTCCAACAGCGAGATTTTGAGTAAGATTTGGCTTCAAGAACTCTGGATATCGACCCGATATATCCATCGTGGAATCCCCTAAAATTAGATTCTTGTATTCTTTTTTATCACTTAAAAAACCTTCATATCGATTGTTAAATTCTCGATTGGTTCTAGACCACTGACTGCACTCTGATGAATCTAGAGGTGGATTGGAATATGATCTCTCAATAAGATAAAGGAGAGCACCTGTTTGTATAAGTCGATTTCTATCCCGGTTCGTTTCCTGTGGAGAACAGAACAGGATACCATTTACATAAAAGATTAAAATGAGTCGCATAAGGTTCTGTTTTTTCATAGAAGACCCTCATTTTTTAGACATATTGGATTATTAGGATGTTCCCTTTAAATAAATTGACTTAAATTCGAAATATTTTACATTTGTTAAAACAATTAAGAAAATGAAGTGGATTCTTACTTTTATCATAATCCTTTTTCTGTCCTGCTTTCCCAATCTAGACAGAACACCCTTGGATATATCCATGGTATTGTCATTTCTTAAAATGAATTCCCAATCGAATTCAACAGAAAATTCCACTCAAGAAGAAAACGAAACAGAGGAATCCACAGAAGAATCAGAAGATTCTGAGGACCCTGATCCTGAACCGGACCCAACTGATCCTCCCACTATTGAAGTCCGAAATATTTCAGATGAAATTTTGGCTGAAAACGAAACTATCAACTTTGGGAAAGTTGGCTTCGGCACTTCCGGAACCTTCAAAATACTACAATTGGTTGTATTTAATAGAGGGGAAGATGATTTAATTATCAATGGAACTTCCTTTATAGGTGCCAATGCCGATGCATTCACTCTCGATGAAATATCAGGTTCAAGTACTATTGCGACAAATGATTCCTCACAGCTTATTATTCGTTATACCCCAAGTGCCGGAGAAAATCAAACCGCAAATTTGATAATTGAATCCAATTCCGGTATATCACCAAACTTTACATTAATACTCCAAGGTGAAGGAGTCTCCCTGGATTCCGGACTGACTCTTCATTATAAATTTGATGGGGACTTAATAGACACCAGTGGCAATGGAAACAACGGAACTCAAGTAGGCACTCTAACTTATGGTCAGGATAGAAAAGAACAGCCCAACTCTGCAATCATTGGAGATGGAAATAATAACAACAGGGTAACAGTTAATTTGCCCCCTGCTTGGAATTGGAATTCAACTTTTTCCGCTAGTGCGTGGGTTTTCAATGAGGGTGGGCAATTCACACTATTAAGAAAAAATTCTATCGGAACTTGCACGGCCCAAATCGCTGTCGGCTTCTCTGACGATGAGTTGAGACTTGCCAGAGATTCCAATACTTGTGGAGGTTGGGCAACTTCTATATCCAATACTATTTCAGAACCCGTTCTGAACAGATGGGCTCACATTGCTTATGTTGCAAATGCCGGAACTGTAACCTTCTATCTTGACGGAGAATTTCTGGGGAGCCAGTCCATTTCATCCGCGGCAGATCCGGGTCCGCTAAATCCCGGAAGCGAGCTTTTAGAAATTCTCAGCATTGGATTCTGGACCCCACTAATAGGAAGGCTAGACGAACTGCGAATCTACAACACAACAGCTCTCACAGCCTCCCAAG
>JAFIGA010000281.1 GCA_020831715.1 Leptospira sp. | reverse complement strand
TATTTATTCATCAAATATTTGGATTCTTTACTTGGATATCTGGGAAGGAAATTCCTTTTTTTTCCAATAAATCCGTCAAGATACTTAAGATTTTAGATCACTGGGTTTTAATACAAAGTCAAAAAATTAAATTTTTGGGTAATTTAAGCTTAGGAGTTTTATTTCAATTTTTGGCAGTTTATATCAATTACTATGTTGGTTTGGAACTCGGAATATCTGTATCTTTATTTGATTGGTTTTGGATTTTTGGTCTTATCTCGCTCGCATTATTTTTACCAATAACATATGCTGGTCTTGGAATTCGGGAGGGAAGCATGGTTGGACTATTAGGGATATTTTCCGTTGATCCTGAAAAAGCTATTGCACTTTCTTTTTTAATTCTAGCATTACAATTGACCGGTGTATTTGTTGGTTTTTTATGGAATTTTAAAAAGGAAAGTAAATAATCTAAAGTCCTTAACAAATATTTATGAATATCTTACTAATAAACTATGAATATCCGCCTATAGGAGCCGGTGCTTCCAACGCAACTTTTAATATGGCGAAATCTATCGTAGAACTTGGGCATACGCCTATTGTAGTAACTTCTGCATATAAAGAATGGAAAGGCCGTTCGACTGAAGACGGAATAATCGTTTACAGAATTCCCGCCGGAAGGAAATACCAAGACCATTCCGGTATATTGCAGATGATGTATTTCCTAATATCTTGTTTAATTAGAATTAGAAAAATTACCAAACAGGAAAAAATAGACAAATCAATTGCCTTTTTTACAATTCCCTGTGGCCCCATTTCTTGGTATTTAAAAAGAAAGTATGGAATTCCCTATATTGTTTCTTTGAGGGGAGGAGATGTTCCCGGAACAGAACCAAAACTCGACAAAATACATAAAATGCTATATCCCTTACGAAAAATTATCTTTAGAAATAGTTGCAGAATTATAGCAAACTCTAAAGGTTTGGCAAGTCTTTCAGAAAAAATAGATCCATTCCCCGTTCATGTTATCCCTAACGGAGTTGATTGCAATTTTTTTGAAACCAAGAAATACTCTCTGAATAAAAATCCGGAAATCTTGCTCTTATTTGTAGGCAGGTTTCAAGCTCAGAAAAATTTGACAACTTTGATTCGGGAATTTGCAAAAACATCGGATGTTATGAGAAATCTTCGCATTCTCTTGGTCGGAAACGGACCCCTAAAAGAAAGTATTTTTCAGTTAATAGATGATTTAAAAATCCAAGGACAAGTTGATTGGGTAGATTGGCAGGATAAAAAATCTTTAGCTCATATTTATAAATCAGCAGATGTATTTATCAATCCTTCTCTTTATGAGGGCATGCCCAATACAGTAATGGAGGCTATGGCATCCGGTTTACCCGTTATAGCAAGTGATATTTTCGGAAACAATGATTTGGTTGTTGATGGAGTCACGGGGAGATTATTTTCATTAGATTCAAATCAAGAACTTCTTAAATCCATTCTGGAGTTGGCAGGCTCGTTTGAAAAAAGGGAAAAAATGGGTAATGCCGGTAGAAAAAGAGTTCAAGAGAATTTCAGTTGGTTGAAGGTGACTGAAGACTATGTAAATATCTTAAAGGAAGCACAAGGATAGATAATGAAGATTTTAATTACAGGTTGTGCGGGTTTTATCGGTTATCATCTAGCTAAATTACTATTGTGTGACAATGAATATATAGTAATAGGTATTGATTCGATCAATGACTACTACGACCCTAACCTAAAAATATCCCGCTTAAAAGATTTGAATATTCCTATAAATGGGGACATATCTTTCAATCGGTTACTGAAAAGTAACGAGTTTCCACATTTCTCATTCTCTCGAATAAAGCTTGAAGACAGAGACTCTTTGTTCTCTCTTTTCAGAGAACATGAATTTGATATTGTTGTAAATTTAGCCGCTCAGGCAGGTGTTCGCTATTCCATAGAAAATCCTCAGGCTTATATAGATAGTAACATTCAAGGTTTTGTAAATATACTGGAAGCATGTCGTACTTATCCTGTTAAACATTTAATATATGCTTCATCGAGTTCAGTCTATGGAAACAATAAAAAGATTCCTTTTTCTACAACTGACAATGTGGACAATCCCATCAGTTTGTATGCTGCTACCAAAAAATCCAATGAGCTAATGGCTCATACTTACTCGCATTTATTTGGAATACCCACTACCGGTTTACGCTTTTTTACAGTTTATGGTCCATGGGGTAGACCGGATATGGCTTATTTTTCTTTTACCAAAAATATATTGGAAGGAAAGCCCATCCAAGTATTCAATCATGGCAATATGAAAAGAGACTTTACTTATATCGATGATATTGTGGATGGAATCAGTAGAGTAATGAATTCACCTCCTAAGCAATATAATTTAGATACAAATGGTGAATCGGAAAAAGTCCCTCCTTATAAGATTTACAATATTGGAAATAATAAACCGATTGAATTGAGGCGATTCATCGAAATATTGGAAGACAAATTAGGTTTATCAGCCGATAAGATAAATATGGGTATGCAACCCGGTGATGTTCCCATGACCTATGCTGATATTGATGACCTAAAGGATGATGTCGGTTTTGAACCAAAGACAAATATCGAAGATGGATTAAGTGACTTCGTCAATTGGTATAGGAGATATTATAAAATATGATCTTTTCGACTATTATAGTTAATAAAAATTTATGATTATGAAAAAATATATACCTATAGTTATCTTTTTAATTTCTTTACTGCTTGTTCTTAAAGTGTCATTAAAATCATCTTTTAATTCACATCCTGATGAGGATTCTCATTTTCTTGTTGCTCAATTTTATAAAACATATAACTACATCCCGGCTGTAAATGATACCAATGCAGATTTTACTTATAATGAAGTATTCGGTAGATCCTATATAAATCTTCTCGGGCT
>JAFIGA010000279.1 GCA_020831715.1 Leptospira sp. | reverse complement strand
TTCGAATTTCCCACAGAGAACAACCATTTTGGCATATTCTCGATCCGCCATTTCTTGTATTCTTGACAAATGAACGTTTTTCTTGGATTCCAAATCCTTATCAAAAACATTGGCTATATATAGCATTGGCTTGATAGTTATCAAATTAAAACTTTGGGCTATCTTTTGCTCTTCTGCATTGAGTTCAATTGAACGAGCACGCTTACCTGCTTTTAGAACATCAATGATTTTATTCATCACAGCATTGATTTCAATCGCTTCTTTGTTGCCTGTTTTTGCCGATTTTGCAATTCTCAACTGCTGTTTTTCCAAACTGTCTAAATCAGCTAGTATCAGTTCATAATTTACAACTTCTGCATCTTCCACAGGGTCAACCTTATTGTGAACATGGGTAATATTTTCATCTTCAAATGCTCTAACTACATGGCAGATTGCATCTACTTCTCTAATATGGGATAAAAACTGATTGCCTAGACCTTCGCCTTTGGATGCACCCTTAACGAGACCTGCGATATCAACATACTCCATCGTAGTTGGAATGATTTTTTTTGGATTATAAATTTCTGCTAAGCGATCCAACCTTCGATCCGGAACTTCTACTATTCCGGTGTTGGGTTCAATAGTGCAAAAAGGATAATTCGCCATTTGAGCTCCCGCTTTCGTGAGAGCGTTAAAAAGAGTTGACTTCCCCACATTGGGAAGTCCTACAATACCACAATTCAATGCCATAGTACCATTGCCTTAAATTAAGGAAAAACTGACAATCTAATCTTTTCTTCCATTGATAAAATATATGAACATCTCGCCCTTCCCTTTTATCTGCAAAGAACCTCTCGATTCGTAGATTCATCTATCGCTTCCTGCAATTGAAACAACCTATTCATTTTAAAATCTCTCTTTCCCCGCCGATTTTTTTTATATCTTCGTATATTTGTACTCGTTCCGATTCATCCATATCAACAAATTTGAATATAAATCGAGTATCGCTTCCGGTTGATGGAAATATTTTTCCCTTGCTAACAACATATCTTCCTCCCGGCATCTGAAATTTAGCTTCCCATAGATCGGATTTTTTCCAAAAATTAGATTCTAAGTCTTGTGGAAGTTCGAATAACAACCCTCTATCCGATAATTTCAAGGATAGACAGAAAAAATTGATATTTTGATTCTTTTTTAAATTTTGCTCCAGCTTTTCTTTTTCACTAATTGCCGAATCGGGAAGTTTTTCAATTTTCTTGGGACCTATTTGAAATCGTTTGCGGATTTCGGATTCCAATAATTTTAAATCATCCTGAATTTCACTCTCTTCGTTTTGAGTTATTTTTAAGAAGACACTATCTTCCAACTCATCATTTTCTATGAGTGGCCAGTTATTAATTTCAATTTGGAACTTTTCCTGTATCATTAAATGAGCATGACCTGCATGTTCCGGTTTACCATTTATATGAAAAAGAATCGCATGGTTAATGGCGCCAACAATGATACCGGGAATGAAATAACCACCCTGCTTGGGTCGAAAAACATAAACCTTTGCTTCTATATTTTTTTTCCCGTCCCCGATTAAACTCTTGGGAGAAGAAAGCAAAAGATCTTCGGTAGTATTTTTTACTATTCGAGTTAATTCTTCTCCTGTCGGAGTTATCAAAGCGGCTATCTCCCCAACATTTAAATCTTGAACATGAAAGCTATGATTTACCGTTTTTCCCAAATACAATCGATCGTAAATCCGAACCGCAAGCTCCGGAGTAATATTGGGTGCTTCCAATAAGTAATTAAAAAGGGACTTTCTAAGAACCTTCCAATCCTTGGTTTGCGAGAGAATTTCTTTTGATTGATTGGGAAGACTGTCAATAAATTTCTTGAGGATCTTGGATTCATCCGGAGAAAAGTTTTTTCCGATTATCTCAGAATAAGCGAATCCTCTACTATCAGTTCTCATTTTTTGTTTTCTGAATAAACTATTTATTACGTAGAAAGTAATCCCCATAAATAAAATAAAAACGATTAACCACGCGATGTCTCCCTCTCCAACCGAAGGCCATATTAAAATATCAGCTAAAATCATTCCAACCTCGAAGCTCTCTTGTTATGATTCATTTTAAGACTTGCCAATGCCAGTAGCAATCATTTTATTGTAAGTGTGGCTGATTCTTTTTTTCGTATAAAAGGCAAGAACCCCGTTTCGGGGACTATCACTCCTCAAGGCAATAAAAATGAAGCTCTCCCTCTTTTGGGTGCAGTTTGTATGGTTCATGGAGAAACTATTCTTCGAAATGTTCCTATGATTGCGGATGTTCTAAACTTAATTGAAGTTCTGAGTCACTTGGGAATCGAGGTAACTCAATTAGAACGTGGTGTATTCTCCTTTAAGAATACCGGCAATCTTCAATCTGATCTACCAACTGAACTATGTTCTAAGCTTAGAGGTGCCGTCACCCTTGCCGGACCCATATTAGCAAAGACAGGACGCGTTTTCCTTCCTAGACCTGGTGGAGACAAAATTGGTAGAAGAAGAATTGACACTCATTTATTGGCTTTGGAAGCACTTGGTGCACATATAGAAATTTTTCCCGATGGATATGAAATAACTACAGACCGCTTGGTAGGAAAGGATATTCTTTTGGATGAAGCTTCAGTGACGGCAACAGAAAACGCACTGATGGCGGCATGTTTTGCCGAGGGGAAAACCATCATCCGAAATGCTGCATCGGAACCGCATGTGCAAGGACTTTGTCGCTTTTTGACCAATGCCGGAGCCAAAATCCAAGGAATTGGCTCCAATATTCTCGAAATAGAGGGAGTTGGCTCACTGCAATCTCCCAAGAATGCAAGTATTGAACATCGTATAGGAAGTGATTATTTAGAAATAGGATCTTTCATATCATTGGCAGCACTTACGAAAGGGGAATTGTTTATAGAAGATGTGAATTTGGATGATATTCGGATGATTCGAATGGTTTATTCGCGTCTTGGAATAGAAATCCGCCCCCATGAGGGTGGAATTCTTGTTCCATCAGGTCAAAAGATGGAAATACACCCTGATTACCACGGTGCTACTCCGAAAATTGATGACTCTCCCTGGCCTGGTTTTCCTGCCGACATGACCTCTGTTGCCCTTGTGACAGCAACTCAATGCAAAGGGACAGTTCTTATTCATGAGAAATTATTCGAATCCAGGTTATTTTTCGTAGATAATATCATAGCCATGGGTGCTCAGATCATCCTTTGCGACCCACATAGAGCCATAGTGATTGGACCGTCGAAATTATACGGATCCAGAGTAGCAAGCCCGGATATTCGTGCCGGTATGGCAATGATTCTAGCGGCGCTTTGTGCTCAGGGAGAGAGTGAAATTCATAATATTATACAGGTTGACAGGGGTTTTGAACGTATTGATGAACGCTTGAGATCATTGGGCGCCTCAATTGAAAGAATCTCAGAATGAAACGTAGGGATCTATTTCGAAAAATTCTCACAAAATCAATCGATATTTCTATAGAAAAAGGGGAAGAAGCAATTGAAATCTTCAAAGAATATACAAATCCAGAGCTTGTTACAGAAGATAAACTAGCACCTGAATCCTCGAAATACAAAGTTACAGCTGAATCTTCTTCCGATGAACTAAAAAATACTCATACTAGCAACGAAAAAGCGAATTTTAAGCATTCCAAACTGCCGTTTCCTCCTGGTTCCGTAAATCCCGAAGAAAAATTTCTAAAAAAATGCACTGGATGTGGAGATTGTGTTTTCAACTGCCCTTATACAGCGATTTTTCCGGTATACAATGATAAACTAGGCAAAAATATCCCACATTTAGATACAAATTCTAATGCCTGTATGATGTGTGAGGACTGGCCTTGTATCAATTCATGCAATTTTGGAGCATTAAAACCCCTTAAAATCAATGAAAAACCTAAACTTGGACAAGCTAAGGGCATTTTCGATTATTGTATCAATCATCATACTGAAGAAATGACCTGTAACGCTTGTCAAGAAGCCTGTCCGATTGAAAAAACAGTATTTTTTCGTAAAAATAAACCTAACTTCGCAAAATCTTGCACAGGTTGCGGACTTTGTGTACAGTCTTGCCCTACTTTTCCTAAAGCAATTCGCATAAGCTAACTTTTTTAAGAAATCTGCTATTTTTTTGGGAAATATATTGACAAAATTATATTGGATGTTAGGATGTAAAAAAAAACAGGAAGTTCGAAATGGAACCAATAAAAGTAAGCCCAAACCAAATTGATAAAATAGCTACAGATCTTAAAAAAGATCCTGAAACAGCGATTGGAAACTATCTATTCAAAGGATATAGAATCCAAGTAAGTAAATATAAAGCATCCGGTGCAGAAAGAGTACAACAACTTTACAAAAGAAGAAGAGACAATGGTCTTTGCATCGTATGTGGAACTAAAGTAACCAGAAAAAATCCTGCTACAGGTAAACTATACAGACTATGTGATCACCACAGATCTCTTATCGATCAAAAGAATAAAGAGAAGAGTGCAGCAAGAAAAGCCGCTAAAAAAGGCAAGAAATAGAAACAGACTGATCGTCCGTTCATAAAAATTGGAGGTTCGACTAAACAAGTCGAACCTTTTTGCTTGGATTTTAGATTAAAAAACCTAGCCATATTTAATTTTCTATTTATGTATTAAGAAATTGTCCCATAACCCTTAAGCTCCAGAGATATTTATATGGAATAGGTTCTTAGGAATCTATAAGTTTAAATAATGCTATAGGATTTTCTTTTTCTATTAGGATTTTTTCAACGATAACATCCAAGAATTGACCCGGATTGAGAAGACTATTTCTATCTTCTTCTCTCAATCTACCTCTAATATAGTTGTCTGTGATCAATTGATTATCCGACTCTAGTATAGCTTCCAAAACCTTACCACGCTGTGATTCTATATAGCTCTCAGTTCGTGACTTTGAGAAGTCCATTAACTTAAGAACTCTTTGCTTTTTAATTTCCTTAGGAATGCTATCTCCCATTTCTTCTGCTGAAGTTTTAGCCCTAACGCTATATGGAAATGCATGAACTCTATGAAATTCTAATTCCCTTAAAAGATCTATAGTTTCATTAAATTCCGATTCTTCCTCACCGGGAAATCCAGCAATCACATCGGTGCCAAGAAAAATTTCAGGATTTTTTGATTTAACCAATTCAATTCTTTTTCTAAAAGATTCGGGATTGTAAGTCCTCTTCATGTCTTTCAGTATTTTACGTGAACCGGATTGTATTGGAACATGTACAAAATTGCAAAATCTTGGGTGCGACAGCATATCCGCCAAATCATTGCCCACATCCGGAGGTTCAATTGAAGAAAGCCTTAATCTGCTATAATCCAATGCATTCAAAATATCTTCCAGCAGAGGAATGAAGGATTTCTGATTCTCGTTGTTGCGATACCAGCCAAGATTAACTCCTGTTAACACAATTTCGCCGATACCGGAATCTTGTAAAAATTTGACCTGATCCAAGACATCCGTGTATTCACGACTCACACCGAGTCCCCTAGCCTGTGGAATCTTGCAATAGGAACACTTCCGGTTGCAGCCATCCTGTATCTTCAGATAAGCTCGTGTATGTCCCTCCGGAAGAACATCGGAGTAGGCAAAACGGTTGAGGCTCATGGATTTTACCTTCTGAATGTTTCCTGCAATTTCTGCATTTTCAGCGTTCGCTTCATTCGCCATGATTCGGTATGGGAGACTTGATTTTTCATCATTGCCCAATACACCGGCAACTCCGGGTATATTCTCCAATATCTCACGATCAGTTTGAGCATAACAACCTGTCACCCAGACTCTAGCACCGGGGTATTTCTTGATTGCAGAACGTATGATATTTCGGTTCTTTACATCGGCTCGGCTTGTTACCGTACAGGTATTCACAATAATATGACCGGGAGCTTCGTTGGTTTCGGCGATTCTATATCCATTTGACTTGAGAACAGATACCATACCATCCGTCTCAAAAAAATTGAGACGGCAACCTAGCGTATGAACAGAAACAGTCTTAGGAATTGGAGTAGGAGAGAATTCTTTCAGCATTTGTTGAGATCGAGTTTTCTTTTGCATCCAATGAAATTGCTTTCTGAATGCTATCTTTTGCTTCTTTAAGATAATCATTCGCCATTGATTTCTTACCGGAACTAAGGTGGGTTAAATATAATTTTTCTTGAACCAAGGCAAGGTTATTCCAAATGGAGGCAGAGTTTTTATCCAATGCCGATGCCCATTTCAGACTTACATCTGCTTTATCATAATTGCCTAGACTATAGTATATCTTACCTTCTAAATTCATAATCTCAGGGTCATCTTGGATCACAGATTTCAATCTTTCCACTCGCGACAAGGCTGTCTTAGGTTTCCCACGAAGAAATAAAACATTGGCATATAGGAATTGAACTTCCGTATCTTCGGGAAATTTTTCCAAGGTTGTGGTTGCCAGTTCCAAAGCACCCTTGGTTCGATTGTGGTTTATATACAATCGAATCAGGTCTGCACGGATTCTGACATACTCCGGCTTAAGTTTTATAGCTTGAAAAAAATGTGCTGATGCCGACTCAAAATTATCCAGCTTAGCATACGCGAAACCACATATTGCATGCGTCTCATAGCTATTGCCTCCGGCATCATGAAGTATTCTTACTTCTTCAATCACAGCCTTGTAATCACCTGCTTTGTATCGACTTACTGCCTTGTCGTATCCTTCCTCTGCAAGCAGTAAGGAGGGAGAAATTAGTAATAGTAAAACTATTCTTTTGTAATTCATTTATAATCTTCCAAATTTATGATTTCCGGGTTCAAGAAGGAACACCAATACTTGATGTTTTGTTTAAGCCTTCTAAATAAGAGTTATATGGCTCAATAGGGTCAATGTAAACAAAAGCAGATGGATAGCATCCAATTAAATATGATTCAATATGCTCGTCGGAGACGATTACCTCATCCTCTGTTTCGAGAACAACCATGTGATTGGAATTGAAATAAGCGTAGTATTCTCTATCATCCAAAAAGTCACTTAAGAGTATGTAACCTTTTCCAAAATACACTCCACCTTGGAAATAGTATTTGTAGTGGATCTTGACTTCGGGAAGAATCAATTCCGGTTGAATGAAGCCTAAGTCAATTCTCTCGATAGAAGCAAGAGTTTTGATCTTCCTCAACTGGAACCATATCTTACGCATATAAAAGTAAAATAAAAGTACCAATAGAGGAAGAAGAATTGTCATCCTAAACTAACGCAACCTCTTTCTCAGATTCCATATCCAAATCATCGTTAGAAGAAGCTTTTTCCAAAGCTATATCTTTCTCCATATCTTCCCAAGATTCGTTGCGATAAACAAAGCTTCCTTCCACATGATCCATATGGATTATAGTCGGATTCTCGTAACTACCCTTAAGAGTTTCTGTTGCTAGATAATCTTCCAGTTCCCGCTGGAATACACGTCTAAGAGGTCTTGCTCCATAGGTTTTGTCATAACCTACTTCGGCAAAATGTTCCTTCGCCGCAAGAGTCAACTCCACACGAATCTTTCTTTCACGAAGTCTTTTGTTGAAGTCTACCAACATAATATCAACTATGCGAACGATGTTTTCTTTTTCCAATGGTTGGAAATATACAACTTCATCCACTCTGTTCAAGAACTCCGGCGAGAAATGCTTCTTTAATTCGTCCCTAGCTTGTTGAGTTTTGTATTTTTCTCTCTCTGACTCAAAATCCTCAAAACCCAATCTGCCACCTTTGGTTATCTGATTTGCCGCAATATTGGAAGTCATAATAAGAATGGTATCCCTAAAATTAACTTTTCTTCCCTTGGAATCAGTGAGATTTCCTTCTTCCATGATCTGCAATAAAATATTGAACACATCGTGGTGTGCTTTTTCTATCTCATCGAGAAGAACGATTGAATATGGCTTTCTTCTTACGAATTCCGTAAGCTGACCACCATCATCATAGCCCACATATCCAGGAGGAGCACCAATCAGACGACTCACCGAGTGAGGCTCCATGTATTCGGACATATCCACACGCAACATTTTATCATCATTTCCAAATAGCTGTTCAGCGAGTGCCTTAGCGAGTTCGGTCTTTCCTACCCCGGTCGGTCCCAAAAAGATAAAAGATCCTGTTGGTCTTCTCTCACTTTTTAAGCCGGTTCTTGATCTTCTTACAGCTTTGGAAATTTTCTCTATGGCTTCATCTTGACCAATCACTCTCTTCTTAAGGTAATCTTCCATGTTAAGAAGTTTATGGTTTTCGGATTCTTCCATTCTATTTAGAGGAATACCTGTCCAAGAAGAAACAATGGAAAGAATGTCTTCTTCTTCAATGCTAACGGAGAAGCCTTCCATCTTTTCTTGCCACTCAGCAATTTTATTTTCCAATTCTTGTTTCTTACGATTTACTTCATCCCGAATGGATGCAGCTTTTTCATATTCTTGAGAACGAACCAATTCTTCTTTCTTGAGGGAAAGCTGCTTGATTTCTTCTTCCACTTCCTTGATTTCAGTGGGTCTCTGGCAATTCGCTAGCCTTGCCTTAGCTCCCGCTTCATCGATCACATCAATTGCTTTATCCGGCAGGAATCTATCATTGATATAACGATGAGACATCTTCACTGCCTGCTCCAAAGCTTTGGGAGAATATCTTACCTTGTGGTGGGCTTCGTATGCCTTCTTCAAGCCACCAAGGATTAAAATTGCATCATCTACTGATGGTTCTTCCACTTTAACAGTTTGAAATCTTCTCTCTAAAGCAGAATCTTTTTCAATATATTTCCTATATTCTGTCAGTGTAGTTGCTCCGATACATTGAAGTTCTCCTCTGGCAAGTGCAGGTTTAAGAATGTTTGCCGCATCCACAGCACCTTCTGCCGCTCCCGCACCAATCAAAGTATGCAACTCATCAATGAATATGATGATATTCGTAGAGCTTACGATTTCTTTCATGATCTTTTTCAATCTTTCTTCGAATTCACCACGGTATTTTGTACCGGCTATCAAACTCGCCAAATCCAAAGAGAGTACTCTTTTATTGAACAAAAGATCCGGAACTAATTTATCAACCACTGCAGAAGCAAGACCTTCTACAATAGCTGTTTTACCCACACCGGACTCACCGATTAACACCGGATTGTTCTTGGTCTTTCTGGAAAGTATCTGAATCACTCTTTCTATTTCTTTGGCTCTTCCAATTACAGGATCCAATTTCTTATCACGTGCCAATTGAGTGAGATCTCTTGCGAACTCATCCAAAATCGGTGTCTTGGACTTCTCCGGTCTTCCCGGATTGGATGATGGATTGGCTGTGGAAGATTGTCCGGCACCAACACCTACAGCAGAAGCAGGAGGGGCACCCAATAATCTTAGAATTTCTGATTTAATTACATTGTAATTCACGCTAAAGGAAGACAATGCCCCCCCCGCGATATTATTGTTATCTCTCAATAAGGCAAGTAAGATATGTTCAGTACCTACATAATTGTGTTTCAAACGCTTGGCTTCTTCTTTGGATATTTCAATCAGTTTCTGATATCTATCATGACCCTGAGAAACATCCATGAGAAGTGCTCCTGAACCCTCGCGAGTTCTCTTTTCAACTTCTTTTCGAAGTTCATTCAAACTGATGTTTAGGTTTGTGAGAATCTTTATTGCTACAGAATCTTCTTCTTTCAAGAGACCCAGCAGAATATGCTCCGGACCGATAAAATCGCTACCTAAGCGTTTAGCTTCATCCTGTGCGATTTCGTTGATAACTCTTTTTGCTCTTTTAGTAAATTCCAGCATATACCTCTTCCCTTCTCTTATATATTAGACGAAAGCTTTGGCACTTCCATTTCACCACTATCTTTGAATATAAGTGGAAGCAAGGATTGTTGGAAGTAAAATTTTCTTCTTTTATTAAAATTTTTAATAGAAATTCCCCTTTTTTCCTGCTTTTTTTCAAAATCTAGTATTGACAATCGAATTCCGTCCCCTTCCAAAAACCAATCCTCTTGGAAATTAGAATTCAGTCCCGGAGGAGAATTTTTCTGTAAAATCAGAGAAAATCTATCCCCTCTACCACAATTTGTCGGACAAGAATTCAAAAATCCCCAATTTTTATGGTAAGAAAAGAGCTGCCGATTGCTGATAAAACTTACCAGTCGATTTTTTCGGGCAAAAATCGGAACTTCCAAGACAATATCCTTGTTGTACACGCCCTGCCAGCAAATCTCCCAACGAATCTGATCTTCATCTCCTACCAAAAAGTTGATTTTTAAATTCTCCTTTTCCTCCCAGGAACTCCAGTATTCCACAAAGCCTTTTTTTTGAATCAATTTCAATCGAGGGAAATAGGAATGCAAGAAATCCAAAATAGCTTCTCTATCATATCCGCGATTGATAAAAAAAGATCTTCGAATATTTCTAGCAATTCTGTAACGAGATGAGAAATAAATAGTTTCATTCTTTCCCATATCCCATTGAAAAGATCGAGGAATCTTCTGACTAATCTTAGGAGAGGAGTCTTTGTTTTTATTCCAAGGATTCGTTTTTTGGAGTATATACTCCACTTCCGGGATCATAGAAAGAAAATCGGGACAAAATTCACAACCGAATTTTCCATGGTTTATGAATTCGGAAGAATCCAATCCACAGAAATAGCAATGTTCAGACAAATGGTTGAAGAACCCCGGATATAATTTTATTTCTTTTATGTGCCATGGAAGCGAGTTCCATATCGTGGGTCACCAAAATCAATGAAAAGGACATTTCTTGCTGTAGATTTCGGATTAGATCCATTAGCATACGTGAATTCTCACGATCTAAGTTTCCTGTTGGTTCATCGGCTAATACTAGTTCTTTACCGGCAACCAATGCCCTCGCAACACCGACTCGGGCACTTTCTCCACCTGACAATTGAGAGGGGAAGCTATCCAATCTCTCACCCAATCCAACCTTATCGAGCATGGAAGCCGCTTCTTCTTTAGCCTTGATCTTGCTATGCTTAGCGATCATAAGAGGGATCATAACATTTTCCAATGCAGTAAAATCAGGAAGAAGCATATGCTGTTGGAAAATGATGGAAATCTTTTCGCCCCGGAAAAGTTCTTTCTGTCTTTCGGTTAGAGTAGCCAATTCCGTTCCGCATACATCAACAAGCCCTGAATCGTAGCTATCCATTGCTCCCAATATATTCAAGAGTGTTGATTTACCAACTCCACTCGCACCTTCAACAGATACAATTTCTTTGGCGGCAACTTCCAGATTCAAACCTTGCAATATTTGAAAGCTTTTATCTACCACTTGGTAGGATTTTACCAGGTTTTTTACATTAACTACTAAATTGCTATCAGTCATTTCTAATTGTGTCCACCGGATTGAGTAGTGCCGCCCATCTAGCGGGAAAATATCCTGCTATTCCCGAAAGAATTGTAGCGGCTGATGTTACCATGAAGATAAATGAAATATCTATATCCACGGGAATATGATCAAAATAATAAATATCCTTGGGAACCAGTTCAACCGTTCTCCAATTGGGATCCATAAATTGACCGAACAGATTGATCACTTCACCCAAGCCGGTAACGATAATTTCTAAATTGGTTGCAATGAAGATTCCAAAAACTCCACCGGCAAGTGAGGACAAAATTCCAACTATCATAGCATTCAGAGTAAATATCAAAAGTATATCTCTGGAGGGAAGACCCAAGGCTTTCAAAGTACCAATGGATTTTCTTTTGGCTCTTACGAGACTGTAAACTGTGGCAACCATTCCCAGAGCAGCAAGAACTATGAAGAGAAATACTATTATAGAAATAATAGTCTTCTCCAACTTCAATGCCGCCAGAAAGTTTTCTTGCTCTTCAGCAATAGTTCGAACAGAAAACGAGTTTGCTTCACGAATCTTAGCGTCGAAATCGCTGTCATTCAGAGAATTCAAAATAGAACGCTTCACTTCTTTTAAATCATCCAGAGCATTCACCTTGACCGCAATCTGGTTAACAGCTCCCTTTAATTTGAAAAACTCCTGAGCTTGGGGAAGTGACATGAATACGAACCGAGAATCATAGTTGTAATAACCGGTCTTAAAGTAACCAACAACCTGAAAATCCTGAACATTGACCTGAACACCTCTGCCTACAGAAAAACGACCACCCGGAACTGCCATTGTCATCTTTCTGCCAAGATTGAAGTGATACAATCCTGCCATTTCTTTTCCGATCACAACATTTTTCTTGGAATTCACATCCACGATATAATCTCGATTGTAGTGAGTCAGTCTCGGGAAATTCGGAAGTTTATTTTCCAACATATCATCCACAGAAGGGATGGGAGTTGCTCGAATCATGATGGGAATAAAATTATTGCTATTTTGCAAAAGACCATGACTGGTAATATTGCCCTCAATAGAGACAATTTTGTCCCTTAATTCCGGATCGGTTTTTAGCCTCTCTATGATTTTTTCGTATTGATAGATTGCTCCGGAATCAAAAGAATTCTCAACCGTAATATGAGGTCCACCCTGCCATAGAGATTCCTTTACTTGCTTCTGAAATCCATTAAATATGGAGAGAACCAC
Source organism: Leptospira sp. (assembly GCA_020831715.1). Classification (GTDB taxonomy): domain Bacteria; phylum Spirochaetota; class Leptospiria; order Leptospirales; family Leptospiraceae. The sequence goes on along the minus strand of JAFIGA010000279.1, from coordinate 2,691 downwards.
TATGAGAAGGGCTACGCCCACAGCCATAACTATGAAAGATAGCCTGGATTTCATGGAAAGTAGTCCAACGACTCTCGATCCCCGAATGTAGCGTGATGTAATTAGAAAAATGAGGTTCATTATAGATTCTTAGGCTCAAGGATAATTTTGCAATCCTTTTTGACAAGATTATTTAAGAATAAAGATTGTAAATTATATAAAGCAATACTCCGATAGAGAAAAGAGGGATAAAAATGGGGCAAGGGGATCAATTATACACTATCAAAGTCATCGCAAGCGAAGAGGATAATAATATATTCATTCTCGGAACCGCGGCAATTGATGCTGCATCCGGAAGAACAGTAAATCAAGAGATCGTTGCGGCATCATCTTCTTCCATTTTGAACATTAATATTCGAGCAACTCATAAAGATTTTCTGAATAAAATACAAAATATTGTCTATACCGGAAAGCAACTTAAGAATATAACCAAGAACCTCCAAGATAATTTCAAGAAATCCTTCGCGAGTGAGGGTTTTGTTGAAGAACTCATTCATTATTCTGATACACAAGATTCTGCTAAAATGAGCTATTTGTTTGAACAGATTTTTGCCAAGGCATGCGGAGTAGGAAACTATAAAGTGCAAGTTGCAAGCAGTCAGATATCCGGCTCAGAATTAGACAGTACTAGCATAGCTACAAGCCCGGAAGCTGCACCATCCGGTGATTCTGAAGCCGACAATAATATGAATATGGATGCTGGACAGGGGATGTCACCGACCGTTTCAGATATCCCTCCCGGGGCGAAAGTCGTTCAATTTAAATTTCTTCTTTCTCCTGTTACCGGAACCGCAGTGACCAATTTATTTCCGGGTTCACCCATTGTAGTGAGACTGAATCAATCCGACCCTGCAAGTAAAGATACCATAGAGAGCCTCAACCTTCGTGGGGAAGATGGTGTGATCAAACCTCTTCCGGGAAGCATTCACAAGATTACCCATAGAGGAAACGAATCTGATATCATAGTAAAATTCAATGAAAATCTCTACGGAAAATACACAGAAGAAGAGAATTCCGTGAAAGTTCGTACAACGATGGCAGAATCCAAATCCAGAATTGTACAAAATAATAACCAAAACATTGAAAAAAATATCGAAGCCTTAAAGAATGACAGTAGCCTATTTTTTTATATTATGGCTATAGCGGCATTAATCGCTGTTGCGATTTTTGTGCTGATCTTTTTGGCTTAGTAGGAAACATATGAATCGAATTTTTAGATCTTTACCCTTAGTAACTCCATGGATACTTTTAGTACTATTTCTCCAAACTTTATTCTTCCAGATTGAATTTAAAGTAGATCGAATGGAGAAACAGCCATTGGAAATTCTAATGGAATCCGAAAGTGAAGAAACTGAATCCTTGGCAAGCAATTGGACTATTCGTAAAGGGGCAATCTACAAGTTATCAACTCTTTCCGGTTTTATAAAGGAACTAAAATCCGATGAAATCCCTCAAGACGGATTCATCGACATGACTTATGAAAGATTGAGCCGAATTGTTTTCGGTCAGAAATTGATCCTTATGGGGATACTTTTTCTCTGCCTTCTATGCCTTTCTTCTTTCTTTGCATGGTTGAACCATGCTTGGTTTCGAATAATTTTGATTAAGACCCTCCATTGGATAGCATTCATTACCACATTAATCTCATTGGGCAATCCATTACCTCATATTTTAAATTCGGGGCTTGCCATTTTCTTAACAGTTTTTTACATACTTTTATTTTTCTATCTCATCATTAGTTATTTTGCTGTGAATGCAGGTAAGTCTGAATCCACAGCTTTTGAAGTATTGAAGCATACCTCAGAACTGGATGAAGAAGGAAAAAAACCCACACAAAAAGTTGAATGGAAGCCATTTCGTGTAGCATACCATTTCATCATCATTGTGCTCGTGGGATTGTTTGTAGGGAATCTTATCTACACTCCTCTGTTCTTATTGCAAAAGCACTACTCGTATGAATTTGGAATTCTACTCGTTGGCTTAATTGTCCTGCTCTGCGCTTTTTATATTAGAAATTATTCCCAGCTTTCCAAAGATAATGATATATCAAAACTCCAGAATATACTTTCTTCCATTGCCTATCTTCAGTATAAGTTTATTCGTAATTTTGCAATGGGATTGGGAGCGACAATCATGATTGTAATTTTTGTCACAATTCTTTTCTCAATTCTCATTATGAATGCTGATATACTAAAACATCCGGATCTTGGGATCATTGAAAAATCAGCTGAATTTTAATATCTCAATAGAAGCCATAATAGTAGCGATATAGACTAACCCGATATAAATGTAAAACCACAATGGAAGGGTTCTTAAGTGGATGAAGATAAATCCAGCTGTTATAATGAAATAAGCTAATGTAACCTTATAAAAGCTATTACTTCCCGGATCGGTTATCAGATAAAAAGAAGAATAGTAGCCTACCCCTGCAAATATCAATGCATAGAAAATATAGTTTATCCTTTGTAAAGAGGATCTATTCATCTAAGGCTCTTTACATTTTTTTGTTAGTTTAGAATCCACAACGCACCAAATTTTGCCATTAGGATAGTAAGTAGTTCGGTTGATAAGTTTACCCTCCTTATCATAATCCTCACTTGCTTCCAATTTACCATTGGGATAATAATGCTTCCAAGATCCCACTCTCTTACC
>JAFIGA010000278.1 GCA_020831715.1 Leptospira sp. | reverse complement strand
AGAATAGTATTGACTCAACCTCGATCAACAAATTGTGAAGAAAATAATTCAATCTGCTTCGAGTACTGTCAAATTGATTCTGGATTAGAAAGTATTCAGGCTGTTAAAAATAGTCAAAAAGTAGCAGATTCATCTGATTTTAAGAATAAAGGCTGTGGTAGTTTTGCATGGAATCATGCTTCAAAAATTAATGATTTCACAACCTGGGGTGACTAAACAATCATAAGCCTACATCTAAATCTACAGAGAAATTTTTTTGAAACAAGATATTGGCTTATAAAAGATGTTCGGATACATCCTTTTTTCGCCGTCATTAAAAAGGCGGCGATTATTTGGTTACTATCTGTCTTAGGTAAATAGAAGAAGTTGCGGGGGATGAAGAGGATTTAGGGGATTTTGGTGGAAGCGGATTGAGTCGATAGTTCCGGTCGTGTTGTAGATATGAAACTTCAGGAGTTTTGCTTTCCAAAAATGGGTGCATCCTCATTAGGTAACTCTTGGCTCTTGTGGAACCGCCTGGCATAGAGGGCTCACATTAGTTCGCATAAAAATTGTGTATGGAAGATTTTATTAATATACTGATTGCACTAGCAATCACTCCCTATTCGACACCGTCGAATCCCCCTAGCTTGCGTTTCCCAAGGAGCAAGCTCCCCTGAATTCTAATCTGAGTAAACCAATGAATAATACAAAAACGAAAACAAAAACCAAACCACCCAAACACGAATTTGTCTCTTGCCCTCGATGCGACACAAGATTTGAATGCAAGATGGGAACCATCACCGAATGCCAGTGCATGGAGGTTCGATTGAGTCCCAATCAGATTTTGGAAATTCGCGAAGAGTATGTGGGTTGTTTGTGCAAGAATTGTCTCGAAGATTTGAGGCGGGAATCCTCTTAATTCTTAGTTATTCTCTTCAAGAAAAGACTTCAAGGGAAATCACAGCACCGAGAAGCAACCGAAGTTGCTTCGAATGCGAGATTGGGACTGCAAACGAACGAAGGTGAGTGAAGCGAGTCACTGGATTCGAGAATACATCCCAAAAAATAAATTGATCTCAATATCATAATCAAATCGGGATGTTATGATCGAATCCCAATGAGGATTTAGGGGATTTTGGTGGAAATGGATTTTGGGGAGAGAGTTTGTTTTGTTGATGATCGTTCATTTTAGTTCTTTAACTTGCTATATCCTTCAACACCATCAACTAACTAACTGAGACCAGCTTCCACCTAAATCCGGGCACCCGAGGGCGGAAATCTCCTATCCACCCTCTCGCCCGTCGGCGAGCCCCGCTTCGACCGAACCGCCCGGTAGGCTCTAGTCGGTCTCACGTCCCCTGAATTCTGATCTGAATGAAACAATGAATAATACAAAAACCAAACCACCCAAACACGAAATTGTCTCTTGCCCTCGATGCGACACACGTTTTGAATGCAAGATGGGAACCATCACCGAATGCCAATGTATGGAAGTTCGATTGAGTCCCAATCAGATTTTGGCAATTCGTGAAGATTATGTGGGTTGTTTGTGCAAGAATTGTCTCGAAGAATACGAGGGAAAACTGTAGAACTCACCACAAAGGCACCGAGGACTCTGAAACGTTTTTAACAACGGAAGGAACGGAAAGCTCCGAGGTACAATCTCTCGGCGTAATTCTTTTCTAAACCCCGATCAATTTCCGACCGGCCTTGTCTTGCATATCTTTTGGTATAACAGAAAGAATTGTTCTTTCGATTGCCTGGAGAATTTTCTTTTTAAAGAACCCATGTTTGAAGACTAGGCTCACTTCACGAACGGGTTCGGGATCTTTGAATCTACCAAATGTATCTCGCTTAGGATTCATAGAAAGCAATGGCAACAGAGTCATACCAACACCCAAGTCTACCATGTTACGAATTGTTTCCAAACTTCCGCATTCGATTTTGCCCAAGGTTCGCTGTCCACAAATCTTCAAGGATTGATGGCGAAAACAATGATCTTCACCTAACAGTATAAATTCATTGGATTTCAAATCATCAATGTCCAAATCCAAGGTTTTGCCTTCGTAGTTTTTAGGGAAATAAGCGACAAAAGGTTCATAGTACAATGGCTTTTCCAAAATATTCTTTTGGTTCAGAGGTGTCGCAAGAATACCAATATCCAAGTCCTCATTTTCGATTTTTTCCACAATTTGCGAGGTGGGTATTTCATAAAATCGAAAGTCTATCTTGGGATAATTTTTATCCAGTAATTTAAAAATCAAAGGAAGCAAGTAAGTGGATATAGTTGGAATGATTCCAATTGAGATTTCACCGGAGGCATCTTCCCTTCCCCCGCGAAAGATTTCTTCTAATTTTTCGGACTCCCTCAATACCACTCTCGCCTGCTCAACTATTTCTTTTCCAAAACTTGTTGTGATAATGGGATTTTTGTTCCTGTCAAAAATCTCAGAACCAATTTCCTGCTCCAATTTCTGAATCTGCAAGCTAAGAGTTGGTTGTGCAACAAGACAAGATTCTGCGGCTCTGGCAAAACTCTTATGCCGATCCAAGGCAACAATATATCTTAATTGAGTCAAAGTCATGTAAATTATGCTTGCAATTATATTGTAAGCAGTCAATATCTAAAAAATCGATCTGGTTTTTTTATTGGGAGAAAATTATGTCTGTAAAAGCTATTTTAGAAAATAAATCAAATTCGATTCTTTCGCTGGAAGAGTCGGAAACCGTCCTTAGTGCAGTTCAAAAAATGAATGAGCATGGAATTGGGTCTATCATTGTTTTGAATAAGGAAGAACTATCGGGAATTTTCACAGAACGGGATCTTTTAAAAATCTGTGCAAAAAGTCACGACAAACTTGGAGAAATTCAACTAAAAGATGTTATGACTAAAAGTTTAACCGTTGCCAATTACAATGATTCTGTTGATGATGTTTTGTCCACAATGGTTAAGAAAAAATTCAGACATATGCCCGTAATGGATGGAAACAAAATCTTGGGACTGATTTCCATAGGAGATGCCGTAAAAAGTAAAATGGAGAAAGCTGTAGAAGAGGCAAATGCACTTCGCCAGTATATCCATGGCAGTTAATTGTATTTAACTCGAATAAGATTTGAATAATTTCAATACTCCGCTAGTATGGTTATAGATATTCCCAGGTGGTGTGTGTATGAAATGGAAACAACATTTTCAAGATAGAACAATTTCTGCGGATGAGGCAGTTTCAAAAATTAAATCAGGTGATCGAGTCTTCCTAAGTGGAAACGTCTCCACTCCCAATCACTTAGTTCAAGCTCTTTCTAAGAGATCTGATTCACTGGAGAATGTAGAACTTAATCATCTCCTTACATTTGGAGAAGATCCGTTTATTGATAAGCCACAGATATTTAATAATGCTTGGTTCTTGGGACCGAGCATACGAAAAGCAGTCAATTCCGGAAAGTCTCAATATATACCTATTTTTCTAAGAGAAATAGCAACCCTAGTTCGTTCCGGAAATTGGGATATAAACGTTGCGTTAATCAATGTAAGCCCTCCGGACGCATTCGGATACATGTCCTATGGAGTTGAAGTCTCTGTCACTAAGCCCTGTGCCGAGGTGGCAAAAATTGTCATTGCCCAGGTCAATTCCAAAATGCCCAGAACATTGGGTGATAGCTTCATTCATGTCGATGATGTGGACTATTTTGTTCTGCAAGATGAACCACTCATTGAACTTCCCCAAAAAGAATGTTCCGAAGTCGAAATGCAAATTGGAGAACATATTTCAAAATTAGTTGAAGATGGTGCCACACTCCAATTGGGGATTGGCGGTATTCCCAACGCTGTCTTAAAATTTTTGACCAATAAACGAGATTTAGGAATTCACACGGAGATGGTGTCCGACGGGATCCTTCCCCTAATAGAAAACGGGAATATAACAAACCAGAAAAAAGGTCTAAACCGGGGCAAGCTTCTAACCGGATTTGTAATGGGAACTCAGAAACTATATGACTATGTGGATAACAATCCTATGTTTGAGTTTAGACCGAGTCACTATACCAACGATCCATTCTTAATCGCTCAAAACAACAAAATGACAGCAATCAACTCGGCAATTGAAGTCGATCTAACCGGACAAGTTGTATCTGATTCGATTGGTAAAAACATTTATAGTGGAATTGGTGGCCAGCTTGACTTCATTCGTGGTGCCGCACGAGCCAGAAACGAAGGTGGTAAACCAATCATTGCCCTGCCCTCCACAGCAAAGAAGGGAACGGAATCCAGAATTTCCGCTTTCATCAAAGAGGGTGCAGGAGTTGTAACTTCCCGCGGTGATGTCCATTACGTGGTAACAGAATATGGAATGGTGGATTTATTCGGAAAGAACCTAAAACAAAGAGCCGATGCATTGATTTCTATTGCACATCCGGATTTCCGAGAGCAATTGAGAAAAGAGTCCCATTGGCTTAATCTCTAGGAAAACCGGATTGCCGGAAATTCTATTTAGTTATCGGTAACACAGCCTTCACTTGCCGTTGATACATTTTTGATGTATTTCCATAGATACCCGGATTTTACACGATATTCGGGCTTTTTCCAATTAGCTCTTCGTTTGGAGAGCTCTGCATCATCTAGCTTAACTTCAATTAAGTTATTGACTGCGTCCAATACGATTGTATCTCCGTTTTGAACCAGAGCAATATCTCCACCTTCCATTGCCTCCGGACTCACATGACCCACAACAAATCCATGAGTCCCTCCGGAGAATCGTCCGTCCGTTATCAATGCCACTTTATCTCCCAAGCCGGCTCCCATAATTGCGGATGTGGGCTTGAGCATCTCGGGCATACCCGGTCCACCCTTGGGACCCACATAACGTATAACAACTACATGACCGGGCTGAATCTTACCTTCCGAAATTCCTTGATTTAATTCAATTTCGGAATCAAAGCATATAGCTTTCCCTTCAAATTTCTCGCCCTCTTTACCGCTGATTTTCGCAACGGCACCATCCCTTGCAATATTGCCTTTTAAAATTTGTATATGTCCTGTTTTTTTAATCGGATTGCTCAGTGGTCTAAGCAAATCTTGACCTTCAGGAAGACCTTTGAGTGACTCGAGATTTTCTTCTATAGTTTTTCCGGTTACTGTAAGACAGGATCCATCGATCATTTTTTCATTTAGCAAAAATTTCATTACTGCAGGAACTCCACCTATTTAATAGAGATCATCCATTAGGTATTATACCCTAGGTTTAATGTCTGCTAGCACGGGAGTTAAATTGGATACATCTTGGAAATCTTGCAGACCCAAAGGAATACCGGCAGT
>JAFIGA010000255.1 GCA_020831715.1 Leptospira sp. | reverse complement strand
GATTTCTATTTTACCACAACATCTGATGATGCAAATTGGTCCGAATGGCAGGCATTACCAAATTGGGGGATGTGAATTTAGGATTATCTGAATTCCCTTGATTCTCGAATGATTTTTAGTAGTTCCTTCGTTCCCATTTGTGTATCTATACCTTCTATATCAAAAGGAGATTTCTTTTTAGTATCGATGATAGGTGTGATTTTGAATCTGGAACCATCTTTTCGTTTGATTATGACTTCTTCATTCATTGATGTATTCAATACAGTTGCGAAGTTCTGTCTTGCTTCAGAATAATTATAAATTTTCATGTGACCTCAAGTATGGATACATTTATTTTTTCAGGCTCGTTCAATATAACTGCCAAGAAAATATTTGCATCAGCCAAGATCTTCATAAGTACAATGTACGACAATTTCGATTGTTCGTCAATTCATATTTTTATTTTCCGAAAATGGGAATTGTATATTTGAAAACTTGCCGAACTTGGGGGATGTGAATTTAGAATTTGACTTATCTGAATAGATATCTATCATAATCTTCATGAGAAAGATTGTTCTATTATTTATATTTTCTATATTCAGTATATCTTGTTTAAAATTTGAAGAGTCGGATTTGGATCCCAATAGTCCATTTTCCCAGCTACTCCTCCTCTCTAGGCTCGCGGCTCTTCGAGGTGCCACAGTTTATGAAGTCCCTTTTTCGGTAAGAGATTCTGCTTCGGGCAATTTTCTTGGCCCCCTCTCAGCGGCGAGATTGACGAAGGTAGATGAGGATTATGTTCTTCCTGATTTTCAATCTTTCGATGACACTCTCTCAGATGGACAGAATCGTGGAGTCTTTTTCTATGAATACGGAGCATACACAGTTAGATTTCGAGAATTGGGAGGTTATAGAGTGGATTTTTACAATCTTTCCGGAGGAGGCTATGGTGGCTCTATCCACTTTCAGGTAGATTCAGAATCTCAGGAATTACCAACAATTCTGGGAGATACCATTGTAGATGATCTGGTGTGGGAGAAATTTCCCATCAGAATGACAAATTCGAATTCTCCTATCGTCAGACTGAGCCTCAATTCGACTAGCCAATTCGCAAGATTAATGGACTCTAACAACCAAAGATCTTTCATTATGGGCGAATATATTTTCAATGAATTATCCTTTATGGATTCAAATGGAACCGATATCAATAATTACTTAATTTTACACTTTACGGATGACGGGAAAAACATCAATTCAATACCGATTTACGAAATACCCATTAAAACCATAATTGGAAGCATTGAGGAAAAAGCGGAAATTTCCAACTCTATCACGATAAATGAAAATCTATATGCAATTATCAATAGAGTCAATAATTTCGACGGAACAGTGAATTACTCGGCACTCATTCGCATACCCATCAATAATCCGAAGAACTATGAACTAACGCCTCTCAACCCAAGAGGCTCCGGGAACCAACACATAGAAGCTGATACCATTGGTTTTTTTGCAGGGAATATTTACTATGAAGAACTGGATGGTGATGGAAATATTCAAATGAGATTCGAACCGGGAATATTTGAAGATCCGGTTTCAAGTGCTCCGGTTAATATATCCGGAACACAAAATCCATTTGGATTAGCCGGTCGACTTACGTTCCTTCAGTTTACAGAGAATTATATCTTGTATCAAGATGAAGTTACACTATCACAAAATATATACAGTTATGATACCAATGGGGAAATACCTGCATCACCGGTTGCAATATTAGCTAGCCCCTGTTCCGGTATGCTTGGGTCGCCCATACAGACTTACCGCATAAACCAATCAAGATCTTTCTTTCTAAGAAGAACTGATTCAAGCCTATCCTATTGCATCAATACATCCAGCATTCCATTTACCACCACAGAGAGTAATTATACTTTTTCAACCGATTTTGAACTGAATCTTACCAAGTCTGTGACCTCGGACACGCTTGCAATCCAAGAAAAGTCCAATGCAACAGATTCCTTTCTTCAATTGAAAATCAATAGCGGGAACTCTGAAATTCATCGCTTCTTTCGCTATCCTCATTCGAATGTTCCAGCAATCGAGTTTACAATCAACAATGAAGCTTATAGACCACTTATCGGCTTTACAGAGGCTCCACCAGATTTTGATGGATTGAGTGTATTGGGGGATAAAGTAATAACATACAAAAGCCCTAGATACCGCGACAATTCTTTAGAGAGTCCAGATCAACTTTTGTATGAGATAGGGGTTTCGGCTTCCACAAACAACGGTGAAGCCTGGTCAGAGTGGCGTGCCATTGATATCAATATAGCTCCACCACCCCTATGATTGGAGAATTTGCAGGTTCTATTCTTCTTCGTCTTCGAATAGATTGTTCAAACTGTCCACAAGAACTTCAACTTCCACACCATAGCCCATACAAACTTGTTCAATGGTTTCAACCTCATTGATGGAACAGTGCGAGCATCCGCCTAAGTGGTAACTGGAAAATACAATTCCTGCTTCGGGGTGTAGAGCCATCGCCTCACCCACTGTCATTTCTTTATAAAAACGTTCTTTTACTGCATCTGTCATAAAATTCACTCCAAGAAGATTTCTTCTTTACAGTATTTAGACATCCACTACAAAGTCAAGTACTATGTTTTTGAACGAAATCGGCAATTTTTATATTCGAATTGAGGGAAGATTTGAGTCCTCTCACTATCTCTACAACTATTTTCCGGATGGAAGTGATGAACCCAACCACGGGCACTCTTGGAAAGTGGAGGTATATCTCACAGGCAAGAACGGGCTTCGTGAAGACGGCATCTCTTATGATTTTCTTGCCGCCAAGAAAAAACTTGCTGAGCTCGTAGAAACCATGGATCATGTTTTGATCAACGATCTCCCCGACTTTCAGGGCAAGGTGAATCCTACATCGGAGAACATTGCCAAATGGTTCTACCACAATCTAAAAGAAGAAGTCTCTAACACAGGTGGTGTGGTCAAACGTGTGGTCATCCATGAGGGTCCCGAAAATCTCGCCTACTACGAACCAGCCTAAAGTAAAAGGTTCGAATATAATTATCCAAAGCTATGAACTCCAAAACCCTTTTCACACCCACACCGGACACCATTTCCCAAACGGCAATGACTCTGTTTCAAGAAAAGGTTGAAAAAATCATCCAGGGCAAATTTTCCACCTATGAGGAGTTTTACGATTGGTCTGTGAAGAATCCGGAAGAGTTTTGGAGACTCTGGCTACAAGAATCGGGGATGGTCTACCGCGGCGAGTTGGGTTCATCCAAGGAAGATGTATTGCTCAGAGGGAATCATTTCTCGGAGTCAAAATGGTT
>JAFIGA010000081.1 GCA_020831715.1 Leptospira sp. | reverse complement strand
CAGAGGCAGAGAGGCTCCTCACCGAACAAGGAAAAAAATTCAAGCAAGTGCCTGAGATACGTTCCATATTTGGAAAGGCGGGAAGAGCGGACACATCCACTGACCCTTCTCCTCTTTCTATGTTTGAAACGACCATTCTCCTTCATCCCCAATCCACCTGGCGTCCCGGAATGACCAAGGATAAATTGATCGAAGAATTAGACGGGCTCATGGACTACCCCGGTCTGTCCAATGCATGGACCATGCCCATTCGCGCAAGAATTGATATGCTCTCAACCGGCATGAGAACTCCGATTGGAATCAAAGTCCAAGGAGAAGACCTTGCGATTATTGAAAAAACAGCTTTGGATATTGAGAGCACATTAAAGGGGCAAAAGGGTGTCCGTAATATTTTTGCAGAAAGAATCGCCGGAGGATATTATTTGGATATAATTCCCATCCGCGAAAAGTTGGCAAGATTCGGAGTTTCGATTGAAGAAGTGCAGAATGTAATTTTATCCGCTGTGGGTGGACAGTCTATCACAGAAACCATTGAAGGCAGAGAAAGATACAGTGTGAACATTCGCTATCCTAGAGAATTGCGAGACAATCCCGAAAAGATCGGACGAATTCTACTTCCCACATCTCAAGGTGGACATATCCCTCTTAGAGAAGTATCCGAGATTCGATACAACTCCGGTGCATCCATGATCCGAAACGAAAACGGCTTTCTAACCGCCTATGTATTCATTGACACAGATGAATCCGATTTGGAAGGATTTGTAAACCACCTGGATAAGATACTGGACAATCATCTAACTATTCCAAACGGAATCAGTTTGGATTGGAGTGGTCAGTATGAAAATATTCTAAGAGCCAGAGACAGGATGAAATGGGTGATCCCCATAACTCTTACTTTGATACTATTTTTGTTATTTGCCAATTTAAAGTCTTGGAAAAAGACATGGATAGTCTTCACAGCGGTTCCCTTCTCTCTGATTGGTGCTATTTGGTTACTCTATATCTTGGATTACCAGATGTCTGTAGCTGTTTGGGTGGGGATGATTGCTCTTTTGGGATTGGACGCTGAAACGGGAGTTTTCATGATGCTCTACATCAATCTATCCATCGATAGGTGGAACCGTGCCGGAAAAATCAAGAGCAGAGAAGACTTTAGAGAAGCTATCTGGGAAGGTTCTGTTCAGAGAATTCGACCTAAACTAATGACTGTGATGTGTGGAATTTTCGGTCTACTTCCCATACTTTGGTCGGATGGATCAGGCTCCGATATGATGAAACGAATTGCCGCTCCTATGGTGGGTGGCTTGGTAACAAGTTTCATCTTGGAGCTTTTGGTATATCCTCCTCTTGTACTTTTGTTTTTGGAATCAGATCAAGAATATAAAAAGAAGTCTGTATAAAAAAAGTAGCGTTATTAGGCTGATGGTTTTGGTGGAAATATTTTATCCACCAAAATTGCCAACCCTACACCGATCCACCCGATGAGAAGGGACGAAAACAATACAAGTAAAATTGATATCCCTCTATCTTGGAGAGTCAACAGAGACTCGTAGGCATTTCTATCGGGATAATTGAGCAAGGGAAATCCCAGATACCCAATTAGAGCACCCCAACCCGCACCCAAAAAAATCATATACAGTGCAGTTGATTTTAGCTTACCTAGGGCAGTTGTTGCCAAGACAGCAGGAAGCAATCCGCTAACAAATCCAAGCAAGCTAAGATTCCATAGATTCGCACCTAATGGCAATGAAGAATAAGCAGCAAACCCGGATAGCAACCCACATAGCAATACCGTATCCTCGGGATAGTCTCGCCCGCTCATTCGATGAACCAACCAAGAAACTAAACCGGCAATGCTCATCACCCAGATTGAATTGGATATTGCTCTAAAGACTTCCATACCGTAGGATTGGAAATTAACTTGTGAAAGAAATCCAATATGGAGCAATCCAAAGAAAAATACCACCCAATGAGTAAGATCTAATTCCAAAAATTTATAGGACAACTTGTCCTCTGATTCCACCTGCGAGGACGAGTGAAGAAACACATAACCCACAAACACAAATCCGACCAAACTCAAGAAATAGTGAGTGGCACCCCATCCATCCTCGACGAAGATAAACTTTTGCATCAAAGGATGGTAGAAAATTGAAATTAATACCAAGAACAAAATGCGAACCAAAAATATTCGCTCCATCAGAAAGATTCTTGCGAACAGAAAATACAATCCAAAAGATAGGTTCGCAGAAGCAATCAAACTCAGATCAAAGATCTCCGATTCTAAACCTGATCTTAATCCTAACCCTGATCCTGATTTGGAATTTGATTCCAACATGGCAGCTCCGAAGAAAAGAATCTGCACTCCCACATAGGCTACCATGTTAAATAGATAGAGTCCGAACCATTCTGTATCTTTTACAGAATCTTTCTTGGGATTCCATTGATTCCAAAACCAAAAAAAACCAAAAGATAGCAACATACCCAATAGCAAAATAAGAGAATCGATTCTTTCCATTATTTATCCTCCCCCAAGGCTAGACCGGAAAGTATGAATGGAGGTTGCCCTTGCCTATCCAAGCTTTGGATATTGTGATAGAACCCACGAATGGACTGAGATCCTATAACTTGAAACTGAGATGAATTCTTCGGCTTCGCAATGATCAATCGATTGAAGAATAATATTAAATTCTCCTTATAGAAATCATTCGCCAAACTTTCCAAAAAGGGACGCACACGTGCGTATGGTTCATAGACATCAATTGAGTTGGCGGCACGAATCACTATCATGCGATTCGAGACTTGCGGAATTCCTCGTTCTTGGAGAATCCAAGCACCCTCTTTTCGAAAATATGTCTTGAGAGAATGAACACCATCGCCTGCAAGAATTCTTATATTCTTAAAATTCAATAAGTCTTCCCGCAACTTGGGATCGGTCTTTTTCATGAAGATATTCACTTCCGAGGGAAGATCCATCAAAACCATTTCCATGTCAGGAAAATTCTCAACCAAACTCATAGAAGTAACAGCCGGATGAATAGAATTGGCGATTGCCGGACCTATATCCACAAAGATAACATTCTTTCCTGTCCGGTATTCTCGATTTACTCCAAATTGATTTCGAAGAACTACCATTTCTCTTGTAGTGGGTTGAAGCTTACCAAATAACTCTCCCAAGAAAATATCATGGTCTTCCAACCTGTCGGTATAGGTTCGGGAGCGAATCTCATCGGCATGGTTTTCCATACGGAATTTTCCGGTAAAAGATGCGATTAACTTTTCTTCCTGCTCGGAAAAGATCCATTCCCTGGGTTTCTGATAGTCCATGATCAGGGAATAGAATTCAGGGCGGCTATCACTTGCTAATGTTTTTAGCTTGGAATAAGATGTGATCTTTCGATAATAAGTATTAAAATCCTTGGAGGTTTCCAATGCCCCTTTGGATTGGTAAGCCAAGGCTAGGTTGAAACTATTCTTACTATCCGGTTCGGATCCTTCCAATCCGATGATGCGAATATCCTTATTTAGATCCAAACCCAGATGAATAAATTCATTCCACTTACCTTGAAGAATCAGTGAAGCCCCTCGATTCACAACCGAGTAGAACATCAAATCAGAATAGATGAGAGGCTTTTTCCTTAGAATGCTTTCTACTTTTACGAAACGATCATAGGCTTCTTTGGGACGATCTGATTCCAAATACATCGTTCCCAAGTTAAAGTAAGAAAGTGCCAAATAGATAAGATATTCATCCGGATTCGCCCTCCATTCTTCCTGAGCAATGCGAAGAGCATCTTCCAATTCCAAGATTCCCAGGTTGGTCTGAGAACCTGCTCGGTAAATTTTGGAAAGAAGAAATTTATTTTGGATATAGAGAGGATTTCTGGTTTGGTTCAGACGAAGAAGTATAGCTTGGGAATTGAGAAGATGAAGCCTTGCGAGTTCCCAATTTTTTTCATTGGCATAATGCTGCGCCATATATGCCAAATTTTCCGCATAGGAAATAGACAAAGTGTTCTTGGAAGACTGAAACAAACTATCCGCCAATTGAAGCATTCCCAAAGTCTTGTATCTGTCCTGTCTATCCAGAAGGATCTTACCGTAGTCGAGTGCTATACGAGCGATATGAGCCTGGAAGTAGGGAGTGGAGCGCTTGGAAAAGCTTTCCAAGAAATACTTTGTTTCAAAAGAATCTTCTTTTCCTCTGAATTTTTCTCGTATAAAATGTTCATGGGGATTCCAGAAAAGTGTTTCTCTTTTCGCCAATTCTTCCCAATCAGTGTAACTAAGTGATTTATTGCCTGCCCACAACTGCTCTAAATTATAAAAATATCGATTCAGAGAATCCGTTGCCGGCATATACAATTCTTGGAAATACAATCCCCTATCAATAGGATAGTCTATGCCCTTATGTTTAATACTTCTTTCTGTTAGCGCTAGTAAATGATTGATTCCTTGGTTTAAAATATCTGCGAGGAGTTCTTCGTGGATTTCCAATGTA
>JAFIGA010000233.1 GCA_020831715.1 Leptospira sp. | reverse complement strand
CCCTACCGATCCCGTCCCACCATAGATCAGGATATTCTTACCGCCCACCTTGCATCCGTATTTGCCAAGAAACCAATCCGCTGTTGATCCACCAAATACTAATGCAACCGCTTCTTCAAAGCTCGCATTTTTAGGCTTGAGGCTTATAGCCGAATCTTCTCGAATGACAATGTATTCGGCATAGGTTCCGAATTGGAATCCGGTCATTCCAAAGACTTCATCCCCTTTCTTGAATTTTGTGACCTGCTCTCCTGCCTCTTCCACAATTCCGGAGAAAACAGTTCCCAGAATTGGCTTTCTTGGTTTGGTGAATCCCAAGACAAGTAGCATAAGAATTCTTTGCAAACCCGTAACAACCAGTCCCCGAACTCGAACATCACCCGAATTCACAGCCGTAGCCTTGACTCGGATCAGACATTCCTTGGCTTTGTAGGAAGGTATGGGAAGCTCAGCCGATTCCAAAACTTCCGGTGGTCCATATTTTTTACAGATGATCGCTTTCATGATTTAGTACTTATAGCCTTATTTGACGATGTTTGTTTGGATTTTAAAGGCATGAATAAAAAAAATAACAACATTTTGAATCTCCATTTAAAAATATTGCTTACAATGTAAGCTTGAAAACATAGAAAAATATAGAGATAATTCTGTCAACAAAATAGATTACAATGTAAGCTTATTTTTCCAATTTTGCCCTTTTTTAATTTTCATAAAAACAGCTTTACCCATAAAACTCGAAATTTAGCTTACAATATATGAGTGAAGAAAAAGAAAAAAAAGAATTCGAGCTGCATTCTCTCAAGAATTTACTGGGTCTGCCTACTTCCGAATTTAGCTTTTTATCCAAATTGGATGTGGAAGAATTGGCTCTTTTAAAAAATCAGATTCTAACATCCATGCAAGATGGACAGAAAGAAATATTCCAAACAATAGCTAAAGTAAGCAGATTTATGCCGAATTTTTTAAACGCTAAAGTCTCCCACGATATTCTAGGGCCACAGATTACCGCGAATCTTTCTTATTTTTTGGCACCAAAGGAGGCAATCAGTATTGCCAGCCATTTTTCTACTTCATTTTTTTCCGATATCATCGAGCATCTAGTTCCCGAGAGGATCAGTGAAATGATAGCCTTAACACCATTTGACCAGATGCGAAAAGCCGTGAATGAGTTGATACGTCGGGAGAATTTTTTTGTAATTGGATCCTTAATGGATTATACTCCGATTGAATCTGTTGATAGAATTGCCAGGAACATTCCCAACCCGGATCACCTAATTCAAATAACATACAATTGTAGAGATAAAGATCGAGTACTAAATTTATTCCAGAATTTTGGTGAAGCGAGAATCTCAGAAGTGCTCATTGCCGGCATGAAGCCATATTTATATGATCAGATCAAAACGATCTATGAACATGCGGATAAACCATTGATTGAATTCACTCGCAAAGCATTGGAAAACCATCCAGATGAACTGAAACAATTCAATGAGATGATTGCAATCTAAGATTATTTTCGAACCAATCTCTCTCCATCGAATTGAAATGTATAGATATCTTTATCAATTTCTACTTTGATTTCTCCATTTCCATAACTCATATCACAACCTACTTTATTGTCATTGATTGTTAAATCTTTCCCGATCACCTCTTTAGGAACATGCAATACGCAGCTATCACCATTCAAGCTGATAAGTAGACCAAGCTTCCCTTTATTTATATAATAGATATAAACCGAGTCAGAAGCTCCCCTATTTTCACTCCTGCTAATCCACTCCTCTATCCCATCTCCATTGATATCTATTCTGTTTGTATGATAATCCACATCAAAAAGGTATGATGCTTGGGATTTATTTACAGAAAAAACCGAGGTAGCGCCATTCTCAGGATTCAAGTTCTCATCCAAATATTTATAGGAAACGATATAAAATGTTCCATCTCCGGAAGGGTTATTGATTTTTTCTTCTCGTAAGTGTATCGTATCCAATACAAGATCGTTGTTGTAAATGGAAGATTTCATTTTCTTATCCAAGTAATCTACAATTTGAATCAGACCTTTGTCCTTAATTTGTTTCTTGCCATATTTAAAATAGTCAACACCTGATGTCTTAACAAAAGAAGATTCCACCCATCCTTCTATGTGAATCGAATTATCCTCTGTGGATTCATCACCATAAGTATCGTCATAAGGTTCATAGTTTCTTTGAACATAGTAAAATGTTCTATCTTGGATTTTTGTTTTTCCCAGATAAGGAGCATAGATACAATTTTTGCATTTTTCTTTTGCTTTGGCATTCCATTTCTGGATTTGACTTTCTGTAAGTTTTACAGCATCCAGATTGGGAAAAGTTTCTGAATCTTTTTCCAATTCTACAAAACCAACTTCCACATCACCCAGGCGATTGGTAAGACCCTCTCCTTCCAGAAAGCCACCAAATACATATCCTAATTTCCCGTCCGAGGTTTTCACATAGGCCCAAGAATCGTATCTGTTGCCTTCTCTCTGTCCGGATGCTCCAAGACCCAAGAGTTCCAATTCTGTATTCCTGGATAGTGTTGCGGTTACTTCCGAATCCTTGGTTGGGTATTCTCGCATTCGAAGACTTCCAACCGAGACTTTAACCTTCGATGGTTTGTCAGAAAGAGAAATAGCCTCGAAGTCCATAAACTTCTGTTCTTTATATGGAACATATAAAACAGCATTATTCCATTCGACTTTGTACAAATATTGGGGATAGCCCCTACCGGCTTGTGGTTTGTTGGGAACTTTTACATCCAGAACTTTCAATTTGGAATATTTCGGTATTGATTCACCTTCCTTTCCACATATACCATAATCCGGTTTATCGACTGCGCAAAGTTTATCCTTAAGAGTGATTCCAAATGCTTCGGTAGCATTGGCTTTTACCCTATTCGTTCACTTACTTACACCCAAATCCATTCGGATACCGGATCAACTCATGCCATTCTGTACGAGGAAATTCCTTCTCCAAGGGGGCAAATGACAATTCCACAATTCTTCTGTTCGCTTCTTCCCTGTAAGGGGAAAAATGTTTTCTAACCATACCTTCTCCCTTTTCCATATCCATACTTAGAGCACCCTCTTTGCAGGAATTTGTAAATTCCGAAAAAGATATAATTCTGGTTTTAGGATTATCTTTGGTTCTATAAGCAATCGTTTTCTGTGAGGGATCGAAAACTACCGACCAAACTGTAACACTAGGGGGTTGCCCACGAACCAACCAATTCCACATATCTCCAAAAGTATAGTCAAGTGAAGCTTTCTTTAAATACTCAAAAACTGATTCGTATTGATTGGATTCCAAGTCTTGGTAGTCCCGAATTTCATTTTGAACGAAAAAAGCAGCACGAGAGAATGCGGCTAGAGACTCTTTATCTTTTGGGAGATTTTTAGAATCTCCGAGATTCAATTTTTGATAGTACTGAATGGAATTTTCATAACTATTATTTGTTAGGGCAAAAATTGGAATTTCTCTCTCCGGATGTACGACAGGTTTGCCATCCAAGAATTCCAGGATTCGACAATCCCTCTTGGCATCGCAGATGGAATAGTGAAGATCGGCGTGTGCCTTTGCGATTTTCAAGCGATTTAAATTTTGAATCACCAATTCTGTAGAGTCATAATTGTCCAATTGGTATTGAATCCACTGCAATTCCGATATAGTATATTCCTTGGTTGGATCACTGAGCGGATACTTTCCGTCCAGATTCCACAATAGTGAGATGCTCAGCCCCTTTTCGTTCATCCCGGATGTGGGAAGCTCCCTGGCAAATTGGTTGAACGTAATAGTTGCATATTTAGAAGTCCATCGAATTTTCTTATGAATCGCTTCATTCAATCCTGTTTTGGAAATTCCTTTTGGTTGGTAAATCACTTCCCCATGCCCATAATAAAAGTCGTAATTCTGAGCAAGGAGTTTAGACTCCTTGCCAAATACCATTGTAGTGCAGGCTAGGAGTAATGATTCCCAACTTAAATGATAGAGAACAAGGAATATTAAAGATATGAAGTAGATAAGTTTCTGATTTTTCATAAACTGTCCATATATACAATTTAGGCTTACGTTGTAAGCTCATTTGACCATTTCGTCATTACTACATAAATATGTCAAATAAAAAGGTTTACGCTGTAATCAAATTGAATATTTTTGGATAATAAAGGAATAGGAAATTGCATATGAAAAAGAAAAGAATTCCTTTAAACAGAGATCGAATTTTACAAGCCGCCCTTAAAATAGCTGACGAAAAGGGGCTGGAACAACTTTCCATGAGAAGTCTCGGAGCGGCACTGGGTGTCGAAGCAATGTCTTTATACAAACATGTAAAAAACAAAGAAGATATTTTGGATGGGCTTGCAGATATTCTTTTGATGAAGATTGAAATCCCTTCATTGGAAAGAATAAAAACCAACAAACTACAAAAAACAGAACCGAAATCTAAACGGAGTCCCAAAACCAGACTAAGAGAATTACTCAAAATTTTATTCTCCCATAAAAGAGAAGTTTTCAAAAAACATCCATGGGCTCCTCAAGTGATAGAGACGCGTATTGCATTTTCCCATGTTCGATTCGAATTCATGGAAAAGCAATTTCGACTGATGATAGAGAGTGGGTATTCTTTAATTGAGTCCTACCAGATTCTATTGGCATTGGAGAGCTATGTCTATGGATTTTGCATCCAAGAATTAAACTGGAATTTTGATCAATTGCCAAAAGAAGAGAAATTTGTGTTAGAGAATTTTATAGGATCTGATTTCCCTATCGTCTCTACTCAGTATCCCAATTTTTTTGCTTTCCTGGAACTGTTTTTTAAAAGACACAAAGCAGGCAAACTAAAGTCCATGTTAGATGAAGAATTTGCCAAGGGACTGGATCGCATATTGGGTAAGGTTTAAACTCTTTTTCCCAAATTATGTCCCATCCAATAGAAAGGCAAGATATAGAACAAGATCTGTTGGACTCGGATTGTATTATGGATTTTTTCCACTTGGCGGTGAAGAGGCTCTAATGTTGGTTTTGACCCATATTTTTTTTGTATTGAAAATGAATTATTTCTAAAAATATTATTTTTTATTGATTATAATTCATTTTCAATTGTTATAGATTAAAAGAGAAAGTTATGATTATCAATAATATATATCAGCTAAACTTAGTAAAAAATACTAATTGCCTAAAAAAAATCCGGAATATGGCTTTCACACTAGGAATCCTGTTCTCTTCATTTACTCAATGCTTGACCTTTGAAGAAAATCCTTTAGATCCCAATTCCGGACTTAATTTACTTATAAGACTTCTGCGAATACAAGGACAAGAAACCACAATCACTCGTACAGAATGGGAATTATTGGATTCTTCGAATGAACCGCCGGAATTTGGATTACGGGTTCGCCAGATTTCTCCACCTTCAGAATATTTCTTATCAACAAATCCGGGATTTCCCATTTTTGTCCTGGAGCAGAGGGGTTTTGGGGAGTTTGAATATGAGATCTCCGACCTGGATTCGGAACAGATTCTCGGAACAATGAAGATCTTGGTAGAAAATAACGCAAATGAAGAAACCCTTATATCAACTTTGGAGGGCTCCAATGAATACACGCTTACTCTAAAAGACTTTTTTCAGGGGAAAGAATCTGAGGTGTCTCCCTTTTTTAGAGTTGCTAAACTAGCCCAGACTCTAGATGGCATTGACTATTCAATTGGATATATTGTAGAAAACAATAACTTTGGTTCTCCTGACCCTTATTTAATCCGAGGAAATAATCCAAACAGTTGGGAAATTAGCAAGCTTGCCGGGCTTCCTGACTTTTCTGTTACCAATGAAAAAGGATTGCAATACCATATTTACTTCTTGGACAATGGTGCTTTTCTTGCTGCCAGAGAAGTGTGCAATGATCCGGAACCACCTTGCTTGGATTCAGAACAGAGCTATGTGGCAAATATTTCTTTCACTTCTCCTCTTCCGCCTGCAACTGATATGCGCATAGCAACAAGACCCGCACCGGATCGAAAAATTGATTTCAGACAATCTTTTGTGTTCTCGGGAAAGCTTGCTTACAAGACGATTACGATTCAACCAAGATATTATAGAACCAATGATGGATTCATATCGTCATCTTCCACTCATGAGGATCTTGGTCCACTCAACCAAACATGCTTCGACCACCCATTTAAAAATCCTATCCAGTTTTCTTCCAGAATTTCTTCTTGTTTTATTAATAGTGCAAACCATTACCCAACATCCATTAATGTTTCGAATCAAATTAATTTTAATGATCCGAATGCTAATTATCCACTCGATGTTCTTCCTCTAAATTATTCATTGAAAGATTTCTGGATTCTGGGAGGCAATGTTTACAAAACTATATTCAATATAGATGAACCTAGAATGGAAATCTATCGGGCTCCTAATCCATTCAATGAAGCCTCGACGGATTTAAATGAAAATCTCAATTTTATCAAATTACAAGAATTACCTATATCCAATTTAGGTAGCCCTGTAGATTCATTGAGTTTTAATTCGAATATAGTAACCAGTTTTTATTACAATCCCAATAACGTGGATTTGAGTCGGGTTCTCTCCAGTATCGATGGGGGAAATAATTGGGTTCTTAGCACTCCCCCTCGAATCAATGGCGGTACCTTTTTGTTTTATGCGAGCACAGTAAGAGATGGTAGAATCCTTCTCTCTCGTCAAGCCTTGGTTGGTACGGAATACTATTCCTCCTTGGATGGAGTGAATTGGCAGAGGGAAAGAGTTCGACATCGTCGCCTCCCTTAGCTATTCACTATTTTTCAAAATTACTATTAATTTATTGATTTTTCTTAAATCATTTCGTGTATATAACTAGGACGCATACGAGAAATTTATGAAACTCAAAATCAAAACATATATGGTTTATGTATCTGTTGCGATGATCAGTTTTTCATTTTCCAATTGCATGGCATGGCCCGGTCTTACTGCTCTTTTTGGAGTTTTAGGGAATGCAAAGTCGCCCTCCCCTATTTTTATTCTTCCTCCCGGTTCTTCTTCCCAACCACAAGATAATCCTAGACCTTCCGACAATACAGATTTGATTTTGGATCCGGATTCATTTGAGATTCCGGTAACTCCTAATCCCGGAAGCCCCGAGGTTATGGTTGTATCAAGAACAGGAAATGTGGTTTCTGAGTCGGGGTCGTCCACAACCGTTTCACTATCGCTTTCACAAGGACCTTCCCAGAATGTCCGCATTCATAATTTCAACCTTTCGATGGCAGGAGAAGTTTCCGTTTCTCCGGCGGAATTTATATTTACACCCGAGAATTGGGACTCTCCTCAGATCCTGACAATCACAGGTGTCCCGGATTCCATTCAAGATGGAGACAAAGAGCTAACAATTCAGCTGGGTTCTATGGAATCGGTAGACAGTCGTTTCCAGGGAGTAGATGCCGGAGAGATATATGTCTTGAATACGGACATTGACTCTGCTGGAATTGCTTTGTATCCACTTACCGGTCTCCAGACATCTGAAGATGGAGATACTGACCAATTATCCGCTGTTTTGAATTCAAGACCGACTGCAGAGGTAACTTTCACTGTGCAAGTTTCTCCTCCTTCCGAGGTATCGGCAAGTCTATCCAGTATTACCTTTACATCGGACAATTGGAATAACCCTCAGGTAATTACGATTACAGGATTGAATGATAGCATAAAGGACGGCAATCAACCTTTTACCGTTCAACTTGTATCGGGAAGCAGTTCCGATTCTTTGTATAATGGATTGAACTCATCCATAGCTCATGGTATCAACCTGGATAATGATACAGCTTCCATTGTGGTTAATACAACAGCACCTCTTCCTTATACAACCTCCGAGGATGGAACCTCTATTACATTTCGAGTAAGGCTCTCTTCCGAGCCAACTCATCCTGTTACGATTCCCGTATACAGCTTGAATCCATTGGAAGGACAACCCAACACAGCTAATCTTGTTTTCAATTCGGGCAATTGGAATGTGGAACAAAATCTGGTAGTTACAGGTCAAAATGACAATGATATAGATGGAGACAAATTGTACACCATCCGCCTGGATAAACCTGTCAGCGATGATGCGGAATATTCAGAGCTCCACCAAATTGATATTTCTTTAACCAACTTGGATAATGATTTTGCGGCTTTGGTGTTTTCCAACCATTTGAACCTAACTACCGGAGAAGATGGAACCAATGATAATTTTCGAATTCGTCTTCGATCCAGACCTACGGCAGATGTTACAATTCATTTAGAATCCAGTGACTTAACTGAAGGAACAATCAATCCAACCAGTGTGACTTTTACTCCATCCAACTGGAATACTAACAGGACAGTCAATATCAACGGAGTGAATGACTCATTGATTGACGGAGATATATGGTATGAGATAAGATTTACAAGTATTGTCAGTGCAGATTCAGAGTATAACGGATTGGTGGTAGATCCTCTACCGGTTATCAATATGGATGATGATACTCCCGGGGTGATGTACCTCGGGGCCAGTGGTATCACAACTACCGAGAGTCAGACAGGAACAACGAGCTTTCAAGTTCGACTTAAGACAAGACCCACGCATAATGTTCAATTTCCTCTGATAACATCCAACAATACGAATGAAGGGACGATTACAACCTCTGAACTCCTATTCACGCCCAGCAATTGGAATGTTCCTCAGACTATAACCATTCAACCGGTTCGAGATTGGATAGTTGATCCCGATGTATTGTATCAGATTGTTTTTGGAAATCTGGAAAGTGATGATCCGCTTTATTCGGATTTTGCGGTAGATTCTGTTCCTGTTACCAATCGTAACTCGGATAGTTTTGGATATATATTCAGTCCTGCGTTTGGTAGTTTTAACCCGGTTGTAACCGACACAGGATTAAAAGACTCATTTACTTTACGGCTTAACTCCAAGCCTACGGCAAATGTCACCATTCCCCTTTCATCTCTAGATCCCAGTCGCTTAGCTGTATCAACTTCAGACATCGAATTTACACCTGACAATTGGGATACTCCGGTTTCCGTGGAACTGGAAGGTGTTTTTGTATTGGAATCTACTCCTATCAATACAACAATTGGTCTTCGTATGGGAGCTTGGAATAGTGGTGAAGCCAAATACTATCCCACCGGCAGTTCGGATTATGCGAGTTTTGCCTTTGTTGATAGAAATGGAACTACATCCGATAATGGAATACTAAATGTCCGTAGATTCAACACCCAGAGACCTATTACTGTGGTTCATCCATTGATAGCCAATGCAAGCTCTCGATTGACAACTACCGAAGCAGGCGTTGAAGTTCCCTTACTAATTAGATTGGGATGGGAACCAACTTCAACAGTAACTATTTCCATAACTTCCACCAGACCCGATGAGGGTTTACCGAATTTTTCGAGTTTGGTCATAGAGCCCCATGAATGGGAAGATATTCATACAATTATCATTCAAGGACAAAATGATAACTTAATCGATGGAGATCAAAATTACGAAATCCAGTTTAGTGTATCTTCCTTGGATTTGGATTTTGATAATTATGTATTGAATCCTGTTCGATTTAGAAATAGAGATAGCAATACAAATCGACTCATACGTTCACCGAACAACAGTACAACATCACCCTATGTTACAACTCGAAAACCCGGACCAAGAAATACATATACATTCACTCTTCGATTGAATGGACAACCCAATGGAACAGTAACCTTTCCTTTGATTTCCAACAATCCGGCACAGGGAATTTTGGACAAATCAGAAGTTGTTTTTGATGCAAGCAATTGGAATATTGACCAAGAGGTCACAATCATTGCTCAAGACAACGGAACAAATAATATCGTGAATTACACAATTACAGCCGGTCCCAGCGCTGCTGATCCGGCAATTGACCTGCCATTTACTCTTAATAACAATGCTCTTGTGCTACATGCAAGAAACACGAGTCCGGGATTTGAATTATCCGCGGCGAATGGAACCACAGGAGAATGGGGGAAGAGAGCAAGCTTTACATTTCGTTTGACCTCTCCACCATCGGCAAATGTTACTTGCTATTATTATATAGATGATGAAACAGAGGGACGAAGTATCACAGGTTCTTTGGACAGTAGTTTTGGCATTCCGAATCTGGTTAGAAGGTTTACTCGAAGCACTAGCAATTGGGGATCTAACTATACTATTACGGTTGAAGGTGTGGATGATGAAGTGATTGACGGCAATCAACCATTCAATGTTGTTTTCCTTCCTTGCTCAAGTGATGACAGCGATTATGATGGTCTCATTCCCCCGAGTGTTTCATTTATCAATGAAGATAATGATTGAAATATCTCCCAAGGATAGAATTATGTTCCTATGTCTTTTCCAAAAAAAATCATCTGTCTTACCGAAGAAACAACTGAATTATTTTATCTTCTAGGAGAAGAAGACAGAATTGCCGGTATAACGGTTTATACGGTTCGACCTCCAAGAGCCAAAGAGGAAAAGCCAAAAGTCTCTGCCTTTATTTCAGGCAATATCAAGAAAATCAAATCATTGAATCCGGATCTAATCATCGGATTTTCAGACATCCAAGCAGGGCTCGCACATGATTTGATCAAAGAAGGATTGAATGTATTCATTACCAATCAAAGGTCTATTCAAGAAATTTTCAGTACTATGATGATTTTAGGATCATTGGTTGGTAGATCACAAGAAACAAACCTGCTTATAGATGGATGGAAATCTAAACTTGCGGTAATAGAAACAGAATCTCAAGAAATCATAAAAAACAAATGGAATGGCAAGCGACCGAAAGTATTCTTCCAAGAGTGGAATGATCCTATTATAACAGGAATTCAATGGGTGAGTGAGATAATTGAAATCTGTGGTGGAGAAGATGCATTTTCGCATTTGAAAGAGAAATCTTTAGCTAAGGATAGAATCATTCTTCCCGAGGATGTGGTCACTGCCAGTCCGGATATCATCATAGGATCATGGTGTGGAAAACCGGTTGATTATAATTGGTTTCAAGATCAAAAAAATTGGGATCTTATTCCGGCAATTCAGAATAATAGAAATCACGAGATAGATTCCAGTATAATTCTACAGCCTGGACCGGCACTATTTTTGGAAGGAATTGATCAAATCAAGAAGTATATTCATAGTTTTGAATAAGAAAGAACATTCTTCATCGCTTTGAATAATCGAGAATTCACTTCAAAGATTCAAGAAAGATCCTTTCATTTTGCCAAGCGAAGTAGTTCTTTAATAGAGTGCCCGGCTTCTATAGGGTGGCGAAGTTTGGTTTCCGTGTTGACTTTATAGAAGTTTCTACGCCCTTCCCTCGTTTTTTCCAAGGCACCGGCATCCACCAAATCTTTCACTATACTAATTACGGCACGTTCCGTGATCCCTACCTGTAGGGCAACCTCGCGTAAAAGCTGTCCGGGGTTCCTATGCAAAAGTATCAAGATGTGACCATGATTGGACAAAAATGTCCAATCATGCAATTTGGTTTTTTCTTTAGATTTTGCAGTAGCCATAATAAGAAAACTCTATATCTTAGACCATTTTTTATTCAACCTTATTTGAAAACCAAAATCCGGATCCCAAGCAATTAAATGAATCCATTCCCCATCCACTAACTGAGAAATCCCTTGGTTTCCTGCGAGTACCTTTTCAATATACTCGATCGGAGCCTCTACAATTGCCTGCAATCTAATTGGTTGGTGAATAAACTTAATCCCATCATGAACAGATTGTAATGGTAGACCCGCTTTTAAATCCCAACTATTTCCTTCGAAAACTCCGAAATTTCCTACAATCGAATGAATCAACTTATTCCCCGCTCCGAACAAAGAGGGCGTTACTGTAGATGCAAAATACTGAAGATTGATCCAAGAAGCAACCACAACCGGTGCTGTAAGCAAAAGTTCCAATGTCTTGCAATCTTTATCATTCTTCCAATCATAGCTATTCAGAAAGGATCTTCCTTCTAGGTTGCAATCTCTTGTTCTGATATTCTTGGCAACAATGATACTGGCACATCCGGCTAGTCCTGCTTCGGGAAAAACCTCCGCCCAATCCTTGGATCTTCTAATTGCGGTTTTTGGATCTAAACCTAACTTGGCTTGTTTCTCCAATTGGTATTCTCTCTGAGCATTGTCTATCCAAGTATTTAAGTCTTTTTTAAAATCTTCATCCAGATCATTTTCTTTCAGGACTTGGATTTTATCAGTTACAGTTTCATGAATTGCCGGGATAAATTTTGTTTCCTTGGGAATATGAATTCCTTTTAAAGATAAGCCTTCCCTTACATCTTCTCGATTCATTAATATGCAAAAAAATCTTGAACTCAATTCACCTGTCTGACCGGAGCAAGCTCCACAAGATAATCCCGCCTCATGAGGATTATTGTATGTATGGCTACCATGTCCTGTGATTATAATATAATCGGGGAAATGGTCTTTCCAAGAAAGATGATTCAATATTCCTTCTGCCACATCTACTGCGGCTTCTTTTCCTATCGTGTCGATTGACTTTTCAATGTCTCTATCCAAAACCTTTCTGGAAAATTGGTTGTTTTTCACAATTCCCAAGGATTTTGCGGATAGTCCCAAAGAGGAAAGAAAACCTGCAGATTCTACATAATGAAATCCTACCGGAAATGTTCTTTTGATTTTTTGAATCCAGTTCTTCACAGTAGACATCTTTTTGGTAACGGTCATATTATGACTATCTTTGAATGCCAAAGGGGGCTTTATGATAGCAGGACTATGACTTAGATTTTCATTGGTCCAGTATTTCCAAGAGATCGGCATTCCAAAAAAACCTGCAAATCCATCTGTTTCAATAAGATCGGACTGGGCTTCGAGATATCTTCTCATGGGTTCAGATCTTACATCTATGCAAAATAAAAATCTGACTTTTCTGGATATTTTTGAGTTAGGATTTTCCTTTTTTTCTTTCAGTTTAGCCAAAAGTTTACTGCGATATTCATTTTCATGGAACTGTAAATTTTCAAACCTTTGCTTAATGTCTGTAAGTTTTCTTGAATCATTTTCAATGGAAGTCACTTCATTGATATATATATCCAAGAAACATAGAATTGCAAGATATGAAGGAAGATCGGAATTCTCTTCAAAATCTTCCAGCCAAGTACTCTTTCGGAAATAGGAAGCCCAACCCGGCATGAGGAATAGTAACTTTTCCAACTTCTTTTCATTTAATTGACCATGCTTTTTAGCCATTGCAATGATGGATTCGATAGCTTGCGTGGAAAGACTTTTTAATGCTTCTTTACCGGAATCATCTAAAAGTGAATTCATCAATGGATCTTTGTTTGACCATTGTAGAAATGCATTCCAAAGATCCAAATCCTTCCATGGATTTGGCCAAAAAGATATTCCTTGATCGGAATAAGAAGCCAAGAATCCACCTAATAGAGCCTCAAGTTTGTGTATCTTGCTATTTTTCACATTACTTGCTTTAATGGGCTTTCCACTCAGAAGATTCTCATTGGGGATTAGCTCTTCTTTCAATACAGACTCTAAATAAGTTAAGGAATTAATAAAACTATCATCGGTATATCCCATGAACGGATTCACCGCAATATAGGCATCCAACCCCCATAGAGGTGGAACTTTTTCCATTGATTTTAAAATCATATTTTTATCTAAACTATTTGCTTCCAAAGATATTTTATTAACAGTCATTATTTTATCCCCTTTATCATTTTATCGGTATAATATTCACTCATGAATCCTCTCTGAGAATAACAATAAAGTCTCTGCAGTAGACTAATCTTTTTAAATAGAGGAAGTAACAGGACGAATCCTCCAAAAAAAGAAAGCAACCCAATAGTTGAATAGTCTATGACTTTAGAATTTATTATAACTTGCATTCCACTTCCCAATAACCAATTCCCAAAATCGAACAAGATGAAATTGGATGTTACCAGTAAAATGGTAGTAGAAATTGTAAATAACCATTTTTTCTTTGGAGTAAATCCTAGCATAATCAAAGCTAAAAGTGAAAGCATGGAATACTTCATATTAGCTGTTGAGAAATAAATACTCAAAGGAGCAATCAAAGTCAAGAATCCAAAAATAATTCTAATTCGAATGGACATTAGTGAATAAGGAGCAGTGATTTCTCTATTACCGGATGTTAAAAACCCATAGGCTTTATAGAATCCATGCCCCATGATATGAAGAATCACCAAGCTATGCAGACCTAAAGCGAACTCCACCATCATGAAACCCATCTGCCCGACAGTGGAATAGGCGAGCTTTCTTTTTATATCAACTTGGGATAGCATTGAGAACCCACCGATAAAAATTGTGATGAACCCCGAGATAAATATAATCGCTATCGTTGTATTGGAAGATATAAATAAAAAATCCAATCTAACCAAAAGATACCCTCCTGCATTGATGATTCCTGCATGCATCAGAGCAGATACAGGAGTGGGAGCTTCAATAGTTTCAGGAAGCCAAAAGTGAAAGGGAAATTGTGCCGACTTTATCAATGCGGCTAAAGCCAGAAAGAGACCCGGCAAAAGTATTAGGCTTTCTCTTTGATCGACGCTTAGAGATGCTAATTTCTCATGGGCTTCATTTATATTGAATGTATTAAAGGACTGATAGAAGAAATAAATTGCCAAAATGAAAAAGAAATCTCCTAGCCTAGAGACAAAAAATTTCTTTCGGGCAAGCACCTGAGATCGATCTCTTCCTGGAAAAGACAGTAGCAGTTGATTTAAACAGATTCCAATTAAAATGAATCCCAGTAAAATGAACAATACATCACCACTCAAAATAAGCAAAAGAACACTGGCTATACTCAACACAAACCAGATAAACCACTTAGTCCCCTTTACTTCCCTTTCGAAATTTTTTCTGGCATACAAAAGTATGAAAATACTCAGAATACCGATGTATCCGGTCATAATCATACTCAAGTTGTCGATCAGTAGATATTCCATATTTTCCTCTTGGATTTAGTCTTTATATGACCATGGAATTTTACATGATATCTTATGCAAGAATATTTATACATGTATTTTGGTTCATGTATCTAAAATCATATGATCCGATTTTTTATCGGAAGAATATATTGGTTTTTGGGAGATTTAATAATCTTTATATGAGTTTTTCTTGGAGGAAATGAAC
>JAFIGA010000006.1 GCA_020831715.1 Leptospira sp. | reverse complement strand
CCTTTTTCATGACCAAATAACTCTGATTCAATGAGTTCTTCCGGTATTGCGGCACAATTGATTTCTACAAAACTTTGTTCTTTCCTTTTGGAATTTTTAAAAATTGCTCTTGCAACCAATTCTTTTCCTGTTCCGTTCTCTCCATAGATAAAAACTCGGGCATTGGTGGAAGCAGCTTGGGAAATGGCAAATTTTATCTGCCTAATTCCGGGTGAGTTTCCCAAAATTTCATCATATTCCAAGTGATAATCCAATTCGTCATTTGGAGACTTTTTCTTTGTAACTTGTTGGATGGTTGTCAAAACTTTTTCTATTGATAATGGCTTTTCCAAAAAGTCAACAGCACCTTTCTTGGTTGCATTTACTGCGAGCTCAATTGTTCCGTGACCCGATATCATTACCACGGGAATTGTAGGATACATCTTTCGACAATCATCAATTAGAGTTAGACCGTCTTCTTTTCCGATCCAAACGTCCAAAAGAATCAGATCAGGACGATCTTTGGAAAGAGACTTAAGCAAAGCTTTTCCGGTGGCAAAGTCCTCAACTTCGTAATCTTCGTCTTCTAAAATTGCACGAAGCGATTTGCGGATTTCTTTTTCGTCATCACATATAAATATTTTCAAATCTTGCCCCCCAAATTTACAGACGGCAATTCTATGATAAAGGCACAGCCCCCTAAAGTCGACTCATTCACTGTTATATGACCATGATGATCGATCACGGTTTTCTGAACTATGGCAAGACCAATCCCCGAGCCGTGATTGGATTTGGTAGAATAATATGGCTCGAAAATCTTCTTTCTTAAATCCACAGGAAGCCCGTCTCCGGAGTCTTCTATTGTGATGGAGACGACTCGCTGAACCACTCGTTTTTTTAATTTGGTTTCAATTCGAATAATCTTTCGCCCTTGATTGATTTCTCTCTCGTTGATTGCTTCCACGGCATTTTTTATGAGATTGTTGATTACACCCAAAAACAATCTTCTGTCAATATAGACTTCCGGAAGATGATTCGCCAGTTTCATTTCGAATTCAATCTCTGTGGATTCCTTAAATAAGCGAACTGATTCTTCGATGATGGGATTGAGAGGTTGATTCACCAATGTAGGAACCGGCATTCTGGCAAATTCCGAAAATTCCTTAACCAAATGTTCCAACACCCGAACCTGACCAACAATAGTCTCTGTAGCATCAGTTATAACTTCTTTTAGCTTTTCAGGATTGGTATTGGTTTCAAATCTTTTTCGAATTCGCTCCGCCGATAGTTGAATGGGTGTGAGAGGGTTCTTAATTTCATGAGCCATTCTCTGTGCCACTTCTTTCCAAGCGGCAACCCTTTGGATATGCATCAATTCTTCGTTTTTGGATTTTAGATCTTTTACCATTTGATTGAAAGATTCAATCAAGATTCCCATTTCACCTTCCTCCTTGGAATCCAGTGAAATATTCGTCTCTCCCGATGAAACCAACTGTGTGGCATTCGCCAATCGTATGATGGGTCTGGAAATCTTTCTCGCAAACAGAAAAGAAAAGAAAATAGAAAATCCAAACATTACAATAGAAAATATTCCAATGGCTAGCCTTACTCCCGAAGGAATTTTTTCTTTCCAAAGATTGAGTGCTTCATAGGAATTTCTTACTTCTAATATATTAAAAACATTGGCTGAATTTTTAATGTGAATTCTTTTTCCGATTAATATATATCCATTGGCTTTCCAGTCTAGTTTGGCAAGAAAATAACTTTTTTCATTTCGATACAAGGAATAGACAGGAATTTTTGTATCTTGGTAATCGGTAAAGAAGTCGGGACGAATTTTTGTTTTTAGATTCTGGGTTTCCAATATAGGTTCATTGTCCATATTGAACAATCCCATATAATAGATATTGTAATCTTCCATTCCCAATTGAAATGCTTGGTTGATAAAATCTTCTTGTGTAGGATTTCTGGAAATCATCCATTTTTTTAATTTTTTGGATTTGTTAATGATATCTTCTCTGTCTTTTTCTTCTATTCCCTGGATCATATCATGTGCTGAATTCAGAGCATTGGTGATATCGATGCGATAAAAAGTTTCCATTAATTTCCCTGTTAGATTGGAAGAAAGAATGAATATGGGAATGGAAGGAAGTAAGCTTACAAATAGAAATGCAAGTGTTAGTCTATAGCGAATGGAACTACGAATTTTACCGGTTTCAAAGTTTCTACGATTTCTATAAGCATAGGAAAGTATTACAGATAAAACAAAAAAAGGTAGAATAAAAACAACATAGCTATCAATTTTACTTGTGAATGAAAGTTCTTCTTTACCTGAAAAATAAAAAAATTCTGCCAGGAAAATCCCAATGGCAAAACTCAAAGAAAATACTACAAAATCTCTTAAGTAATAACGCAGTTCTTCATTTTTAATCTTAAAAAATCGTCGAGGCATCTCATTCTCCTGTAAAATTCTTTTCAACCAATTCTTTCAGTTTGGTGATTGCCTCATCTTCTTTTTCTCCATCTGCTTCTATAGTAAACTCAACATCCGGACCCAAAGCAAGCATCATGAGTCCAAGTATGGATTTACCATTTACAGTTACATCATCACGAATCACATTGATCTCACAGGGAAATTGAGCGGCTATCTTTACAAAAACAGATGCCGGTCTAGCATGGAGTCCATTGCTATCTTCAGGGATTTTTAATTGGATTTGTTTCAATTTGGTTCTGCTTTATATAATGTGTTAATTTTTTATTGAATTCTTCTGCACTGTTTCTTCCCATTTTTTTGAGCCTTTGATTCATTGCGGCAGTTTCTACAATAATGGGTATATTTCGTCCGGGTTTTACGGGAATTTCCACAATAGGTATCTGCAATCCCAAAATTTCTTCTGTATGATTGTCGAGACCTGTTCGGTCGAATTCCATATCTTCTTCCCACTCTTTCAAGCTAATTATAAGTTCTATGATCATATGGTCTCGAACCGAGCCTACACCAAAAACATCTTTGATGTTTATGATTCCTAAGCCTCGAATTTCCATATGATGGCGAAGTAAATCGGAGCAAGATCCTATCAAATAACTCTCAGATAGTCTTCGAATTTCAACCATATCATCGGCAACCAATCTATGACCCCTCTCAATCAATTCAAGTGCCGTTTCGGATTTACCCACGCCTGACTTACCGGTAAGGAAGATACCAATTCCGAAAACCTCGATTAAAACTCCGTGACGAACAGTTCTCGGAGCAAGTGCTCTATCTAAAATCTGAGAAATAAGAGTAATGAATTTGTGGGTAGAAATATTGGATGAAAAAAGTGGAATTTTGAGTAATTTACACTTATCTACAAAGGTTTGGTGGGGGACATTTCCATGAGTAAAAACTATGCAATTGAGATGGAATTCAAAGAACCTTTCCGCTATTGCTGTAATTTGAGTGTCATTCAAAGAATTCAAATAAGCCCACTCACCCTTTCCAAAAACTTGAATTCTATCATGAGCAAAAAAATCGAAAAATCCTGTTAGAGAGAGACCGGGTCGATTGATTTCCGAATTGGAAATTCGATTGATGAGTCCCTCCTCTCCGGCAAGAAGAATCATCTCCAATTCATCATGGTCTTTTAGGATGTTTTCGACTGTGATTCCGGGTATTGGCAAGATTATTAACCTTTAAACATACTGATTTTCTTTCTTTGATTGGAAGGAAGAATGCGAAGAATTTTTCGGTATTTTGCAACCGTTCTTCTTGCAATATCAATTCCTTGTTCGGTGAATTTTTCTACAATATCCTGATCACTGAGTGGGTTATCTTCCGGTTCATTTTTCACCATTTCCAGAAGCATATCATGGATTTTTTTGGATGAGGTATTTCCCCCCTCAACTGCTTTCACTCCGGAAGAAAAAAACCATTTCAACTCATAGATGCCCCATTTGGTTTGTACATATTTATTTGTGGTTATACGAGAAATTGTGGATTCAGATAGTTTTGTTTTTTCGGATATATCTTTTAGAGTGAGGGGTTCTGCAAAATTAATCCCTTGAAGAAAGAATTCTCTTTGGCAATCAATGATAGCAGATATAGTTTTGTGAAGTGTCTGTCTTCTTTTTGCAACAGCTCGAATCAGCCAATTAGCCGAATACAATTTAGTGGAAATAAATTCTTTATCTTCATTGGAAGATTTGGCATTAAGATAGGTTTTGTAGTCTTTGATGACTTCCAATTTGGGAAGCCACTCATCATTAATAAGTATAGTAAAATCACCGTTGTTATCTCTTACCATTACATCGGGTATGATATAATCGGGCTTACTCACTTGAAACACAGTTGCCGGATATGGTTCTAATTTTTTCACCAATCTTGCATTATCCATTATTTCTTCTTCGGATAGTTTCATTGCTCTGGCAATTTTTTTATAATCGAATTTTTCCAAGTCAGATAAATGATGTTCAATCAGGTCGTGGAGATTTTTATTTTCCGGGCTGAGAATTCTCGCTTGGATGAGCAGAGTTTCTTGGATATCTCTTGCCCCTATTCCGATTGGATCCAATTCATGAAGTATGTTTCTGATTTTTTCCCAGTCTTTCTCAGGGACATTGGTTTCTTTTGCCAATTCTTTCATGGAAATTGAAATAAAACCTTTATCGTCTAACAAAGATACTAAAATTTGTCCAAAATAGTATTCTTCATCGGTGAGTTCAATCAATCTCAATTGAGATAATAAATGTTCGGAAAGAGATTGAGGAACTGTAGAGGATTCGATATATTTCTGATTTCTATCACTTGCTTCCGAATCCATGAATCTCGGATTTTCTATAGAGTAGCTACTGCCCCAATTCATTTCTGTTTCTTTGAGGTAATTGGTTTTTTCTATGCTACGAACTTCATCGGCTGAATAGAGTTCCGGAGTTTTTGCCTTCTCGTCAGAGCTTGTGTCTTCCAATAGGGGGTTTTCTAAAAGTTCATTTTGTATTCGATCGGAAAGTTCCAAGGTTGAGAGGGCAAGTAATTCTATGGATTGACGAAGATCCGGAGTCATCACCAATCTTTGAGTTTGCTTTTGAAATAATTGAGCTCCCAGATTCATAATTATAAGGAAAAATCCTCCCCCAAATATATCCTTCTAGTCTCGGGATCATTAATTAAATCGTCGGCTGTTCCCGAAATCAAAATCTTTCCACTGTACATAATGTAGGCACGGTCGGTGATTTTGAGAGTTTCTCGAACATTATGATCTGTAATTAAAATACCTAAACCTTTTCCACGTAAACTCTTAATCACTGTCTGAATATCCTTCACAGCAATGGGATCTACCCCGGCAAAGGGCTCATCCAAAAGAATAAAGTCAGGCTTTGTTACTAGAGCTCTGGCAATTTCACAACGCCTTCTCTCGCCTCCCGAAAGTGTATATCCCTTTTGGTTTGCCACACGCATGATCTGTAATTCCAAGAGAAGTTCATCTCTTCTTTTTACGATTTCTTCTCGTGGAAGTTTTAGAGTTTCCAGAATTGCTTCGAGATTTTCTGCTACGGTTAATTTTCTGAAAATGGACGCTTCCTGGGCTAAATAGCCAACCCCACGTCTAGCACGAATATGCATAGGAGCATCGGTTAGATCTTCATTGTCTATAAAAACAGTGCCTTCATCCGGTTTGACAAAACCTACCGCCATATAAAAGGATGTAGTCTTTCCCATTGGTTGAACTAGCAACTTCACAATCATCAAAAGGTATAATATATAATAGACTAGAGTATATACAACCATTTTCACAAAACAAACTCGTTGTTTTACAACATTTTGACAAATTTGCATGTACTGCTCTCCAAATACTATCTAAGCAGTACGACGCTGATTGATGTTAGACGTTGCAGATATGAAAAGATATGAAAATGAGGCGTCAGTTTAATCAGCGGTGAAGATGCCCAATGCGGGGTTCTATATTACTC
>JAFIGA010000227.1 GCA_020831715.1 Leptospira sp. | reverse complement strand
ATATCTTCTTCAAAAAATTGATATCCCCGGTTTCCGTCAACTTCATTTCAAAAATTGCTTCATTTATATGCAATTTAGTTGTTTCCTCGGATATTTTAAAAATTGAATTCATTATCCTATCAATATTCTTGTTCATTTGTTTATTCATATCCGATTCAAATTTCATCCGAAGATTTAACTGATTTAACTTGAATTGGCTCATATATTTATTTATGTATTTTTCCTTGGTTTTATTCCCGAATATAATAATTAGAAATCGTGTAAATGGATTCAATTCTCTTGAAATATATTTATACAAAGAGTTTAATCTTGACAATTGATTCACTTTATTATTCAAAACCGCTGTTTTTACATTTGGATACTTATCCAATACTTTATCCAATAGTAGTGAATGTTCAAATCCTTCGTTGTTGGAACTTAGTACAGACAGTAAATTTTTAATGTTCTCGATATTTTTTTGAACAAATATCAAATATATTGTCTTATTATCATAATAATTCGCATGCATGATTTCAGGATCACCATACAAATGATCCAAAACATTTCCCTCCAGAATCTCATCCTCAATATCCACTTTCAAAATCCTCGACAAAAAGTGATTTTCCTTGGTTAGCATTGATTTAATTACTCTAACTTTTTTTTCCGGAATAGAGTTTAGTTTTTTCTCTTCGTAGATTTTCAATTTATTGGAAGTATTTTCAATGAACTCAAACAGTAATCTAGTCTTGGAAACGAAATGAGACATCTTATAATTTGCCAAAAAATGAACCTTAGCATAGAACAGATCATCATTGGTTATTGGTATAACTTCATTTCGTTGTCTGACAGCCATGAATAAGCCCAGGTTTTTCTTGAAATCCTGTAGACAGTTCTCATCAAGATTAGGGATTCGATAAGTGTATGCTCTATCCAACTTTCGATCCAGATAAGGCAACAACTTTCTAACTTTTTGTGGTAGCAGAAAATAGAATCCAATACCCGGTGCCATTAAATAATTTGGATGTAAACATAAACTTAGTTTTATTATATTAAAAAAATCGTTCTTGATAGTTTCAATATCCGGATTGCCTAAATCAACAACTTGATTTAATATTGTCAATTCAGAATAACTTGGTATTTCATAATCCATGAACAAAATTTCATTGTATTTGGAAAATATTTCTCGTAGTAAGTTTTCATCCAACTCTTTCTCTTTTATTATAAAGTGAGAAATCAAATTTAATGAACGGGACAAGATATTTTTCCAGCATTTCAATGAATTGAATCCGGCTACCAAAATATTTTTCAGAAATAATTTATTTTGAGAGATATCATAATCGATGAAAAATAGTTGTTGTATATAACGCTTATGCAATAGCTCCACAACCAATTCCCGTGGATAGTTTAGTGTATCCAACTCGGTGTCTACAGAAAAATATGCATTCACAGCATCGGAGTTGGAAGCTCTAAGGATTGAATAATATGCATTCCGAACTTTGGCATCTTTTTCGCCTGCATACTCCCTTTTGAAATCGGAATCGTTTTTCAGTGTAAAATAAACAGGATCCGAATCCGGCATTTCTAATATTGGAAATAATTGATTATCGGTTTTGTCAAGATCCATAGTAGTACAATATGAATCTTTAACTTCACAATTACAAGTATAAAATAGTTAAATGACAGATTCTTTATTTTGATTTTCTTTGACTGGTAGGGCTGTATTTTATGAAAAAATTGCAAATTCATGGGAATTGGTTTATTGAAGAGAAATCAGGAAGAAGAATTCTCCTGAGGGGAATCAACCTGGGTGGAGACACAAAAGTTCCTTTTCCAAGAGGTGGAACCCAATATCAGGATGATTTCAAGAATCACAGAGAAGTTTCTTTTGTGGGGAGACCCTTTCCCCTCGAGGAAGCGGATGAACATTTCACTCGTCTGAAAAACTGGGGATTCAATTGCCTAAGACTTTTAACCACATGGGAAGCTGTAGAACATAAGGGGCCCGGTGAATACGATGAACATTACTTAGATTATTTTACCGAGATCAATCGCCTTGCCGGTGAGTATGGTTTTTATGTATTCATCGATTTCCATCAAGACGTATGGTCTAGGATGACAGGAGGAGATGGGGCACCCGGCTGGACTTTGGAAAAAATTGGAATGGATATTTCCAAAATAGCCTCCTCCGATTCAGCGAAGGTCATGCAATCTTCCTATGATTACAAAAGACTCGGTATTAGACAAGAAGAGAACTATCCGACAATGTGCTGGTCACAAAATTATCGTTATCCGGCAAATGCAATCATGTGGACTTTGTTTTTCGGAGGAAGAGATTTTGCACCGAAATTTATGATTGACGGACAAAATGTTCAAGATTATTTAAGAGGTCACTATTTGGATTCCATGCGAGAAATTGCAAAGAGAGTTCGTAATATGGATCACGTGTTGGGATTTGACTCATTGAATGAACCATCCCGCGGTTGGATCGGTAAAAGAATGGTCAATCGAGGCTTGGTAAATTCTCCTGAACATCCTAATCAACCCGGGCTTGCCTGGTCACCGATTGATGGGTTATTTGCAAGTTTTGGTTACAGTGTAGAGCTACCCTTTTTGGAATTATCATTGATTAAAGGGGGGTTTGTCCCTAAAAAAAATGTATTAATCAATCCTGAGAAAGTTACTCTTTGGTCGGAAGATAGCCTCGGAGATCCATTTCGATTGGAAGGTGCATGGGAATTGAAAGATGATATGCCATTTGTCTTGAGAGATGATTTCTTTTGTAAGGTGGGTGATAGAGAAGTAGATTTCGATAGGGATTATATGATACCCTTTATTCACCTGGTTCACGAGAACATAACATCAGTAAGAGAAGATTGGATGGTGTTTGCTGAAAGAGAAGCGATGGAATCTGTTTTGTCGCCTGACTTTAAAATCGACCTTCCCAAGAATTCTGTGAATGCAAGCCATTGGTATGATTTTACAACTCTGTTTTTCAAAAAATTCAACTATCCAATCACAGTTGATCCATTACTTAAAAAGCCGGTAGTGGGAAGAAAGAATATACAGAAAATGTACGAAAGGCAATTAACAGGATTAAAAAATGCTTCTATCAAACAAAATTGTCCCACTCTGATAGGGGAATTTGGAATCCCATTTGACCTTCAATCCGGAAAGGCATACCGAGAATGGAAAAAGGGCAATCGTAATCCATCTATATGGAAAAAACATATACTAGCCTTGGACATTATGTATAACGCTATAGATCATTTGCAACTACATTCGACTATTTGGAATTATACGGCAGGAAACTCCAATGATCTTATGATAGGCGATCAATGGAATCAAGAAGATCTTTCTTTGTATTCTGCGGATCAAAAGTTTTTGGATGATCTATCTGTATGTCATCTATATGGTGGTGGAGGGCGAGCCATCGAAGGATTTTCCAGACCCTATCCTGTCAAGACAGCAGGCGCGATAGTAGAATATCGATTCGATTCCGGGAAAAAAGAATTTTATCTGGAATACAAAGTATCGGAAAATGATCTGGAATATTCTACAGAAGTCTTTATACCGGATATTCACTATCCCGGAGGAATCAAAATTGAGATACTCCAAGGTGATCTGAAGTTAGAACGAAATGCAGGAACTGTTTTAATTCAATCTCTAAAACCGGGTTTGGTTCAGATTCGAATCACTAGCTAACTCAAAAATAATTAACACTGTAATTTCTGTTGGTTAATTTTCTTCTTGATCTACCTGCGGCGAAATTTATTCTATTACCAAGCCTATGTCCAGTAATGATTCCAGAAATGCCGCACTTCGTATCTATGATAAACTAAATTTTGGATGGATATTCAATACATCCACATTCTTGGGAAATCTGATTATCTCCCTAATTCTAACCTATCTATTTCGTCAGCTTGGTTATGGAGATGCTGTTGATTTTGTTTTTCTAATCAGCATACTTTCGATAGGTCTTTGGATTACGGAGGCAGTTCCACCATTTGCCGTTGGTATATTTATAGTTTGTATGATGCTGTTTGGGTTTGGAACGGATTATTTAATTGATGAATCGGCTCCGGTAGAAATCTACACAGGAACTTGGACAAGCAATGTAATCTGGTTGTTATTAGGCGGATTTTTTCTTGCCGAAGCGATGAAAGAGGTTGAATTGGATAGGAAACTTTTTTCCTTTACTATCAAACGGTTTGGAAGCAAACCTGAAAAATTATTGCTTGGTCTCATGTTTGTCACAGCTCTCGGAAGTATGATCATGTCCAACACGGCAACTACAGCTATGATGATTTCCTCCATCACTCCGTTGATCCGTATTTTGGGAGTAAGATCCAATTTTTCCAAAGCCCTTCTTATAGGAATACCTACTGCCGCCACAATAGGTGGAATTGGCACCATCATTGGCTCCACTCCCAATGCAATAGCTG
This sequence comes from Leptospira sp., assembly GCA_020831715.1. Taxonomy (GTDB): domain Bacteria; phylum Spirochaetota; class Leptospiria; order Leptospirales; family Leptospiraceae. Next base: position 1,337 of record JAFIGA010000227.1, on the reverse strand, counting down.
TCGGAGCATTGCAGGAAAAAGGAATCAGTATTACGTTTTTGGAATGGATGTTAGTTGGTTTTCCCACAGCATTGATTCTCATCTACTCATTTTACTTTGTTCTTAACCGAAAACTCAAGATTCAAGGAACTGATTTTGATCTATCCCTACTTCCTAAAAGTGAGAAAATCATTGAACCAATCAAGAGGAATGCTGTTCTCTTCACTCTATTCGTAACGATTGCGTTATGGGCAACCGAGCCCTTGCATGGTATTCCTGTAGCCGCAACATCAGCTGTTCCCATACTCCTGCTTACAATGACCCAAGTAATCAAGTCGGAACAAGTTCGGTCTCTACCTTGGGATACATTGATGTTGGTTGCAGGTGGACTAGCCCTGGGGATAGCAATAGTAGATGTGGGGCTTGCCAACATTATCATGGATCAGGTAAACAACCTTCCGGTAGCCACCTTCGTCATCGCCATCCTATTTAGTTTTATCGGTGTACTACTTTCCAATGTAATGAGCAATACTGCCGCGGCGTCTATACTGATTCCCCTTGCCGTTTCCCTACCGGCTCCATTTGGGATTGCGGCTCCGGTGATTGTTGCCATCAGTTGCTCGTGCGCCCTTCTCCTTCCGGTTTCGACTCCGTCCAATGCAATTGCCTATGCAACGGGAATGATCGAACAGAAAGAGTTTCGTCTAGGCGGAATCTACTTCATTATAGTAGGACCGGTCGCTGCTTTTGCTTCCTCCATGCTCTGGGTCTGGTTTTATAATTAGAGTTTTAAGAATGGTAAAAATAATTTATTTTTTAAGATTGTAAAAATATTGTTTCATTTTTAATTATAATTTTCTTTTTTGAGTTAGAGGATTACATATGGAACGCTCAAAAAGAAATATTTTTGCAATATTGTTATTTTGCTCATTTTTTTCCCAATGCATACCGTTTAAAGTGAATGACCTGGATCCCAATTCCTCGTTTGGACAGCTACTCAACCTCCTCAGGATTCAATCTGCTCTGCAACCAAGAGAGATACGCATCTCAGGCTCAGTTAGGAATAATATATCAGGAGGAGAACCATACTATGGACTTCTCATTCAAACCAGAAAAATGGATCTGGACTACTTTACCGACTACGCTGATGGATTCTCCGAAACTCAAGAGGGGATATTTGCAGGAACATTTCCTACAGATGTAAATGGAGATTTTGAATTGGTTTTAGAATCAGGGCTAGGTAAATATAAAATAGACTACACAGAGGAAACTCCTGACGGGCTAGAAATAATTTACTCAGAATTGATCGATGTTCAGAGATACAATCAATCAACACAAAATTTAGTTATCTCCAAATC
>JAFIGA010000217.1 GCA_020831715.1 Leptospira sp. | reverse complement strand
CCCCATCAATGGTAAAATTGAATTCGGCAACATTCGATTGGTAATTTCCTTCCGAACAAGCTACAGCTCTCACTGTGGTTGGGTTCGTGATGCTACTGGTTTGATTATTGGGAGCATCCGGCAATAAAAATGATCCCATTGCACATTGCCCCCCATTTGGATCGGGAGTCCCGGAAGGAGTATCCGAACAAGCAGGTGGAGTCCCATCAATTCTATAGCAAATATTTTGCGCAGAACCAAAGACTGCCTTTTCAATTTCAATCTGATTGTTTTGGTTTACAGCTCCAAAGCTTGGCATGGGAACCTGATCTCCGATAGTATAGATTCCTGAAAATGGTAGAGATTCTTGAAAATCATTGCGGCATGCAATTGCTTTTACTTCTACGGAACCGGAACCTGTAGGTACAGTGATTGAGCCGGTTGGATCCCCACAAGTCGGATTTGCCACTAAAGGAGAAGGACCGGAGATTCGATGAATGGTGGCTCCGGTAGAACTTGTAAAATTAATGGTCTGCCCCAATCCGTAAGTACCGGGCAAAATGTCTGGAACCGGCATATCCGGTCTGAGATAATAAGTTGCAGGAACAACAGAGGAATCATTCCAATCTGTAAGGCAGGCAATCGCAAGAATCCGAGTGTCATTTTGTGTGATTGGAATGGGCAAAGCAGTATTTCCTGTGGAACAATTGGGCGGTGTTGGATCCGTTCCAATCGCACTGCTCCAGCGAATGGTTGCACCCAGTGTAGGAGATGTTATGTTTACCGATTGGGTATTGTTGTAGGTATCCCCCACAGGGTTGAATACAGGGTTTGCCACAGATCCTGTTATGGTATAATTGGCGGAAGCAACGTTGGATGGGATCCATTCATAGGGATTGGTTCTACAAGAGATAGCACTGATTGTGGCACTCACACTTACATTCACCGGATTTGGAGTGGATGGGCTGGCACAGGTTGGTGTAGAACCATCCGTCGTATAATGAATCGTCGTGTTGGCATCATTTGGATTGTTTGGTGCAAGATTCAAAGATACGGACTGTGCGGATGGATATGTCCCTGAAGTAACCGAAAATGTTGGAGGATCCAAAGTCCCGGTTGGAGTATAAGAACCTCCCACGTCTATAGAATCAATATAGTTGGGCTTACAAGCAATAGCACGCACAAATGTTACATCCTCTGTTCCATCCGAGGGAGCAATCAAATTCGGTGGTGTTGTGGTAGTACTGGCGCCTGTACAATCCGGTGCAGTACCATCTGTTCTATAGTAAATGGTGGAACTTGCAGTAGTAGTGGATGCAGATACTACCTGAGATGTTGTTATCGACATAGGTGGAGTTGGGTTCAGGGTGGGTGTTGCCACTTGTAAGGTATAAATTTGTGGTTCAGATACGGCAGAAGGATTCCAATCAGTAAGACAACCTCTTGCCTTGATCCGTGTGTTTGTCATATTGATAACAATGGGAGGTCCGGAAACCGGAGATGTAGTGCAATCCGGATCACTGGGTTCCGATCCATCTGTTGTTAGTTCGTAGCGAATCACTGCACCCGGGGTGGCAACGCTCAAGATCAAACTCACATCATTATTGTATGTATCCGTATAATGGCTATATGTAGGAACAGCAACAGTTCCGGTGAGTAGGTATGTAAATACAGCAACATTAGAATGAGTATAATCCGGGTGGCATGAAATCGCACGGATGGTAGTGCTTTCAGTCATATTCACAGGATTAGGTGTAGTGGGGCTGGCACAAGTCGGGGTTGTACCATTTGTGGTATAGTGCACTGTCACACCGGGAGGTGCTGCGGGAGCCTCCAAGATTGTAGTCTGAGGTGGATCGAAGGCCGGTGGGCTTGTAGCCAATGAGGATGTCGGCATGGCTAAGATTCCATAGGTAATCCGATAGTTTCCCACTTGAAGATTGGATTCCCTGTCTTCCACACAGGCAATAGCACGAAGGGTGACATTGGGTAGACTTGGCTGAGAAATATTCACCGGTGCTGTATAAACTGCACTCGAACCGGATCCATCACAAGCAGGATCAGATCCATCTAAGGTCCAGTAGATTTGGTTGTTTAAAGTGGTTGAAGTTATGGTAACGTTTATTGTGTTGGAGTACTCTCCGGGGGGAGGACTGAATACAGGTTGTGCCACATCCAAGGATTCTCCGCACTGAACCAAAACAGAATTAACCGCACCTCCTTGGATTACTCCTGTTCCTCCGGCGACCTCACAGATCTGTGTTGGACTTTGTGGTTGTTGCATGACTACAACTTCAAAACCAGTTTCATTGGGAAAGCTCTCTCGGAATGAGAACCTTCCATTTTGTGTAATTTCCCTGTCTTCAATATTCGGGTTGGAATTTGAATTGGAACCGGGAGGAGTTGTTCTTAGCTGAATGCGCAGACCGCTTCCAATCAAACCACGAACTTCGCCGGCAACACTATGTCCGCTTTCTAAAAAGATGTTTCTTAGAAAATTAAACGTGGAAATGTCCAAAAGTGTTCGATCCAATGGAGGTATAAGGTGACATTGGAAAAACACTATCCCTAGAAGTAAAACCATCAATGTTTTCTTGGGTAGCGATCGATTTTGAGACAACCAAATTGATTTTTTTCTTTTTATTTCCACAACATAAACATTCTATACTTATATAAAATGTTTGTAAATAGGGCATATGCCCTATTGTAGGAAATTTATTTCAATTCATGCCGCCATCAATCCATCAATAAAATAGGTTCGCATCAGACCCTTCCCCTTAATTTCCAATTCTCCTCTTTCTGAGATTTGGTATCGATTCGAAAGTTTTTCTTGGATCTCTTGATTGATTTGAATTTTTCCCGGTAACCCTGTTGACTCCATACGGCTGGCTATATTTACCGAATCACCCCATAGGTCATAAATAAATTTCTTCTTCCCAATCACTCCGGCAACCGCAGGTCCTGAATGAATTCCAATTCTAAGTTGAAAATTCTCATTGAATTCTTTATTAAACTCATCCATTACTTTTTGCATATCCAATGCCATTTTCACAATTCTGTCCAGATGATCTTGGATTGGATCGGGAAGTCCTCCGACAACAAGATAAGCATCACCGATAGTTTTAATTTTTTCCAATCCATAATGATCTGTGAGCTTGTCAAAAAGGGAAAAAAGACCATTCAAGATTTTCACTATTTCTTCGGGTGACTTGGACTCAGCATATTGAGTGAAATTCACCAGATCGGCAAATAATACGGAAACTTCTTCATACCTATCTGCAATCACTCGATCCTGGATTCTAAGTCTATTGGCAATGGATTCGGGGAGTATATTTAGAAGTAATTTTTCACTTTTTTCTTTTTCATCGGCAAGTTCACCCAGAATTTTTTGCAAGTCCTTGTTGGTATCGTTCAGTATTTTCATAGCACGAAATTCGATAACTTTCAAATGCCTAAGATAAGCACTTGCCACAGCTGAAACGATTACACCTAATAATAGGCCGGTAGTACTCACAATTGAAGAAACTTGTAGAAATGGAAAACTATGTGCCAATAGCAGGATGTTGTATAGAATAAATACACTCAAATTAATTAACAACGACTGTAAAAAGGTAAAGTGCATAAGAAGAGTGCCACCAAAAAAAGTTAAAACAATCATAGACCAATAGGAACTTTCCGGGCCGCCAACGAGCATTGTTAGATAAGCTACTCCTCCTCCTGAAATAATTATTACAAGATAGCTCAGATATCTAATCAATGAATAGTTTTGCATAATATTCAAGAATGTAAATCCAAAAACCAAAATAGAAAATAAAACGAGAATCATCCTACTTGTATAAATCAAAGTTAAATCCGAAACTCCAAAGAACGGGTCAACTAAAGCGAATAACACATAGGCAAAACCAACCAATAGCGATCCAATACGAACTCCCATTTTCACAGAATAAAACAATCTATCGGTAAATTCTTTATTATTTTCTAAATAATCTATATCAAGCATATTATTCCTCTCTTTTAAAAAAACTTTTCTTGAACTCTTCTTTCAACCATATACTACCACAACCATTTTAAATTTGCCATAACTCGCATAATGCATTCTTTATATTTTTTGTGAAATTTTACTTTTATGTTTTATTTTTAAAGATATAAAAAATATAGATTCGCCATTTCTGGCAAGACAGAATACCTTTCCTCCAATTATAGATACTCTATTTCGGATACTCAACAAGCCACCTTTCTCAGCTTTGCCATTCCATTTAAATTTTCCGGGAGAATTGATAATGTAAACATATACCTTATTGGACTTTCTTTGATAATATGTCCCGATAATAATCTTAGTAGGTTTGGAATGCTTTAGAATGTTTGATATCCATTCGGATAAAATTCTTTCCAATTGTAAAAGAATTAAGTCTTCACTTAGCAATGATTTAGTTTTTGGATCTTTTCGAATTTCAATATCGAATCTATGAAGATTTTTCAACCTTTTTTCAAAAAAATCAATCAACTCATTTAGAGGCAAAGGCTTGTCTTCCCCCTTTAGAACACGACTAAAATCTCTAACTTTCTCCAAAGATGTTTTGGCGAGGTTTTTCAATGTATTCTTCGATGCAGGAATATCCCCCTCGCTCAAAACAACAATTTGTGATAACTCGGAACCCATGATATCATGCAATTCATTCGCAATCTCCAACTTTTGACGATTTAGTTTTGTTTCTAATTCCAATTTGGATTCTTCTTTCCATATATATATATGAAACATATAAAATCCTAAAAAATTGATTGTATTTATAACAGACATATAGTGATACAACCATGGTGTATTGATCTTATACATTCTCATAAATATATCAAACGTATTCAAAATAATCACGATTATGGATGCTCCTGTATAGTGTTTCCAATTTGAAATCCGATCGGGATTTTTAATCCAAAATTTGGCAAAAATTAATAGAGCTACGATAATGTTGACTAGAATATGTTGATACATTTCTATTGTATATTCCTCTTCATAGGTTCCTGACAATCCAAGTGCAACAACTCCCATTATCAGAAAAGCATGCATAGTCCAATCAAATGATTTAGAATGAATACCAAACGTTCGCATAAAGTAGACAATAGAAACAAATTGTGCAACATATTGACCAAGCCATTGAATCTTTAAAAAGTTCAGATAGTCACCCGGCCAAGGAAATGGAATAAAATACATGGCACGAAAAAAGTAAGCTATAAAAGCAAGACATAAGAAAACATTCCCTTCTCCCGGTCTCCATACCGACATTGTTACCAAAAATAAAACCAGTATAATTATAAGTATAACCGGCATCGCAAGAAAGATATACTCTCTAATTACTCTCCAGTATTCAACTGTGAAATATAGATTTTCTTTTTTACCAATCATCAAAGGACCTGCATGAATTCCTGACTTGATATCCATTGAAGTAAAATATATCTCTATTAAATTATTGTTTGGTTTTAAAATTCCTCTTGGAATAGAGTATTCCCTTACCTTGTTGAATGCGGAGACAGAAAATTCTTTTTCTGCATACCCTTCCCTTCCGATCAAGACTCCGTTCAAATAAGTCCTGTCAACTGATCCTATAGAACCTAAGAGAATAAGATCGGATTCAGGATCTATCAGATCAAATTCCAAAGAATACTTTCCTTCCCCAATGAAGTGAGGATAAAATTTTCTTAAATTTTCCGGAACAGGAATCTTCACTGGAAAAGCTTCGTTTAAATAGGGCATACATTTTTTTTCTGAAGGAAAACAAGATAATATTTCAAAGTTCCATTCTCCTGTTAAATCTTGATTTTGATTTTTATAATCAGTATAAGAACATCCAATTATTGTCAGGAATGAGAATAGTAGACACTGAATTGATCTAATTTTTTTTTGATTCATTGGCATATTAATCAGCTATTCTGCGATAGATTTATTAAAGAAAATTCATTATTTGTATACAAACTAAAAATTCAGTATACCTATCCTCTGCGCCTTTTCAAGTGCTTGAATTTTTGAATTGACTTCCAATTTTTTATAGAGATTTTCGATATGTCTTCTTACAGTGTGAGGCGAGACATCAAGATCGATAGCGATATCTTTGTAGTTCATGCCCAATGAAATTAAGTTCAACACTTCGAATTCCCTCTCGGATAGGATAGGATCGTTGGATCCAGAAGAGCTTTGCAACTCACCATTTTCTACCTCATCTAAAATCTTTTGAGCAACACGCTCCGTCAAGCTAGCTCCCCCTAGCTGGATCACACTCAACTCTGCAATAAACAATTCATCGATTGTGTCCTTAAGAATATAACCTTTGATTCCCAATTTTAAAAGTCTGAGAATTCTTGATTGCTCTTCAAATGAAGTAAAGACGACAATTTTTACGTTGGGATATTTCTCCCTACATATTTTGATCAATTCATCTCCTTTCATACCGGGCAACTCTAGATCAACCAGTAATATATCAGGAGTAGATATTTTTAATCTCTCCAAACAAGTTTCAGCATTGGAACATATGCCAAAAAGATGATAGTTATTTTCCGGAACAAGTAAGGTTCGAATCCTATCTTGGATCACATTCTGATCTTCAACAGCTAGAATGGATATCTTATTGTCATTTCTCAATGATACCATTTGAGTATTTAAAACTTTTTTATGTTTTTTGTCAATAGGACATATGCCCTATTGCGTAATTATCAATTCAATTAGGAGTGACCTTTTTCAGAATAATCAATTATTTCTAAAAATCGACTAGTCAATTGATGAAAAAAGATAGCCAATTTAAGTCACTTTTCCGCTAAGTAATATTAATTAAAATTAAGAGGAAACTTATGACAAAAACTTTCAGAAAAATTTCTTTGTTCTTTGCTGTAGCTTTGGCTTTCAGTGCACTTACTTTCACAACACAACTTACCGCCGGTGATAGATGTTTTGGTTGTGCAGGAAAAAAATATGTAAAATACACCGGAAAAGCCGACAATGCTGCCAGAAAAAAAGCAACTGCTTGCGGTTGTAAAGTAACCGGAACCGCAGCTTGCCCTTCCAATAAAAAACAAATTCTCTGCACTGTAAACTAAGATTAAATTGACTTGAAAAAAGCCGGAAGAGATTTCGGCTTCTACTATCTCGAATCTTTTCGTACCAAAACCAAGTATATTTTTTTATATTCACTTCGAAGTTCATAGTATATAAAAATAACAATAATCTTTAGAATATAAAACATTTTGTTTTGATTTTAATTTGCATATTCCTAAATTCAAAAAGGGAATTTCCTTGATTTTTGACAAGGAGTTGATAAGCTACAAATT
>JAFIGA010000210.1 GCA_020831715.1 Leptospira sp. | reverse complement strand
CGTAAGAATCAGAGCCGGTGCATGCAATTCCCCAATATTCGCAGATTGCAGGAATATAGCCCTCTCGATTTCTGGAATGGTAGCCCTCTACTAGATTCCAAACTAAAGTAGAATTTTTTTCAAAATTAGAGCCATGCGGATTATTTAGATCATCCAAATGATTCAAATTCTGCAAATGACTCAAAAAATCGCGAGAGTTCCAGGATACGGTTACACTATGTCCAATTTTTTCTAAAGACTTAATTAAATCCTTTAGGGTTTCTTCGGATTCCCATTCCTGCATGCCTTCCACCCACTCTGGAGATGAATTACCGGCGGATGGATAGATATCAATGGCAATATGGGAATGCATCATCTCTGCCGATGAGTTTTCTTTCATATTTTTCCATGAACGGAATATAAGTTGGATTGAACCTCTTCCCATTGGGAAGGAGATATTTCCGTGTATCGATCCAAGTATTCTGAATCGATAGGCTCCGGTGATAGATGAAAGCTTCTCTTGGCGGCGGACCTGAAGACATGATTGCCGGACTCTCTGTGGAACCCCAGATACCAATTGGGAGCAATGGTAATCTTACCACCACCACCCGGCAGATCATTCACAAATTGGGGTATTCCCATACCGCCGATTTTGCCCCTCATGTATTCGATGATTTCAATGCCTTTCTGCAAGGGTGTGCGAAATCCTCGAGATCCGGGAAGAATCTCCGGATCATACAAATAATACGCGCGAATTCTCATGGTAAGAAGTTTTTGGTGGAGTTCTAACATAATCTCTCCGGAATCGTTGATTCCTTTCAATAGAACCGCTTGGTTTCCTACGCTCACACCTGCCTTGAGTAATTTTAAAATTGCCTCTTTTGCTTCGAGGGTGCATTCTATGGGATGGTTGAATTGAGTATTGCAAAAGATGGAAAGTCTGTCCGTGTTGTATTTCTCAATGATGGAACACAATGCATCTGTTATGCGAAATGGATTGGTCACAGGATTTCTGGTTCCGATACGCATGATTTTTACGGAATCGATTGCTTCCAATTCTTTTAGAATCCATTCCAATTTGGAATCACTTAGGTTCAATGGATCTCCACCGGATAGAACTACATCGGATATTTCAGGATGATTTCTGAGATAATCGAAGCATTCTTCCAAGTTATCTCGATCCATTCTTTCCAAGGAATTCGACACTTTTCTTCCCCGCATGCAATGCCTGCAATAAACGGAGCATTCATGATTGGCAAACAACAAAGCACGATCCTGGTACATATGGGTAAGACCTTTTACGGGAGAGAGACTTTCTTCTTGCAATGGATCGGGAGATTCTTCCGGAGAGAGGAAAGTTTCTTCTTCGTTAGGAACTATCATTCTACGAATGGGACAATTGGGATCTGTTGGATGAGAAAGAGATAGATAATAGGGAGTGGTTGCGACACTCAGACGGACTGTTTTTTGGATTCCAATTTTTTCGGATTCGGAGAGGACAAAATATTTTTCCAGATCAGCTCCATTGATGCGATTTTGCAATTGGAATTTATAATCCTTCCAATTGCTTTGGCTGAATATTTTTTTTCGATTCTCTTCTACCACTGACTACAAGAAAAATAAAATCCTTGTTTTGGTCAATTCCTTGGTAGAATGTGGAATGATGAGTATACGAGTCCTGGCGTTTGATATAGATGGAACCATTTTTTCATCCGAATCTATTATATCTCAGGTTTATGCAGAAGCTGTCAGTGAATATGCCGCTTTGCGAGGTTTGACCATTCCCATACCCGGTCATGAAGATATAATGAAAGAAATTGGAAAACCGGTGAAGACTATATTTGCCAATCTTCTCCCTATGATGCCTCCGAAAGAAAGAGATAAAATATCCGATAGAGTTCTAAGCCTACTCGTCGAAAATATCCAAGCAGGAAAGGGACATTACTACGAAGAGATTGAAAATACAATTCGAGATCTTCATTCCAAAGGCTTTAAATTAGTGGCTTGTTCCAATGGGAGATCCGCTTATATTGAAGCGATTTTGAAATACCTGAATGTTTTGTCATTGTTTTGCCCTTTAGTTGTTTTGGATGAGAAAAACCGTCTGGAAAAGGGGGATATACTCGCCCACTACATCAAAGAAATGAACATCCCCGCCGAAAGCATTCTTATGATTGGGGATAGACATTCCGATTGGGAAGCCAGTCGAAAAACAGGAAGCCCATTTGCCTTTTGTGATTATGGTCATGCCGATCCTGGAGAAATTCCCAACTATGAATTTATCTTAAAGAATCCGGAAGATCTAAAAAAAATCCTTCTCTAAGAAAACGCAAAAACAACCGATAAGTACACTGTGGTTCAACATAACCAAAATCAATCCTTACAAGGCGACCGATCCAAATCTCTTCTATATATGTTGAGTGGGATACTTTTTGTTTTAGTCCTCTTGGAAAAATCAATGGGTAGTGCAACTAGCCCTAAATTGAATCTCCCTTCGGCATCTGACATTCCTCAAGTGAGAGACAATGCCACCCAAAAGGCACATGATCTGATTGCCTCAGAGCCTTGGAAAAATGGCTTTTCGGGATTCAAAAACGTATCGCCGAATGACTCAGAGATTCCGGTTGTGGATTTCGATGAAAATTCTCCCGGTATGAAACCTGCAAAAAAACCGGAAATGGATGAAAGCTGGGAAGAACAGGCAAGAAATGAAATCGATGAACTGATTCCCGATGAAGAAATTCCTGTTATGGACACGAAAAAATCTCGAAATATAGAACATGTAAATGTATATTTCATTAAATTCTTTGGCACGGATAACAAAGCCCAATCAAGATTGGTTCGTGTTCCTAGATTGGTTCCGACCAATACCGATCCAATACTTTATATACTGGCTGAGCTCAAAAAAGGTCCAAGACCGGAAGAAAGTTCCAAAGGAGTATTGAATGCAATTCCTGATACATTTTCTTATTCTAAAAATTATAAAATAACAGATGGTATACTGCATTTGGATTTATCAGGAAGTTTTGAATATGGCGGAGGACCTGAAATTATTCGAGATCGCTTGGATCAATTGACTCATTCATTGGTTGGGATAAATGATATTCGTGCCATACGCTTCACCATAGATCGAAAAAAAGTAACTTCTTTGGGAGGAGATGGAATCCCACTTCCCGATGTAATGGGCAAAAGAGATCGTAGAATTACAACCCTTTAGTTAATTCTAAAAACTTGCCATATGACTACTATATCCGATCTTGGACGAAAGGACTCATGAAAAAACCCAAGAGACAATTTGCGGCAAAAAGGTATTTGAATCGATTTAGATATCTTTTTTTTGGGTTTTACCAATCAGAATTTATAAGGTCTAATTCCAAAGATATTAGGGATTCTATACTTATTGGAACGACTCTTATAAGTCTTTCCAGCATCATTCAGATTTTACTTTTAGATTATTCCATATTAGATGACTCTATCCGAAACAGAGTCATTCTCATCCGAACAAGTTTTATCATTTTACCTGTTTTTCTCTATCTTTATTTAAAAAAACCTTTGCTTGTAATCAATCGATTTTTTGGTAATTATTTAACCGGCTTAATTGTATTATTACTATTTTTGCATCTTCCATTAATGCTGGTAGATCCATCCAATCATAGTTACTATTTACTGAATTCAAGCATAATTCTTCTTGGATGTAGCGTTATTTTATGGATGGAGCCTATCAGAATCGGCTATATTGCATTGGGATACATTTTCTTTCTTATACCCATGTCCATTAATATCGCAGAAGATTTGGGATTTAGTCCTCAGATCATTGTTCAAAATATATTATTGATTTTTATCATTGTATCCATATCTTTTATTGCCAATACAATGATAAATTATTGGAGATTCGAAGATTATAGATCTAATAAAAGATTGAAAAAAACTCTAAAAAATTTAAAGCTAACAACTGAGAAAATTCGTATTATATCACACAAAGATAGCTTAACTGACTTATACAATAGAAGATATTTGCTGGAAGCATTTGAAACAAGAGCCAAGCAATCATCTATGGAAGATTTACCATTTGGTATAGTTATTTTGGATTTGGATCATTTAAAAAAGATCAATGACCAGTATGGGCATATACAAGGAGATAGATCCATTCTGGAGTTCTCGGAAATTCTAAAACGTAATACCAATTCCAAAGACATTATTGCGAGAATTGGAGGAGATGAATTTTGTTTGATTACAGATTGGATAAAAAAAGAAGATTTGGCTAGGCTCATAGAAAAAATAAGATATGAAATCTCTTTAATTAAGATTACAGTTTACAACAATCCCGAACTTAGCCATGGTCTCACAGCAAGTATTGGTGCAATACTTGTAAATGAAAAGCAAGTTAGAAATTTTGATGTTCTGTACCACAGCATAGACGAAGCTCTATACAGGGCAAAGATTGAAGGAAGAAATAAAGCAATCCTTTTGGATTGATGATTTCAATTTTAGTTTATTTATTCAGCTTTTCTTGTAACGACATAAAACCACTCCCTACAACCTCAGATGCTTCCAAAACAGTCATAAATGCATTTGGATCCACACTATGAATATAATCCTGCAATAGTGCAACTTCCCTTCTGGATACAGTCGTGAATATAATCTTTTGATCATTGGTTTCAGGTGCATTTTCTCCGTTAATGAAGGTGACATTTCTTCCCATGTCATAGTATAGATGTTTGGTGATTAATTCATACTTTTCACTAATTATAAATAGTGTCTTATCGTAGTTTCCACCTTGAATGATAAAGTCCACTGTCTTACCATAAACAAAAATCAATATCCAGGAATAGAGGGGAATCTTCCAATCTTGGAAGGCAACAAGACCGATTAAAACAACCACAGAATCTATCCCTATCATAATCTGACCAACAGGGACACTGCTGTATTTTCCCAAGATCATCGCTAGTACATCAGATCCACCTGTAGAAGCTCGGGATTTGAATATTAAACCCACACCCAAACCCACCATAAGTCCACCAAATATGGATGAAACGAGCGCATCATCGGCAACCAATGGCTTGAGTTTAGTAATATAGCTCATTACATCTACCATTACCGATGTGACAATTAATGCGGTTAAAGTCTTGAATCCAAACATAGGACCCAGTAACTTAAGACCTGTTAACAGGAGGATTATGTTGAAAAATAATGCAGTTAATCCGACGGGAAACCCGAAGCTATGATGTAAAACTATCGATATACCATACACTCCCCCCGGGAGAACCTTATATGGTATAATAAACAATACGTAACCCAAGGATATAGAGACAGCGCCAATTAAAATTAGGCCATAAGCTCTAAACCATCGCCTGGAAAAAAGCTGTTCGTGACTGATGTAGGAGGACATGAATTAGTTATAAGATGGGTATCGGAATAAAAAACCGCTCCCCCTGCTGGGCTCGAACCAGCGACCCAGTGATTAACAGTCACTTGCTCTACCGACTGAGCTAAAGGGGAATTACGGTCTATAGTCATGATTTTTCTCGACATAATATGATCAAGAATTATATCCGAAAATAGATGATTTTTTTCTATTTTTTTTAGCTTTCTTGGAATTTTTTTCTTTTCATTTAATCTAAATTTTCCAGCCTAAGAAAAAACGATATTTGGGACATAATTCCCTGAAGAGTTGGAGAACTGCATTGATTATTGAAAGACATTTTACTAAAAACCATAACAATTTGTACCCAGGCATTGAATGGGCGAAAAGAAATTCCCGTATATCCAATCCGGATGGCTCTGTAGTATTTGAAGCTAAGGACATTGCAGTTCCGAATACTTGGTCTCAAGTTGCTACCGATATCCTCGCTCAAAAGTATTTCCGTAGAAAAGGAATTCCAAAATATCTTAAAAAAGTTTCCGAGAAAGGAATTCCTGAGTGGCTTCAAAGATCCGTTCCGGATGATGAAAAGCTCAAAGCCTTGGACCCCGAGGATCGATTTACCGGTGAATCCGATTCTAAGCAGGTTTTTCATAGACTTGCCGGTTGTTGGACCTACTGGGGATTCAAATATGGATATTTCTCCGATGAAGAAAGTGCCCGTAATTTTTATGAAGAAATTATTTTCATGCTGGCAAGCCAAATGGCTGCACCTAATTCCCCACAGTGGTTCAATACCGGGCTTCATTGGGCGTATGGTATTGATGGAAAATCTCAAGGTCACTTTTATGTAGATCCCAAGACTGCAAAATTAACAAAATCTGCCTCCTCCTATGAACATCCTCAGCCCCATGCCTGCTTCATTCAGAGCGTGGATGATGACTTAGTCAACGAAGGTGGGATTATGGATCTTTGGGTTCGTGAAGCTCGTCTATTTAAATACGGTTCGGGAACCGGAACCAACTTTTCCAACCTGCGTGGTGTGAATGAACCACTCTCCGGTGGGGGCAAAAGTTCCGGGCTCATGAGTTTTTTGAAAATTGGTGACCGTGCCGCAGGAGCAATTAAGTCCGGTGGAACAACCAGGCGTGCTGCCAAAATGGTTTGTCTAGATTTAGATCACCCCGATATTGAAGAATTCATCGATTGGAAGGTAGAAGAAGAAAAGAAAGTAGCTTCCCTGGTAACCGGTTCTATCATCAATAACAAAATGTTGAATGAAATCATGAAAGCTTGTCATTCAGAAGAAGCCCAAGCTCTTGATCCTCAAGAAAAACTCAATCCATTAAAAAACAAACCTCTTGCCAAAGCGATTCGTAAGGCGAAAAATTCTTATGTTCCTGACAACTATATCAAGCGAGTAATTGATCTAGCGAGCCAAGGTTTCCAAGAGATCATCTTTGATGAACTCACAACAGATTGGCAGTCCGAAGCTTATAATACAGTATCCGGTCAGAATTCTAACAACTCTGTTCGAATCCCGAACTCATTTATGTCAGCTGTTGATAAAGACGATGTATGGGGTCTTTACAACCGAACAGAGAAGGAAAAGTCCAAACAAGAAGGACGAGAAGCTGTTCCCACTAAAACGATTCGAGCCAGGGATCTCTGGGAAAAAATTGCTTACTCTGCTTGGGCATCGGCAGATCCGGGAACTCAATATCATACCACTATCAATGAATGGCATACTTGTCCGGAAGATGGTGAAATCAAAGCATCCAATCCTTGTTCGGAATATATGTTCTTGGACAACACGGCATGCAACCTTGCATCTGCTAACTTGCAGAAATTCATCAATATGGAAGACTATAGCTTTAAGGTAGATGACTTTAGGTATCTTTGTAAGCTATGGACAATCATTCTGGAAATTTCCGTAACTATGGCACAATTCCCGTCCAAGGAAATCGCCGAACTTTCTTATAAATTTAGAACTCTAGGTTTGGGTTATGCCAATTTAGGTTCTCTTCTAATGGTGATGGGTATTCCTTATGATTCTAAGGAATCAATGGCAATCACCGGTGCGATCACTTCGATTATGCATATGACTTCCTATGCCACCTCAGCTGAAATGGCGGGTGAGATGGGAACCTTTGAAGGATATGGGAAAAACAAAGACCATATGTTGAAAGTAATGAGAAACCATAGAAAAGCGGCATACAATGCACCTGCAGAAGAGTATGAAGGTCTTACCATTGCACCGGTAGGAATTGACCCTGCTTTCTGCCCATCCTACCTTTTGAATGCAGCTAGAGAGGATTCAGACAGAGCACTTGAATTGGGCGAGAAAAATGGATACAGAAATGCCCAAGTAACCGTTATTGCCCCAACAGGAACCATCGGTCTTGTGATGGATTGCGACACGACAGGAATTGAGCCTGATTTTGCCCTAGTGAAATTCAAGAAGCTTGCAGGTGGTGGTTATTTTAAAATCATCAACCAGTCTGTTCCTCATGCACTCAAAAAATTAGGTTATGGATCCTCTGAGATAGAAGCCATTGTCAATTATTGCAAAGGACATGCTACTTTTCACGGAGCACCCGGAATCAATACAAAGTCTCTAAAAGAAAAAGGTTTTACCGACGAGATTTTGGAGAAATTGGAAAAGGATCTTCCCTCTGTTTTTGATATACAATTTGCTTTCAATAAATTTTCCTTAGGCGAAGACTTTCTGAAAGTAAACTTGGGAATTAAGGCTGAAGTTTATAACCAGATGGGCTTCAATCTCTTGGAACATTTGGGTTTTACTCAAGACGAAATCAATCAAGCCAATGACTATGTCTGTGGAACCATGACGGTGGAAAATGCACCCTTCTTGAAAGAGAAGCATCTGCCTGTGTTCGATTGTGCCAATAAATGTGGAAAGTATGGTAAGAGATTCCTCTCCTACTCAGCACATATCAAGACTATGGCAGCTGCACAGCCATTCATCAGTGGTGCCATTTCCAAGACAATCAACCTTCCGGAAGATGCAACTGTATTGGATATCAAAGACGCCTACTACCAATCTTGGAAGATGATGGTTAAGGCGAACGCACTCTATAGAGATGGATCGAAGTTATCTCAACCTCTCAATTCAGTTTACCAACTTTTGAGTCTGGTTGAAGGAGAAGAAGACGAGGATGAAATTGCTATCAATACATCCAATGCAGCTACTCATACCAAAGAGGTTGCCGAGAAAATCATCTACAAATATGTATCACAAAGACGTAGACTCCCCAATCGCAGAGCGGGTTATACTCAAAAAGCGATGGTGGGTGGGCATAAAGTCTATCTAAGGACAGGTGAGTATGAAGATGGTCAGTTGGGAGAAATCTTCATTGATATGCACAAGGAAGGTGCGGCTTTTAGAAGTTTGATGAACGCATTTGCCATTTCGATTTCACTTGGTTTGCAACATGGTGTTCCTCTAGAAGAATTCGTAGAAGCATTTACTTTCTTTAAATTCGAGCCGAATGGAATGGTCTCAGGCAATCCTCATATCAAAATGGGAACTTCGGTTATTGATTACCTGTTCAGAGAACTTGCCGTAACCTACTTGGGAAGATATGATCTGGCTCAAGTGAGTCCGGATGATCTCAGGGCGGATGAAATTGGAAGAAAATCCAATCAAGTGCTTCCCGATGATCCGAATGAGGCGACTCTTCCCAAGAGTCCTGTATCCAAATCAGAAAACAAAGAAAATGCTATCAATCCCATGTCAATCTCTGAGGTTTTGACCTCTCAACCAAAAACTGAGACGAAAGCAGCTTCTACTGTCGCCAAAGCTCAAGTAGTGCAGGTTCCGGTTGGTGCGGCTGCTCATAGCACTGCTAGTAACATTAGTACTATGCCTTCAGCGAGAGACAAGGAAAGAGAAACAATGAGAATCATTGAGGAAGCTAGAACTAAGGGTTATACCGGAGATTCGTGCTCGGAATGTGGTTCCTTTGAAATGGTTAGAAATGGATCATGCTTAAAATGCAATTCCTGTGGAGCAACAACCGGTTGTAGCTAACAACCGGTTTATATTTTTAACTAAATTATTTGGATCAAAGGAAAAACAGCTACTTGCTGTCTAGATCAATCGTCTGAAGATTCGGTTGATTCTTCATCTTTTACTACAGGCTCAGTCTCATTACTACCACTGATGCTACCCGATGGTTTAGTGCCAACGGGTTGTTCACCGGAGTTGATAGATGGGTTCCCTTCCCCGTCCAAACCGGTATTTTCTCCCGGAATTGTCGAACCACCGGGAGCACCCATCAGAGCAGAAGTATCTACAGAAGGAGAACGGAAGGTTCCTTGGATGGGAACACATGCCCTCCCATTTTCTTGGGGAAGCAATACTAACATACCTGCTAGATCAGGTCTCTCGCTGGCGAACTTCTCTTGTGCCACAGCGCATACTTTTAGATCCAGACCACTAAAGCCTATATTATCATTTAATCGAATATTGCCGGATAAGCTTAATCGCAACCAAGAAGTGTTCAGATTGCCAACTTCGATATTTACTTTTCCGGTTCTAAATTTCAATTTAAACTGGCCTTGAAGAATGTCTATATCCTTATTCAATTCACCAATGAGTGGCAAGTTAGGTAAGTTGGAAATTTTACCGCCTCTTACCCCGATTGTAATATCTCCGGTATAGCGAGATAATCTATCATCTAAACCGGAAAGTTTACCGGATACAATGATGCTTTTTATAAGGAAACCAAGATCGGTTCCTTCATATTTTAGCCCCATCAATTGGAGTTCACCGTCGAATCTATACTGTAGAATTTCGGTAGTTTTTAGATCAAGAACGAGTTCCTCGGTTTTAATCAGTGCATTGCTGGAAGGTTGTATGGCGAGTGAGTCAATTCGCTTGGCTCCAAAAATAGGGAAATGAATATCTTTAAATTCGATTATGATACCGGATTTTTTACTAAAACTTAAAAGGTAAGATTTTATGACTTCATCAAGAGGAAAAAGTATTATTAAAAATACGAAAAATAGAGATGCTCCAATGCCAACCAAAGTAAAAATCTTTGATCTGGTTAGAGGTTTTTCTTCATCCTCAATTATTTCGTCATCATCAAAACCATCTTGAAGAGATTCCAATTCTTCTTCATCTAGCATTTCATCAGTTGGAACTTTTTCCATTACTTCTTTCCTCCCGGTTTCACTGTAGATTTCTTAAAAGAGGAGATCTTTAGATTGATATCGAAAACATCTTTATCCTGGAAAGGTTTCCCAAAATCCAAATAGTTTACCTTGGCATTGATCTGTTTGTTTTTCTCAATGTCATAAACAAGTTTGATAATATCATTCAATGGAACAGATCGAAAGCTTACATCAATTGTTATCTGAATATAGTCTTTTCGTATGTTGGTGGATGTATCCTTCATCGTGGATACCTTTTCTTTGAGTCCGTATCGAATCAAAATCTGATCCAACTTGGAATACATTTCACTTACATCCTCATCTCGTCCGCCGGTCTTCAATGCTCTATAATAATTGAAATCATTGATAACGCGATCTAATTGAGTTGCTTGGGTTGCCGATTCATTTACAGATTCCGATAGTTCTTTTCGTATTTCGGTAACTTTTCGGATAATAATAAATATCCCCATTACAGCGATAAGTAGTATTCCCGCAAAAACAAAAACTCTTTCTCTTTCATTCAATTGACTAAACATAATTATTCCGAATCAGGATTTACAATATCCATCCTTAATTTAAATGATACCTTAAATCGATTTACACCGGTAATCAGTCTCTTATTGGTAACTTTTACATTTTTGAATTTACCCGAATTTGCTAAAGCAGATTCCACAGTACCAATATCGGCAAAATCATTGATTCTACCGTCTATGATAACTTCATCTCTATCCCCATTGAATATAAATTTATCCAGTATGAATGGAAAACTATCTTTGTCGGGATATTTTTCAGTGATTTCAGATAGAATATCCAAAATCGATTCTTTGTTGAGAAATAAACGAAAAATTTCTGTCTTGCTCTGTTCTTTTTTTAGTTTTGAAATAGCATCCGTCATTACGGTATCCGGAGAAAGGGGCTCCTCTCCAAAACCGTTTTTATATTTTTCGACTAAAATCGCTTGGTTTTGAGAAATCTTTCTTTTATCAATAATGATTCCAAAAATAAAAACAAACAAAAGAATGAATAAAGAAATTCCACTCAGCACCATATGTGGTAAAAAATTTCCCAATCTAAAAACATTTTTATTTAATTTTCTGGCAAAATCTGTTGTTAAAAAATCAATCTTCTGATTGGATTTCCCTGCATAATGCATCCCACTCGAATATGCCTGGACAAACGAAGAGTCCCCATTTAATTCAGAAGGTAACATATAATTGCCAATGGGTATTTCCAATCTTTTACTTAAATAATGATCCAAGCCCATAAGCTTAGATCCACCACCCGAAATCAAAAGCACCTGAGGTCTTTCCGAGTCTAGTAGTGAGAAGATAGACTTTTCTATTTCTATGGCAATATTTTCTGCGTATTTATGAGTGTGCTTCTGCAAAGATTTCCATTGTGAAGTTGAAATCTTATATTGTCTTTGGTAGTATTCCAATTCTTCCGGAAACACATCCATTTCTTCCAAAAGATATCCCGATAATTTTATTTTTAATTCTTCGGCATCTTCATTGGAAATTTTCAACTCATCTTGAATGATTGCTGTAAGATCTTCCGATCCATAGTTAAAACTTCTTGTATGGTACATTCTGTCTTTATGAGATGAATTGAATAAAGAAATTTCCGCACCTATGTCCAGTTGTGCAATATATTCCGATTGAGGATTTGATTCCAAATAAGTAGATAGCAGAGAAGTTAGAACATAGGCATCCACAGAAAGGCAAGCAATCCTCGCCTCACCCTTTGTAAATGGATTCATTACTCTAGCTAATTCATTTTGTTCTATATTGAAGGTAACTACAAAAGAATTCTCCTCATCCACTCGAGAAAGTACGCCCAATACTTCCATGGATTCCGTTGGGAATGGAAGTTTATTCTCCACTTCAAATGGGATAATTTCTCGAACAGCTTTTTCATTGGTTAAAGGAATCACCAAATCTCGAATATAAATTCTATCCAGACAAATATTGGATATAAATTTCAGTTCTTCGGGGAAAAAACTTTGGATGAATCGAATGATATTGTATTCATATTCATCCATTTCCTCATCGGAAAGTTTTATGATCTCCAAGGTCTCGCAACGCATGATACTCATGGTGCCTAGGACATTTTTAAATAGAACTCCTTTGATGAATTTGGTTCCATAATCGATTGCTAAAAATTGATCAAAAAGCATTATTAATCTTCCGTATAGTATAACATTGTATCATTTGGTAAATCAAAAATTCCGGTAACTCTGCGAACTATCTTATCTTTAATGATTCCCACTCCAATAATTTTATATATTTCACCTTTGGTTTTAATACGACCACCCGATACATCAGTTCCCTCTCCCGCCAATTCCTTGTAAAGAGTGAGTTCTCCCATTGTTTTAATCTGAAATTCAGGTTCCTGTTCCAAATCTTTCATTTCTTTGATGTATCCGTTTTTTTGAATCTTCAATTTTAGAATCTTCAAAGCTGCAGGTTTAGTCATAAAATCCGACAATGACATCAATACATGATAAGGAGCCGAGTTAATGTTGATCCGATCGTCATAAGAATCTCCAAAAGGAAGATATGCAGTTACATTATTGGACAACACGAAATCTTTATCACTTATCAAAGCCTTTTCTTCATCCGTTTGAAAGTCACTGGAGAAGTTTTTATCATAATCTTCCGGCTTGAGTGACTCGTATACTATTTTTCTATCAAAACCTTTCACACTGAGGAGTTCCGATAGCGAATACATAGGAGCATTTTTGATCTTGCGAGGAGGCTTCAACCTGGAATAGTAATAAACTTCCGCTCCTCCTCCCATTTCTTGGTTGTTCATATCGATCCAATCAATAATGGGAAAAATCATCTCTCTTTTTATACCAAATTGAGTGAACATTCTGCTCACAATTTCTATCATTCTCTCGTTGGGCTCATCATCATAGAGCTTTACAAGACTATTGATATTAACTTTTCCATCCTCCGGATTCATAGAGTAGTAAATGACTCCTCCACCAAGAGGAATAGGAGGAGGGTCAAATGCGATTCCCGATTGATAGAGGATTTCTTCCGGTATTTTTTTAAGCGCACCCAAGCCACCCAAAAAACCAGCCTTTGCCAATCCATGTGCTTTGAAACCATCGGCTTGTTGCATAGCAATTCTATACTCTATAAGTGAGTCTTGGGCAAATTTATTTGCAGTAAAGAATGCAGCTGTGCCTACGGCAAGTACCAAAAGTATTACCATAGAACCTTTTCTTCTGCGTCTATTTAAAGAGAATCCCTGGATGTGCAAGACTTTCATATTTTAAGTATTTTCTTCCTACTAGTGCTATTATTTCAATTCGTACCAATCTGGGTATTTTTTTATTTGTCATAGAATTCCATTCATCGAGCCATTTATCTCCTCTTTCCGAATATTTCAATTGGAAAGATTTTACATCTTCCAAAAGTATATGTTCAACCCCTCCCGATAGTGGAAAATCATCCACCATATCATCCTCTCTTCGAATTAGATAAAACCTATCATCCAATACATCTTCCATTTTTTTTAAATACAAACTTATTTCTCGAACTGAAGGCTTTCCCGTATCCTCCGAATTGGGATGTGCTGTGGCAAAAACCACTCGATCTAACCTAGATCCTGTTACACCTTCATTCTTTCCGATAAATACCAATCTTTTCTGACTTTCAAAAAAATAAGTTCTGGAAATAGCACTTCGAATATTCTCCATAGCATACAATATGTCCTTTCTGGAAGATCCACCTGGGGGATCCGCTTCCCTGGAAATTTTTAAAGCCATAAAAAATGTCGTAAATATTCCGGTAAACAAAACAGATAAAAGAGCTACAACAATAGCAAGCTCAATCAAGGTCATACCTTGTCGCTTTATAGCGAATGGTCGCAGTGAATTAATATTTCGTCGCACGAAATGTCTCCACAGAATAAGTTGTATCTTTTCCACCTTGTGGATATGTTATTGATACTTTCACACGAAAAACTTTAATCAATCCACCGGTCTCAGATCCTTGGGCTTGACCCCTTTCTTTTAATATTTCATTTAAATTGGCATCTTTATCACCCAATAAATCCTTGGGTGCTTTATCTTTCAAATCCTGGGAGTCTCCTCCCATAGCTAATTTTAAAAGATCCAATTCTTCCTCTTTGATACTAGTCTCAAATGAGTAGCCCGGATATCCCGGTATATCACCCTTGGTTACATCCGATTCCATATCAGTAGAAGCATCCACTTGTGCCATTTTGATTTTAGCCAAATGGACTGCATTGGATACAAGAACAGCTTCCTTTTGCATCTGAATACCTTGGGCGATTAGTTTATAGGTATAAACCATAGCAACACCACCTATAGCAAGAGCCATAGCAACTTCCAAAAGAGTGAAGCCTGCTCTTCGCTTATTGATTTTTTTGTATCCAAAGTAATGTAATTTCATATTTATATAATGTCTAATACCGGTTCATGTTAGAACGATCTTCATCAGATCTTTCGTCTACACCATAATCAATTTTTTCCAATTTATTTTGAACGGCACGAATTTTCTCTCCTTCCAATCTACGAACCTTGCCACCATAACGGAATATCTGAATAGACTTTTTAACATTGCCTTCGTCCCCCATTAAGAGAGTATAATCTTCTCCTGTACCATCATGTCCATAAGCAATTCTTAAAATCTCTTCTTTCTGTCTCCTGCCACCAATATCTATTGCGGCAAAAATTTTATTGTTGAATGGCAACTTTACGGCTTTGGTAATGGATACCTCTTTGATACCATCTTCTTCTCGATCAATCCGAAATACCTGATACTCTTGAGTTTCGAAATCGAATTGAAATATAACTGTTTTGTGATTCAGAAGAGCATGGTTGTATGCATATTTTAGACTGGACTCAATGGTTTCGGATGTGTCTGAAGCACTGGGAATTATAAAATTCCGGATACTCACGGCTGTAATTGTAAACAGAAATCCAATTACAGCCACGACAACAATAAGCTCAATTGTGGTAATTCCACGCCTAACTAATTGTTGTCTTCTATTTATGACCAAAGTCTAAAAAGAAAAAACTTATTTTCTTTTAAATGCGGCAGGGTATTCATCATTATTTAAGATATTAAAGTCAGCGTTCTTGCCTTCACCGCCTTCTCTTTTATCCTTACCTAGAGAAATAATCGTATATTCACCATACTCATCAAATCTCAAAATGTAGGGAGTTCCCCATGGATCTTCCACACCGGATTTATTTCGAATGATAGGCACATAATCTTCAGGAATATTATCGCCCATTGTAGGTTTTTCAACTAAAGCCATCAATCCTTGTTCTTCGGAAGGATAAGTTCCATATCTAGATGCATATCTCTCCAACTGCATTTGTAATTCTTGGGCATCTTTTTTTAGCTGAAGAACAGCTGTATCGTCTTTCAATTCACCCGGGTTGATGTTTACTGCAACTATAGCAATCAGTGCACCTAGTATCATTACCACAACTGCTATTTCAATAAATGTCAGACCTTTTCTTAGCTTAGTCTTAAGTCTTAGATTTTTTTTAACTTTCATATCTTCTCCTCCTATTACTAATTCTGTGGTATGTTTTTCGTTAAAGTATACATAGGC
>JAFIGA010000207.1 GCA_020831715.1 Leptospira sp. | reverse complement strand
ATTGTGCTAAAAGTCCAGCTGGAAGGTGCGATTACTCCCTCCAGTTTGGATCTTTTGTCCAACGCATTGGACCAAGCTGAAGAAAGAAATGCCGTGGCTTTGATTGTGGCAATGGACACGCCGGGAGGTCTTATGACTTCCATGGACAAGATGCTACGTCGTATTCTTTCCTCCCCTGTGCCGGTTCTCACTTACATATCTCCCAGTGGAGCCGCCTGTGGCTCGGCAGGGGTTTATATTCTCTATGCATCCCATCTGGCGGCAATGACTCCCGCTTCCAACATCGGATCGGCAACTCCTGTGCAAATGAGCCCAGGGGGCGGCGGTGGACCTGGCGGTGAAGAAGAAAAAAAGCCCTCCAGCGACGCCATACCTGAACTTGCAGGCACGGATGATAAGGTAAATCTCAAACGAAAGATCATCAATCACTCTGTTGCACAGATCAAGAGCCTTGCCGAATTCCATGGAAGAGATCCAAAATTTGCCGAGCAGTCCATTACCAAGGCTGAAAACATCACAGCTAGCCAGGCATTAAAACGAAATGTGATCGAAATCATTGCCGAAAACGATGAAGATCTTCTCAACAAGGCAAATGGCAGAACCATCCGCATGGTAACAGGAAAAGTGAAGCTAGATCTCGAAGATGTGGAGATCATTACTTTGGATACGGATTTTCGCCAGAATTTTCTCAAGCTCATTGCCGATCCCAATATTGCAACCATTCTTATGATGATAGGAACTCTGGGAATTCTCGCAGAAATCCAGTATCCTGGATCGATTTTTCCGGGTGTTGCCGGAGTCATTTCCCTGATTTTGGGACTCTATGCCATGCATAGTCTATCACTCAGCTATGCAGGATTTGGACTCATCCTTGTCGGGATAATATGCTTCATCCTGGAGGTGAGCATCATGAGCTATGGGCTCTTGACGGTGGCGGGGATTATATCCATGGTCATCGGTGCTTTGATGTTAGCCGATTCTGGTGATGAGATGGCTCGAGTGTCCTTCAATTTGGTGATAACCTCAGCTCTAGCTGTTGGGGGACTCAGTGCCTTCATGGTTTATAAGGCTGCAGAGACGATGCGGCGCAAACCCTCGAGTGGAGATGACTATCTCAAAGGAATTGAGGGAATTGCAAAATCAGATATCACTTCAGACATAGGAACCGCTTTCATTAACGGGGAAATTTGGTCTGCACTGAGTACAGAAGGAACTATTTCCCAAGGATCCAAAATTGTTGTGGATTCACGAGATGGACTTATTTTAAAAGTTAAGAAAAAGGAAGGTTAGTATGGAGTCATTTATTCCACTAGTTATATTTGCCGTTGTGTTTCTCTCAATGGCAATCAAGATCTTGAATGAGTATGAAAGAGGTGTAGTATTCCGATTGGGACGTTTTACAAAAACAAAAGGTCCCGGTATGGTTTTCATCATTCCTTTCATAGATAAACTTGTAAAGATCAGTTTACGAACCATAGCAACCGATGTTGCTCCGCAAGATGTCATCACCAAAGATAACGTCTCGATTAAGGTAAATGCTGTAATTTATTTCCGAGTTGTGGATCCGGAACGAGCAATCATCCAGATTGAAGACTATCTCTATGCAACCTTGCAGTTGTCTCAGACCACATTAAGATCTATCATGGGACAATCCGAACTTGATGAGATCCTTGCGGAAAGAGATAAAATCAATGCTCAGCTACAGGCAGTAATTGATAGCCAAACAGATGCTTGGGGAGTAAAAGTCTCCATGGTGGAAGTTAAGCATATCGACCTCCCCGAAAATATGCAGAGGGCAATGGCAAAACAAGCCGAAGCCGAAAGGGAAAGACGTTCCAAGGTAATTCGCGCCGAAGGGGAATTCCAAGCCTCGGCAAAATTGACAGAAGCCGCCCAAGTTTTGGAAAAGCACCCTGTTTCTATCCAATTGCGATTCTTGCAAACTTTGGTGGAAATTGCAGGTGATAAGAGCAATACCATAGTTATGCCAATCCCACTGGATCTATTGAAAGGATTCTTGGAGAAAAACGGATGGTTCGCTGATAAGAAATAAAGAATAAAGACTGAGGAGAGCTTGCCCCTTACGGAAGTGCAAGCTGGGGGGTTGGCTGGCTACACCAGCCAATTTGGGTGTTTGTTATCACAAACAAGTGTGAATAATTAAGTAAATAGATATATCTATCAACAAAAATCGAAATCATTTTCTTTCGAAGACTTTGGCGCTTCCGAGTTAGCCACCGGGTCGAGAAATTGAACTACGTAGCAATCCTTCCTGAAAATCTTCCCCGGTCAACGCAACATAATCATCCTTAGTTGGACTGCTCATTTTAATAATTCGATTCGCCTGTGCCTGGATCATGAATTCGAATAGATTTCGGCAATACCTGGCATTTCCAAAATTTTTCGAATCCCCTTGGAGCAATTTTTTAAAATGCTTCTCAATTATTTTGTCCACTCCTTCGGCAAGGCGATACATGTTTTTCTGAATCAATGTCTTATCCAAAATCTCCAGCAATTCTGAGGGAGAATAATCCGGAAAGTACAAATGGTATCCAAACCTTGATTCCAAACCCGGATTGGATGCGATAAATTCCTTCATCTCATCGTTGTAGCCGGCAACAATTACAATCAAGCGATCTCGATTGTCTTCCATATCTTTTAACACGGTGTTGATTGCTTCCTTACCGGAATCATTTGGTGATGTATTTTTGCCGGAAAGTGCATAGGCTTCATCAATGAACAAAACCCCGTCCATCGCAGAATGAATCACCTCTTTGGTTTTGATTGCCGTCTGACCTATGAAGCCTGCAACCAATCCTTCTCTATCTGTTTCAACTAGATGACCCTTTTGCAATATTCCCAGATGACGAAATATCTCTCCCAGAAAACGTGCAACCGTTGTCTTTCCCGTGCCGGGAGAACCATAGAACACCATGCTCAGACTTATTTTTTGTGTTACCAATCCCCTCTCTTCTCTCAGATTCTGGATCTTAACAAAATTCACAAGAGATGAAATTCGAGACTTGATATCATCCAAGCCTATCAATTGATTGAGTTCATTGAGAGCCGATTGAAGATCGGGATAAGTTGTATAGGTCGCCTTTCTTGTGTTCTCCGTTCCGGAAGATACACCACCTGAGGTGGAAGTGCCCAAAAGAGATTGATTGACTTTTTCTCTTTCTGCATAGAGATAACGACAGAATGATTCCAGCTTTTTCTGATCTAAGGGAGAATATACATTGTCTGCTTGGGCTACAGTAATGGCAAATTTTTGAAAGAATACATCCAAGAGATAAGCAACATCCGGATATGGAAAGTAATTCTTAATGGATTGGAGTTGGAAGCTTGCCTCCCAATCTTTGGGGGCTTTGGCTCGAATGCGAAAGCGGTCTTTTTTTCGTTTTTCCAAATAATAGGAAACAGAATCACTTTCTATGGATGAAGCGAATACATGCTTGCCAGTGTCTAAAAAGATTCCTTCTAATATATAGTATAAAAATTCTTGCTTTTCTCGATTGGATTCGTGAACAAATAGTTCGTATATCTTGACCAAATCCATCACAAGATCCATTAAAAAATCTTTATCCAAGTTCTTTACTTTTTCATCAATGGTATCGGCATGTATAAAGAGATAGCGTTGCTCGGAAAAATAGTCATTCAAATGCGCGTAACGTAAGTCTTGTGGACTTCGATAGAGTTGAGACTTTAGCGCTTTTATCTCTTCTTCGATAGATTTTGCTTCCCACTTCCAGTAGATACTCAAACAAATACTTGCAACTATTATAAAAATTATAAAAATATACATTTCACTCTCCTAAAAATCTCATTTAGTTTCAACCTTCAGTTCCTGAGGCTTTTGCTTCTTTTTCTTTCAATTTCTCCAGTACAAGCTCTACGTCCTGTTTTACAATCTGAGATATCTCAAGAAAATCGATGGAATCTTTTGTCACCAAACGATCTGCTTGTGCTTGGATCAATAACTCGAATAAATTTCTACAATATCTAGCATTTCCAAAATTTTCTTTTCTTGTCTTCATAAGGTCTTTCAAATGCTTCCGAAGAGGTGTTGCCGCTCCGGTATCCAATCGGTAATCGTTTTTAATGAGAAAAGCCTTGGTTAAAATTTCAAACAGCTCTGAATGTGTATAATCGGGAAATCGAATGATATTGGTAAAGCGAGATTTCAATCCGGGATTGGAATCCAAGAATGCAAGCATCTCCTTATCATAGCCTGCAACAATTACTACGAGCCTGTCCCGATTGTCCTCCATCCTCTTGAGTAGAGTCGCTATTGCCTCAGATCCGAAATCATTTCCCGAGCTACCTGCTAGAGAATAAGCCTCATCTATGAAAAGCACTCCATCCATTGCTGAATTCACAATTTCATTTGTCTTGATTGCTGTCTGACCAATGAATCCGGCAACCAATCCTTCTCTATCCGTCTCAATCGTATGTCCTTTTGTAAGATAGCCAAGATGTTTATAGATTCTACCCAGAATTCTTCCAACAGTAGTCTTACCTGTTCCGGGTGGACCCAAAAATACAGCATGGAGAGAAATTGGATGAGTTGCGAGATTCATCGATTTTCTTTTTTCTTGGACTTGAATAAAATTGATAAGATCGTTGATCTTTTCTTTCACAGGTTTCAATCCAATGAGGGAATTCAACTCTTTAAGGTCATCCTCAAGGGTAGTCTCCTTTTCCTTATCAACGGAATTAGGTAGTTTGTCTGAATCCTTGCTAATGGAATCTTGTTTTGCATTTGAATGGGATTGACCCTTGGGATCGAAGACTCTCTTTCTCCAATTGGCAAGATCTTGATTCAATCTCTGCAAAAGAATCCTGTCGTCCTCAGAGAAGTCTTCATCCAATCGAGCCATAATAAGGCAATATCTTTGGTAGAGAAGGGAAACACGAAAGAATTCTTCTTCTTTTTTCTCAGTTTCCAGTCGGTTCAAAATTTGCAACAAGGGTAAGCCATTGTATTTCCCACCCGGATTGGGAAAAAATAAGGGAATATTTTTCTTTAAAATAGATTCATTGTTTTTAAAAAAACCATTGGTAAGGCTTGTCACCATAAGTAGATTTTCCGGTTTTTCACCGTTATAAATAAGATGGCGAACGATCATTCCAAAAATTGTCTGATTCGTCAATTGATTGTTAGCTAAAAAATAAGCTCCCAAACGATTCAAATCCAAGGAAAGTTCCTTACAGAACTCTGTATCATTTCCTTTTTTGAAATCTTCGACCAATTCCAGGAATGCTCTGTTTTTTTGCACGGATTCAGCTGTGATCATTTCCCAATCAGATAGATTGCTCTGCCTTGTAAGATCCTTTCGCAATTCACTTGCTTGCATTTTTAAGTCTGATAATTTTTTGTAAGATTGGTAAGCTAAAAACAGAAATATTGCGGCTATGAGGTATAAAAAAAACAAGGCCACCTCCTAATTTGGGAAATGACCTTACGTTAAAATATTATGCCTTTATGGCAAGGGCAAAATTATGCCTTGATTTTAATTTTTCTCTTAGGTGCAGATTTCTTGAAAGAAGTTCGACTTCCCCCACTTCCACTACCACCGGAAGAAGAACGATTGTAGCCACCACTACCGCCACTGCTTCTATTTCCGTATTTTTGTGATCCGCCGGAACCACCTCGACCACCGCTGCTTCTACCACGACTCTCTTCATATGGCTCACGGATTGCAATTTTAGAATCGACCACATCTAAAGGACATGCAGATTTCATAAAATAAGCAAGTAGTTCTTCTGCCGATACTCCGGATTCAACGATTTCTTCCACCAGTTTTCTATGGTGTTTGTAATCTTCATTTCCGGAAATATTTGCCGCAATCTTACCCATTTGTTCCACGTAGGACTGACGAATATCTTTGCTACTTGGAGCTTCAATCTTGACCATTTTTACTTGGGAAAATTTTTCCACTGTGCGAATCTTACGTAGATCGGAACTAGTGCTCACCAAACTAATGGCTCTTCCCTCTTTTCCCGCTCGACCGGTTCTACCAATTCGGTGAACATAACTTTCACGGTCACCCGGAATATCATAATTGAATACAGCATCCACATCACTGACGTCAATTCCACGAGCCGCAACATCCGTCGCAACCAAGACACCCAACTGTCCATTTCTGAACGAAGTCAAAACTTGATTTCTCTGAGATTGATTGAGGTCACCATGTATCGCATCCGATTTTAAACCGGCTTGACGAAGAGATCTTACAGTTTCATCTGCTGCTTTTTTGGTATTGCAGAATACAATTGCAGATTTCATTCCATAATGGCGAGCCAAGGAAGAAACCAATCTTGCTTTTTCTCCGTGAGGAACTTCCACATAACACTGTTCAATTCTGGAGTTGGTTACTTCTTTTCCTGTAACTTTTATATGAGCCGGGTTACGAAGATAACGACTGGCAATGTCCATAATAGGAGGAGACATGGTTGCAGAAAATAGTACAGTTTGTCTAGTTTTGGGAATCGTGCTTAGAATTGCTTCCATATCATCACGAAATCCCATATTCAACATTTCATCCGCTTCATCCATGATAGCCATCTTAACAGTATCCAGATTCAGGATTTTTCTCTCCATAAGATCCATCAAACGACCGGGAGTTCCTACAATAATTTGAACACCATCTTTAACAGCTTTGATCTGTTTGTAAATTGGATCCCCACCAAATACAGCCAGTACGCGAATGTACTTTCTTTCTCCGGTCAGACGAATCAGTTCTTTGGAAACTTGGATAGCAAGTTCACGGGTTGGGCAGAGTACTAGACCTCTTAGAGACTGATCGGATTCTTCGATAGATTCCAGCAATGGAATACCGAAAGCGGCTGTCTTGCCGGTGCCCGTTTGAGCCTGACCGATTAGGTCTCTTCCTTCTAATAATTTTGGTATAGCTTCAGATTGTATAGGCGACGCGATGGTAAAACCCATTTTTTCTACAGCATTGAGTGATTCCTGGCTAAGACCAAGATTATCGAAATTTTCTTCTTGTTTCATATTAAATCCTAAAGGCGGGAAATACAGTGTTTGTGGTGGGAATAATGTACTGCCAGACTGTGTTAATACCAGATTCTAAGAGAAGCTTTTCCTGTAAACTTTTTTACTTGCTGAAATTTCAGCTTATTGGAGTGTAAATTCTATGGTCGATCAAGACAACCAATACGAAAATCGTGAAATTGAAAAGCAAACTAATATTTGCCTACCCAATGGAAAACTCAATCCTGAAGCAATTGGTTGGTCGAAGAAGCCTATTTTCCTATCCAACCTAAGTGGAAATATCTTCCGCAAGAAACTCTGGAATTATTGGTGCATCACCGGACCGGAAGGAATGTTTTCAGTTACAGTATCTGATATCGATTATGCGGGAATGATTTTCGTCTACTATTTGGACTATGCAACAGGTAGATTCGAAGAAGCATCCGAACTAATACCACTGGCAAGAGGTATCCATCTACCCGACCATCCGAGAGGTTCGGTTCAATTTGAAAACGAAAATCTCAAAGTAGAATTCAAAGTTACCGAAAACAGTACTGAAACTCGTATCAATCTAGATTGGAAGAACTTCCATGGGAAAAGCCTTAAGGCAGAATTCATTGTGGGCAATCCTGTAGAAATGGAAAGCTTAAATGTGGTCGTTCCTTGGTCTGATAAACAATTTCAATATACATCCAAGCAGAATTGCCTACCTACTAAGGGGTTCTTCCTTCTGGAAAAGGACGGACTCTCACTCAGAAAAACCTTTGGCGAAGGAAGTTTTGCTTGCCTCGACTATGGGAGAGGTGTATGGCCGTACAAAGCGTCCTGGAATTGGGGATCATTTTCTACTATGATAGAACAAAATTGTGTGGGACTTAATATTGGTGGCAAATGGACAGATGGTACAGGAATCTCCGAAAATGGAATCCTCATTGATGGAATCTTAACAAAGATCCAAGAGCCCATAGAATGGACATACAATCGCAAGAATTTTAAAGATGAATGGTCTATGAAAACATTGAATTCCGATATCTTGGATGTGAAATTCGAACCCTTTTTCGAAAGAAAGGCTGTCTCCAACCTGGGGATCATCTATTCCGAAGTTCACCAATGTTTCGGTAGATACTCAGGATTCATCCGAACCAAAACCAATACTATCAAAATAGAAAATGTTGTTGGTTGGGCAGAAGAACACATCGCTCGCTGGTAAACCATCTCGCTGCCGTTGGTAACGGGCTGCAAGATGGTAGGCCATCTAGCTGCTCGCTGGTAAACTATTTTATTCCGGCTACATTTTTTCTTAGAACTTAAAGGTTTAGGGACAGGCTCTTAATTCTTTTTCTCACTACCTCATTCAGCATAATCAACTACCTAACTGAGACCAGCTTCCACCTAAATCCGGGGCGACCCGTGGGGGGAAATCCTCTTTATCCCCTGAATTTTATTAAGAGAAGACTTCAGGTGATGAAGAGGATTTAAGGGATTGGGGTGGAAGTGGCTGGTAGCGACAGAGTCGGTTGTGTTGGAGGAAAGTTCGTTCTTTCTTAGAACTAATCCCAAAACCTTTTATTCTCACACCACAGCACCTTTTCCATCGGAAAGAAAGAAAGAAAGAAAGAAGTTAACAAGATGTCCTCTGCCGTTTTGAAGTCAGAGGACAACAGGAATCGGAACA
>JAFIGA010000198.1 GCA_020831715.1 Leptospira sp. | reverse complement strand
GCTCACAAACAAAAGATTCATGATTTTTGGATAGTTTGTGTTGCTCATTTTCATTGTTTACGACATTTTCTTTTCTTCATCAATCCCCGAGA
Organism: Leptospira sp.; assembly: GCA_020831715.1. Taxonomy (GTDB): domain Bacteria; phylum Spirochaetota; class Leptospiria; order Leptospirales; family Leptospiraceae. The sequence continues at coordinate 9,727 of JAFIGA010000198.1, read as the reverse complement.
TCTGCTGGAACTAAATATTCTTCTGATTGCGATAGCAATCACCCCTAATTCGACCGGCGAAGCCGAAGTCGAATCCCCTCAGCTTACACATCCCAATGAGCAAGCTCTCCTGAACCTTACCTTCTCCAAACTCTTTTATCTCTGTGAACTCAGTGTCTCTGTGAACTCAGTGTCTCTGTGGTGAAATGACCTCTCAATACTTCCGTTGTTACTTAGAAGTATCTCTGAAGATTAAGGATTTTGAGATAGACTATTATTTAAAATTCGTAAACTTTGTATCAAAAGAAAAGTCTGCTTCTCGAATGAGATTCATAACTTCTTGCAAGTCATCTTTTTTCTTACCGACCACTCTAACAGAATCTCCCATGATAGTAGGAGTTACTTTCAACTTTGCATCTTTTATGAGTTTGGTGATTTGTTTGGTATGTTCTTTATCTAGACCTGTTTGTATCTTGACCTTAAGCCTTGCCGTGCCACCGGTTGCGGATTCTGGCTTAGCCTCGAAATCAAAAGCCTTTAAGCCTATGCCACGTTTAGCCATTTTGGTTGTGAGAACATCAATAACTTGTTTAATTTTAATATCGTTGTCGGATGTAAGAACCAGTTGATTCTCTTCCAACTGAATGTCGGATTTGGAACCCTTGAAATCAAATCTTGTAGTGATTTCCGCCATTGCCTGTGCAACGGCATTTTTCAGTTCAGAACGGTCAACTTCGGATACTATGTCAAATGAAGGATCAGCCATGAGTTCATCTTGCCCTACAAGTCAGAGATGTCAAGAGAAATTATCGCTTCAGAACCCAAATCTCCAGCAAAGCCCACTCTTCATCCGGATAATTTTCCCTTTCGAGGGGAGAAAGTTTTCTATGTCTCGAAGCCATTGAACCTACAAATTTCAAATGATTGATCAAAATTTTTTTGGTCGCATCGGATTTTTCCAGGGCAAATGGATTTAAAAAATTCACCAACATATAACCCTCCCCTTCACCGGATGCAAATGCAGCTACCATTTGCTCGATGGATTCCGGTTCCAGATAAACAAGCGCCGCTGTACATATTGCTATATCAGAATTTTCTATTTCTTGAATAGCTTTATTTTTTTTATCAGAATCGGAGTTCAAATCCACAGCAATAATTTGATCAAACAAACCAACACTCTTTCCATATTCCAAAGCATTGGAAGAAATATCAATTCCGGTTGTTGAAGCCGAAATCCTTCTTTTCGAATTTATACTCTTAACAGATTCTTCGTCCCTCCAATTGCGAATGATTGCATCATAATCCATATCATATAGAGTCGCCATCGTAGTATTGCCAAAACAACAACATAAATCTACGAATTTCAACTCTTTATTTGCAGATTTTTCCATTGCCCAAGGCAAAATCAATCTTTCAAAAGTTGCTTTATTAAAATTATCCGAAATATAAGATAGTTCATCCATAATTTTTTCTTTATAAGCCAAAGGTGTTTTCTGAATATAAATATCATCAAAATGTTGTTTTTTCTCGTCCGTCTTCACGCCTAATTCGGAATTTTGCATAATTACCTCCCAAAATACAATTACCATGATAACAATAAATCTTATATGATAAAGGAGTTTTCCATAGTTTTTAAAATTCTTGCTTTAAACAGCCTAATCCGGGAAATTTTGGCAATATTTATTAACAAAACTGATTGATTTCTCAATCGATATTAAAAATATTCTATAAAAGGGTTCTGTATCTTGCTTTATTATATATCATTCTTAATACTAATATCAATTTGGTTGCTGAGTATACATCCTGAATTTTATCGATTCTTTTACTCTGCGGATGCTCTATATCTTCCTGTATTATTTCAAGATTTATTTCAAAATGGAATCTCAATTAGAGAATGGAACCTACAACCTTCTCCCGGATTCTTTCCCGATTGGTTGGCTTTTTCTCCGATTTATTTATTCCTATTTGATTATCCTTATTTGTTGAATCCTTTTTTTTCAGTTTCCCTATCAGGAGTGTTATTTTACTTCACATTGAAAATTCTGGGAATTCCCTACTCTTATCAAAACAAGGAAGAAAATCGAAAGTCCTGGTTTCTGGTTATATTTTCCATTCTTATGATTTTCGTGGTTACAGGGCAAGGAAAAGAGCTTATAACCTATGTTTTCCTAGGAACGCATCATATCGGAGCGGTTATTTCATCTTTGATTCTAGCCTTTATTTTATTAAAAAAAGACTCTAAACCAAAATTGTCGGATCTATTTTTTTTTATAATATTCCTCTATTTACTTCGCCTCAGCAATGAAATCATTTTGATCATATCTTTTGTACCTTTATCAGTTGCAATTATTTTATCCAATTCATTAAAGAATAAAAAGACATATTATCTTTTAGGTGGTATGATAATTCACTTTCTATCATATCCTTATATACATAAATTGTATCGATCTTATTTGAAAGTTCCGCACTTTCAACCGGAAAAGTTGGTTTGGAATCAATTAAAAAGTAAAGAGCTTAATGTCGATTTCTGGGTAACAAATTTCCATAAATTGCTTGAATTATTAAATTCTGTATACAACCGCCTGGATTTTTTATCTAATTCATTTTTAATTCTATGTCTCGCATCTATTGTAGGTTTCTTTTTGCAATCTCTTTTAAAAATAGATAAATCAGATTTTCAACATCTAAAGAATCCCTTCATCCGCAATCCAAGAATTTTTATATCCACTTTTATCTTTGCCGGAACCATGTTTCAGATTATCTCTATTCTGGCTTTATCCTTGTTTTGGCAGGAAGAAACTATTTTTTCCTTTCGTTATTATACTCCTTTACTGATTTATGGGCTTATATCTATTTCATTTCTGTTGGAAAATATAAATCTAAATTCTTTAAGCTTGTTTATCATTGCAATTATTTTAAGTTTTTCGTTTTTCTCGGTTTACAGCATCTATGATTATTCATTCTACAAATACCCACCATTGGAATGCGCGAAACAACTATCCGATAAAGAAAACCTAAATCGAAAATTAAATGGAATATCCGGCTATTGGGATGCCAAGCCAATGAGCTATTGGAGTAAAGGAAAATTCAATACTACGGCTATGTATGACACAAATATATACAATTGGGTATCACCAACTTATCAGCACAATAAAAACACCAAATATTTCTTTATTCTGGAAGCTGAAAATAAGCATTGGGATAGTGCCCGGTTAAGAAATCAACTACCACCCGCATCTGATATATATGAGTGTTCAGGATGGACATTGTATTATTACAGAAATGGATTTAGTTTTTAATTCAGAAATTTTTGTTTATCATGAAAGGCTACTGATAACAACAAAATATAACTTGATATAATTTCTCGACTCTTATAATAGAAAAATTCAGCCGGAGGAGTTGCGACCATCGCATATAGTCCGGGAGCCGCCATATAACTAAAAACTGCTATCCAGGCTCGATTTTCATTTTCCCAGATCAATAAGACCATTTTGAAAAGTGCCAAAAAGCTCAAAGCTGTCATTATCAATGATTGCCATAAGAAATAAGGTATTTCGTTGAATGAATTTTCTAAAAAATAGCACAAAAAATGAACCTTTATTTACTGAATTTATATTCAATGAATATTTAGTCAACGACATTCCAACAAAAAATTATTCCATGGAATTAATTTTTTATGTAGACAAGTATAAATTTAGATGTAATTTATAGTCGTGGTCTTATCAAATCTACTAAAACCAATCTCCCTTCTACTTACTATTTATCTGATTCATTGCGGTCAGGGTTTGGCGTTGGACACAGAACCGGTTCTCAATCTAGTAGATGAGTCGAAACCCTCTGTACATTCAAATGGATCAAACAGTTTCACAACTTCCCCAACCGGTACCAATTCCTTTGGTTCCACCGGTGGGAATACTTCAGGATCCACAGGAACCAATTCTTCAGGAGCAACAGGCTCTCCTGTGAGCGGTGCAACCGGTTCTCCTCCGGGAAATCCTTTTCGTTAAAAATAAATATCTGAAAATTCGATAAACATAGAGTGTTTTTTTATTTGACATTTGTGCGACGCACAGCAAAATGGTCTCATATCTTGGTGCAGTGCACAAAAGGTGGAACCAAATGAAAAAACAAAGCCAAAAAATCAAAAAAATCACAGCAGGAATTCCTTTCAAAAAAAGAGTAATTAGTGCCCTTTTTATTCTATCCCTGTTTCAACTAAGCAACGACCAAGTATGGTCTAGAATGCCATTTGCCACGCAAAAAAGCGAAAATCGTGTAAATGAAAAGGAATTCGTCCAGTTGTATATACAAGAAGTCAATCCCAAGATATCTAAAAAAGAATTGGAAATTCTATCTGAGAATGTGATGAGACAGTCTCAAAATTTGGAATTTTCTATCAAAAGTAAATCCATACATCTTAACAAAGTGGATTTTTTATTAGCTGTGATTCAGACAGAATCCAGATTCCACAAAAAAGCAAGATCACATAAAAATGCCCAGGGATATATGCAACTCATGCCAAAAACTGCAGAATGGATGTATGCCAAATCCGGAAAAAAATGGGAGCCTAGTTATATAACCAAAACCGATGTAAATTTAGAGATCGGAATAACTTATATGAATTACTTGGTTCAAATGATGGGTAGTCTGGAAAAAGCAACACTTGCCTACAATGCCGGTCCGACCGCTGTTCGCAAATGGGGTGGAGTTTCCGCATACTGGAAATCAATTCAAAAGAACTATAATAACATTCAAGAATTCAGAAGAAAATTAAACTCTACGATTTAAAAAAGACTTGACCTAAAGTTTGTACTTCCTGATGATTAGGTATTCAATTGCCTATGAAAAATTGGAAGAGCAAACTATTTCTTTTTTTTCTACTTCTCTTCGTTATATACAAATCAATATTTAATTCCTATACCGGTCAACTTATCATGAATTCGGCAATCGAATCCTTATTGCAAGGGGAATCCAAGCTAAATGTAAAACAGTTTTCTCTCTTATTTGGATTCGAATTTACCGACATTCACATTGCTCCTGTGAAAAATGAAAGACATCTATTTAAAGCAAAAAGGATCGCTTTCAAATACAACATACCCTTTCTCTTTTTGGGTCGTGTAAAACTTTCCGAACTAGCCATTGTTGAACCGGATGTATTCTTACATAAAAAAGACAAGGAATGGAACTTCGAAAAACTTCTCATTCCATCCGATTCGAAAAAAGACAGTTCCAAAATTAAAGATGAATTAACAGATGATGAAACAGCAAAAGATCTTGAAGAAATAAAAGTATACCTCCCCATTAGTTTGTTCGCGCTGGCAGTTATTGAAGATCTTCAGGTAGAAGCTCTTATAGAAGAAGGCGATTCAAAAATTCAAGCTAAAATTACAAATTTTGATTTTAAATTTTTACTGGATACTCATAGATTTCGTTCCATTCCGCTGAACCCTCAGGCATTGGAAATTATTGATGAACTCACAATTCATCTGAATCCAAATAAACCTATAGGTTTGTTTTTTAAAGATGGAAATGCACAAGTTGATACAAAAATCGATTTTAAGCTGACTATTGATCATATCAAGAATAAGAAATCGAAAATTCTAACTACTCATATTGACATAGGTTCAAATGAGATTCCATTAACTTGGAAAGATCGTAAGATAAAAGACATATCTTTTCGCGTACTTTCTGACTTAAATATTAATTTTCAAGAAGACGAAATTAACTGGGAAAGATTTCGAATTCTATTTCAGAATCGGGAATGGATTGACTTGAATTCTCATATTTCGGCTGTCACAACGAATAATCCGGTAATTGATTTGAAATTCAAAGAAACAGAAATAAATCTGAAAGAAATAAGTTCCGTTAGCCGAAGCTTTCCATTTCTGAAAAAATATTCTTTTGATGGGTCTCTTTTTATTCGTAACTTTAAGTCAACCGGCAATTTGAATGATTTAAAAACAGATATTTTCTTGGAGGCAAAAAATGTTACTTTCATTTTACCGCAAGGAAAGCATAGCATTCCTGTATTTCAATTGGATATAAATACGAATTTGGACTTGAAAACCGATAAAAAACCCGGTAATGAGAATGTATTGCCAATACTAAAAGAAGTAAAAGTTAATAAAATTTATGCTATTTACAATGGAATTAAACTCAATCTTACTTCCCATATTATTCCGGATTCCAAGATGGATCTGAATCTGGATATTTCCAATATCCGATTGCAAAACTTTACCAAGGAAGCTCAAGGAATTACCGGGCTTAAAATCCAAGCTAAAGGAAATAGTTTAAGTAATTTTGGTGTGAACCTTGATTTATGGATCAATCAATTGCGCTATTCTTTAGGAAAGAACCTTTCCGCCAAGCAATCATTGAAATTGGAGATCAATAAAAATATCAATTTGGATTCAGATCTTCAGTTGAAATTGATCCGAATACCCAATATAGTTTTAAAAATGAAAAATTCCAATGGAGATCAATTCACATCAATACAAACAGGAATAAGCGCAGTATTGGGAAAAGAAATTTCTCTGGAAGTAAACAAGCTAAAATTAGATGTTAATTTCACCAAGATGATTCCTAGTCTCCCGATTAATTTAAAGAATACTATCATGAATATTAGATCCAGTCTTGGAAATAATATAAAAATTTTAGGCAAGATAAACTATTCCAAAAATCAATCAGGGGATCAGGACATTCAACTAGATTTGAAGGGAAATCTACCAGCATTGAAGTTGGAAGACTTGGGAATAGGAGTTGATATAAGTCTCCTATCCAATCGCGAGAAAACAATTCGTATTAATTCTTTTCATTTGGATGCATTTCAAAATAAACTTAGAGCAGATTACAAAGGAACATTTTACAAACCAGAAAAAGAAAGACCGGCTTTTGGAGAACTAGCCGGGAAGTTAATGGGTAAATTGAGAATGAAATCCACTAATTCGGAGCAAGTTATCAATGGAGTTTTCTTTAATGGAATTCTTGACTTCAATCTAGATATAAATAATAATATAGTGATGGGAAATCTTCATACGGAAAAATCCAATATAAGAATCGAGAATGATCATTGTCCGGGTATAGATTGCCAATATTTTAACATAGAAGGATTGGTCATCGATATTCCTTTTAAGCATGATTTATTTCAAACCAATACTCTCTCTTTAACATCAGGGAACAAAGACACTCTCATCCAAAATTACGGCACCAAAGAGGCTATCAATTTCAAAATCGAACGCATAAAAGCAACCCATCCCACAATTCCCAATCAATCTATCGAATATATTTACCCCGGGAATAATTCATCAGGTGCATCCGCATCCATAGTCTATAAAGAAAATATTTTTCGAATTAATGACCTAAATATAAATACATTAGGTGGAAATATCAGTGGTAAAAACATACTTTTCAATGTTGGTTCCGGCAATCCCAAAGATATGGAATTATCGGCATTCTTCCGAATACGTGATATCGACTTAAAAAAATTACTTCCGGAGAAATCACAGTCTAAAATCGACGATGGAAAAATTAAAGCGGATTTGAATCTAACATTGAAAGATTTATCCGATCCTGTTGGAAATATGAATTTATTTTTTAGTGTTCACCAAATTGGTAAAGATTTTGGTACGAGTGCGATAAATATTGTTAGTCCTACAAATTTAATAACAGATGCAATCATTCGAAGCTATTCTGTGAATCGCGTGGAAGTAGAATTGAATAAGGGTCTCGTCTATGCAGAGATTCTATTCAACCGATCTTTGATGAATCGAACATTTTTTAGAATTGAAAATGATAGGTTGAAAGAAGAAAGAATTCCTATCTCCAAATTTCTGAATCAAGCAAAAGGGGAATTGTCCAATTACAAGTGAGGTAATTATATGTATCAATCAATTATTATTTTTAGTATAGTATTCGCCTTAGGTCTTTCAAATTGTGTGCGACTTAAAGCACCTCCCATTACGTTCACACAGACCGCCACTGCGGCTGAGAAACAAATGGTAGGCGAAGACAAGGATATTGAAAGAGACGGATGGATACTCTCTTCCATTCGAACTTCTGCAACCGGATCTCGAATTTGGAAAAGAGAATCCTTGGACAGAACAATCGATTACCCCGATTATGATAGTGAGGTCTATTCTGCACTCAGGAAACTTGCGTATTTTTCCGGAGAAACCTATGAATTCAAGAAAAAAGGTTTTATCGGTGAGTCAGCAGATGGAAGTCTTAAATTAAATCCCAACTTCAAAACTTCCATTTACTATAAAGAATTCCCGGAAAATGAAAAACGTATACAACTCATAATTAGAGAAGTAAATAAAACACGATCTACCCTTCGCTTCAAAAAAAGTGAATCAATCGAAGCCAATACCAAGCTGACTGCTATGCAAAAGGCTAAGGCTCAAGAAGAACTCCAATCAGCATTTTTTAATACAGTTGAGCGGGGTGAATTTTTCGAAGATGAAAATGGAAAATGGAACATGAAGCAATGAAAAAAATTAGATATTCATTATATATTTTATTTTTTCACATATTCTTTCTCGGCAATTGCTCACTGTTGTTTTATAGAAACGCTTCAGTTCAACCTGTAGATTTTGATTACAAGAAGATAGCCTCCATTCATTTCAACGAAAACAATCTGCATCCATTCCCACTTACTGTTAAAAAAGGAGTAAATAGCTATGCCTCCACCGATAGGGAGGCAAGATATTTATTTTTTGCCGGGAATGGTACCGGTAATTTTAATATCTACTTTCGTGATCTTCATACATCTGTTACTGTTCCAATCACCTTGCATCCCAGTGAGGAAACCAAACCGGCAATTAGTCCCGATGGAAAGCGACTTGCCTTCGTCTCGGAACGATATGATTCCAACGGTGACATTCTTGTATTGGAAGTTGATCCGGAATACTTAAAAGAAAAATACCTAAAAGGCAATAGAGTTACAGCTCAAGATAAAACTATCAATGCTACATCTAAGGACAATCCCAGGGCTATTGATACTGATCCAACATGGTCGAGTGATGGAAGATATATCTTATTTGTTACTGATAGGTTCACGCCGGGAACTACCAATGTTGCAGTGATAGATACTCTGAATGATTATAAAATAACTCAGATTACTCAAAACGGAGCTGCCTCACCCAGTTTTTCACATGATGGAAAATCAATATTTTATGTGTCCTACAAAGATCATAAATTGGGTGAAATTTATAGAATTGATATAGGTAAGAAAGAAGAAATCAGGATTACATTTAATGATTTCAAAGACCTAAGTCCAAGCCTTTCACCGGACGGTAAATCTCTTATTTATACTTCGATTCGTAGAGATACAAATAGGAATGGGAGATTGGATTCCGGTGACCATGCCAGTGTAATAAAACACTATTTTGAAAACCAAAAAGAAGTAGAACTCACTCCCGGAACTTATTCCTTATTCGATACCAGATATTCTACCCTGAATGGAGGTTCCATACTATTTACAGCAGGTATAAACAATGCTCTCAATGTTTATTTCATTCCCATTGATGGGGTAATACCAAAAAGAAATAATCCAAGGGAGCAATACAAGCAGTCTTTAAAATACGAAAATACACATTCGTATTACTATCGAACTGCAGTGGAATCCATTCAGAACTTTCATCCCGATGATGAATTGAGTCCCCTATTTATTGCTAAAGCAGAGTTAAACCTATTGAAGGAGTATTTAAAAGAAGGTAGGAATTCCGAATACAATGAGCTAAAATCTACC
>JAFIGA010000195.1 GCA_020831715.1 Leptospira sp. | reverse complement strand
TGTAGCCGAAATTCGAGTCTATGGAAGAATATTGAGTGAAGGAGATATCTCGGATCTTGCCAAGCATGCCGATCCGGTCGAAGTGGGGGCGAGTTACTCTACACTTCCATCAGGGCTAGTTCTTCATTATAAATTGGATGGTCCAATCGCTTCAGAAAAATTTGAGAATTCTGCACTTCCTTTTTATCATATAATTGATCCTATAGGTACTATAACTAACGTTCGTGGAAAAGACCTTTTGCCCAATGGAGGTTTGGAAACTAGAGAAGGGGGAGTGCAATTGCCCGGAGTCAATGACGATCTCCACGCTCTGCCATTCTGGGATGCATCGCGAACTGTCTGTTCTTGGGTGAAGCCGGAAGTTTTACCCAAGAACCCGGGAGATATATTTCCAATTTTTGAATACGGTACCTACGTGGGGAATCGGTTATTTTCCCTTGTCATGGCAAAGGTTGGAACTGAGGATCATGTTGGATTGAATGTCCAAGACACTCTTCACACTAGAAGTATCACCCTACCACTTTATACATGGACTCATCTTTGTGCAAGTTTTGACACATCATCAGATGTTCGTATCTATGTGAATGGTTCTCAGATAGGAGCACCCATATCCGCCCCGTCCATTCTCACATCCTCCACGGGGCATATACGACTTGGATACACAGAAAATCCGGCTCTAAATTATTTCCCCGGTCGCATCGATGATGTTCGCTTATATAATAATGCCTTGACTCCATTCCAGATTCGTAGTCTTGCGACACCGATTAATGAAGGTGTGATCGCTCGCTATGACTTCCGAAGTGATACCCAAGACATGAGTGGATTCGGCAATGATCTGGGAGGACTGAATATTGATTCCATATCCAATCGTTGGAAAGAACCGGTGTCGGCGTATAGATTCAATGGAACTAGTTCGAGAATTTCCAATACAAGTGAAATATCCAAAGTTACAGACCAGATATCTTTTGGAGCATGGATCCGGCCCCTGGTAGTTTCGGGAACCAATTCGTTGCTATTTTATAATGGGAATTCAGCTAGCAATGGATTTGGATTGTATCTGATCAATACAACGAACCAGCTATTTTACCTGGATGGTGGTGTCGGAGGTTCATTATCAGGGGTAAACATTCCTATTCATGTTTGGACCCATGTTGGATTTATAAAAAATGGGTTGAATATTAAGATATTCGTTAATGGAAGACAAGTCTTTGATGATACAAATGCAGCCACAATAGAGCCGAATGGTCCTGTATCGATAGGGAGTAGTCCATCCAACATAGAGCACTTTAACGGAGATATATCCGATGTGATTCTTTTCAATCGTGCTATAGCTCCTGAAGAAATGGTCGCTCTCTCCGGCTACCACCCCTGGCAATCCACTGCTTGGGATCCGAACCCTGTCTCTAGCTCTATGATTGGTCACTACCAAGCAGAGAGTTTCGACTCACTTGCGAATAATGACCCAATCACAGCTTGGTTGGACAATTCGGGAAGAAATCACAATCTAACAACTGTATCGGCAAACCCACCGACCTATGTCACAGGAACCTTCCCCCATCGCTCTTCCGTTCGATTCTTGGATACAGCCGAGCAGTGGGTGCAGATGGATACGGGGTTTCCATTGGATGCGACAAATTTTACATTTTTTTCGGCTCATGTTTTTGATCCTGCGATTCCCACTACAGGAGATAGGTATATACTGAATTATGGTAATGATTTCAATCCATTGCAGATTTCTTCCAATTATGATGACCCGAATTTTAGGACGGTTTTATGCCGTTCCAATGATAAGTGTGCGGATGTACCACCACCAGATGCTTTCTCCAAGTCATACCCGGCAGGTACGCCTTTTTTTGTTAGGTACAACAAATTAGTTTCAAATATTCAGGTCTTTTCAAATGGAAATCTGGATACCAATATAACGCTTACGGGTGGCTTCTTAACGAATTCGCTTTTAAGGTTGGGAGCACGATACAATAATTTGGCAACATCTTTCTTCCGAGGAAATATCGGAGAGATCCTTATCTTCAACAACCAGTTGAACACATCTACAAATATATTCGGGCTCACCGACAGAGATTATATCGATTGCTACCTCTCGGCGAAGTATGGAATTCGCCTGGATCCAACGTCTACGATTAGTTGTCCTTGATGAAAAAATCTTTTTCAATCTAGTTGACTCGATTCTACTATGATTCCAAAATTGTAAACTGTCACAGAGAACAGTTTAAAAGGGCATAGGCAAATTCATGGCAGAAGATACAAAAGCAAATCCAATTCCCAAGAAGAAATTTCTGGAAAAAATCTGGGAATCCAGTGCTGAAGAAAAGAAATTAGTTCGTAGTTTCAAGAATCTCTTTCGTATTATTTGGGCGGCAACTGCTCGCTTTAAAGATGATGAGGATTTGATGCGTGCCGGTGCGATAGCTTTTCAGGTAATAGTCAGTGCCATCCCCCTTTTAGTGGTAGGTTTGTTTGTTTTGGATACGGTAGGAGATTTTAAAACCTACGAGGCACTTGCCAAAGAATTTGCCCGCAAGAATGATCTCACAGTAGATGTTAGTATTTATTTTAATTTATTTTACAGTCTCTTGGACAATAAGGGGGCTCTTACAGGAATAGGTCTCTTGATTGTCATCTATTCAGCTACTTCTATTTTGAAAAAAAAGGAAGAAGCCATGAACCGAATCTGGGGTGTGAAAAAGCCTAGGCCATTCATGATTCGAATTGCCTTCTTTGTTTTGGTTATTGTATTTGGTCCATTTTTAATTGGAATAGGAATACAATCCGGTCAGAATTTGGTTAGTCAATTCGCCTCTCCATCTTTACTTTCAGTTCGACTGTTTCAGGAGAGTGCAGTTATAGTAGGAGATAAGCATCTCTATATTGAGAGAAAGGAAGATGGAGACTGGAAGTATAAAAATATCCTGGATAAAATAGATTTTGAAACCCAGAAATCTACAATTGTATTCGATAGCAGTATGAATAAGAGATTGGTGGGCGAAGAATTGATTCCCTATGAGGACAGAATACGCCAAGCAAATTATTCTCAGACATCTCGTGCTAGCTTTATGGATATAGCAAAGGCAGGTGATCTGACTATTATTATTACAAATTCGGGGAGTATCATCACATCCCTAATCGATCCGGAAGATGAAGATCAAATTTGGAAGATTCGTCATTTTCAAAGAGTTGATGGAAAGGTCTTGATTCCCGCTAGATTCAAAAAGATTCGTATGTGGGATGATAAAAATGGAACCATCATCGGAGACAGAGGACTCATTCTTAAAACAAGAGATGGGGGAGTCACTTGGGAGCCGAGTTTTGTTGCAGGCTTCAAGGAAGATCTAAATTCCGTTGAGAAAGTTGCGGAAGGAAAATATTTAGCTGTTGGACAAAATTTTTCTGCACTGGTCAGTGAGAATAGCGGAGACAGTTGGAAAGTCTATGAGAATCATTTGGCCACTCTTGGTTCTAATCCCTTAAACAGTCCGGACAGAAAAAACAACTTAAATTCTGTTATTAGAAAAGGAAATTCCATGTACATCTGTGGGGATGCGGGAACGATTCTTTACTCCAAGGATCGAGGAATAACTTGGGTTAAAAAAGATATTGGAATGAAGGGGATTGATTTCCATGATCTATTATTTTTGGATGAAGATCATGGAGTGGTTGTTGGTGATAATGGTTCGATTCGATATACTACTGATGGTGGATATCATTGGAAGAAATCCACTTCAGGCACAACCGAGGATCTATGGTCGGCAGTGTATGACTCGGAAGGAAAAAATATAATAATCACTGGAAGCAATTACAAGCTACTTGCGAATTTAAAAGGAGTTGAGGATCTATCCGAGTTTCAGATCATAAAGAGATCTCCTTATTGGAGGGTAGGCATTTCCATTCTGGGGAATGTTTTGATTCCATTTATCTTAATATGGTTGGTATTTTTCTTATTATACAAGGGATTGCCCAATACAAATGTAGAATTCAAATCAGCATCCATTGGAGCGGTTGTAACTGCTGTCTTATGGGTGATATTTTTGGTGGGTTTCCGTTATTATGCTTTGCATTTCTTGAATACGAAGTTTGCCATTTATGGAGCCTTGGCGGCAATTCCTTTGTTTTTACTTTTGGTAAATCTGTCTGTAATGATAGTTCTCTACGGAGCGGAAATTGCTTACTTGATTCAAAATCCTGCAATGAGCCATGTAACATACAAGCAAAGAGTTCTGAAAAGAATCGAGCAACACCAAGTGGCATGGGGACTGAGCATTCTAAAAGTAGTCTTTGATAATTTTCATAATGGTAAAGGGGAAACCATAGAAAAGCAAATCTTAAAAATCTGTCACCATGATGAAAATGAATTTCTTAAACTGGTGGATACCTTTGAAAAGAATGCTTGGATCGGTCGTTACCGAGACGGCTCCTGGACACCCATAGTCTCAGCCGACAATATCAAGATTCGGGATGTGATTGTTGCAATCGCTCCCAGTGGATATGATATTGAGGACTTCACAGAGAAGGATGCGTTTAAGACTAAGCTAGAAGAGATATTTTCTCGAATTGAGAAAAGTCGAGATGAAATTCTCGCCGATACCCGGTTGAGCCACTTGCTGTAAGAGTCCGTTTTAGGTAGAAACTGGATACCTTCATAATAAAAAAGCTTGCAATTTGGCAGTCGCAATAGCCAAATTGTAAGAAATGTATCTATCCAGACACATCGAAAGGCTCGCCAGGGAGTTGTTTTCCCATTTTTCTGTCCTCACCATCCAAGGAGGCAGGCAGGTTGGCAAGTCCACCTTGGTTGAAAATGTCTGGAACAAAGGTCTCACGACTATCACCTTCGATCCTATTCAGGACGTATTGGGAGCAAGACAGGATCCCGATCTATTTCTGGAAACCTATAAGCCGCCCTTGTTTCTGGATGAGATCCAGTATGCTCCGGAACTTCTCCCAGCTATCAAACGGAAGGTGGATATTGAAAAGAAGAATGGTATGTACATTCTCAGTGGATCTCAGAACTTGGGGGTCTTGCGATCGATCAGTGAATCCTTGGCAGGTAGAGTTGCCTTGTTGGATCTACACCCCATGTCCCAGAGAGAACTCGACGGAGATCTCGATGCACGATCTATCCTCCGGGATCTCTTGGAAGGGAAGGCATGGGATGTGAATTCGAGATTGGTTCCTCGAAGTGACCTATTTCGAAGGATTTGGAGAGGGGGATATCCGGGGCTCATTCCGATGCCAGACCATTTGGTGAGGAACTTCTACGACTCTTATATAAAGACCTATATCGAACGAGATGTACGAGTCCTCTCCAATATTCAGAATCTTCAAGAGTTCGGGAACTTCATCAGTGCCTTGTCCGCCTTGAGTGCAACAGAGATCAATCAGACCGAATTGGGAAGAGAATTGGATATTCATAGAAAGACCGCCAAAGAATGGTTATCCATTGCACAATATAGCTACCAATGGGTCGAAGTTCAACCATTCTCCAAGAATCTTATAAAGAGAATCTCCAAGAGAAACAAAGGTTATTTCCTGGACACAGGCATCATCTGCCATCTCCAAAAGATTCCTAGCCCTGAGTCGATCCTTGGTAGTCCTATGAAAGGGCGCCTCTTCGAGACATTCGTTGTAACAGAGATCATGAAGAATCTGAACAATGCACAAGCACCCGGGTTCTTCCACTACAGGACGAATACAGGCATGGAAGTTGACCTCATCTTGGAATGGAATGGAAAGTATCATCCTATAGAGATCAAGCTTGCCAGTCATCCTAGAAAGTCGGATACCAAGGGTATCTATGCCTTCTATTCGGATATCCCGGAAGAACAGCAAGGGAATGGGTTACTGATCTGTACCTGTGAGAGACCGTTCTATCTCACCAATAAGATAATCGCAATCCCTTGGTGGATGGTGTGATATTCACTTCGCAAAAATTGCCCTTGGCATTCCTTACCTTTTCGTATATTGTTTAGCATAAAAAAACTAAGTTTTAATAAAATCAATTTTATCTGCCTAATAAAATTTCAAAAAAAATGAATTGAATTAAATATATGAAGTAAATTTCATGTAAATTAGTTCATAATAAGGCGATTGGAAACCAATGAGTCAAGACAAGAATTCCCAATATACAGTTTCCCTTATACGAGGAGACGGAATCGGACCCGAGATAATGGATGCAACTATCTCCATTCTAGAAAAGGCCGGTGCCAATTTAAATTATGCAGAGATTGAAGCGGGAGAAAAAGTTTATCTCTCCGGCAAGACATCCGGGATTGCAGACAATGCCTGGACTCAATGTCTGAAACTAATCACTCAGCCCGGTTCCGAGAAGAACTTGTCGGTGTGGACATCTTCATTGATTCCTATGAGGACAGAGACCCGAACAAAATGGGCGAGAAACTTACGAAGATTACAGAAGGTGTTCTTAAGCTCAAAATGATCACTAACAGAGGAGTGAAGGTCTATCCGGATGGACAGCCTGAGACTTTCTTAACGGATCATTATAGATGCAGATTCATCTCATCCGAAGGCAATGGAAAGCCCATAAGTCATTCACAGATTACCAAGGCTTTGGACATTTTCTCCAAGGAAGGCTTTGATTTTATCAAGACGGAGAATCTCTACACCTTTGATGGAGAGATTGGTTATTCATTGGGACAGGGAGAGTAAATAATTTTTCTATTGCTGAAATACTCTCTGTTATAAGTATTAACTTATTCCTATTAGGTATTTCGGGTGAACAAAAAATATTATTTACTAATATTATTCCTATTAGTTTATTCCGGTTTAACAAATTGTAAACCGGATGATACTATAATCTTACCCAAGATGAATATGGGAATTCTGGATATTGAAGAAATTGATTTCACCAATAAGAAAATACCTCTAGTTGGTGAGTGGGAATTTTATTGGAATGAATTACGAAATGAATTCAAATCTCCGCAAGATGAAAAATTGCATTATGCTCATATACCCAATCATTGGATCGATTTGGAATCCGGTAAGGATACGTCTGTTTCCATAGAAGGGGTAGCTACTTTCAAAGCCTCGATTTTGTTACCTAATAACCAAGAAAAATTAGGTCTTCGCATACCACCGATGGATACAGCTTTTACCCTCTATTGGAATGGCGAAGAGATCGCAAGAAATGGAAACGTATATGAAAAGGATGGGGAAACATACCCGGAATACTATGCTCCTCAGATAGTATCCTTGAACTCAGCCAAGGAAGGGAAGAATGAGATTTACTTGCATATGGCGAATTCCATCTATCCCAGACCCGGATTTCGAGATACAATCATTCTTGGACTCTATGATGAATTGGAGTATGAATTCAGACAAAATTTATCAGTTGATGTTTTTTTAACCGGTGGGCTTTTTATCATAGGTCTTTATCATTTGGGTCTATGGGTATTGAGAAGAAATGATGTTTCTACATTGTATTTCGCCTTGTTATCGCTAACGTTAGTCTTCAGAATTCCGGTTCAGGGTGAGGCGGTAGCCTATCAATTTCTACCTATGTTCTGGAAACTATCTACATTCATTGAATACTTTACTTTTTATTTCGCTTATGGTTTTCTTGGTTTATTTATTAAGTCACTGTATCCGAAAGAATCAATAAGATTTTTCGATCAATTTATAATCGGAAGTGTTAGTTTTTTTATTGGAATTTTAGTTTTATTTCCGCTTTCTATCTATACTCGGACTTTGATATTTTTTGAAATTCTTACTGTAATTCTCTGTTCGTATTATTTTTATATATTAATCAAAGCAATAATCAATAAGAGACAATCTTCCATAGGTTTTTTAATTGCCTTGTTCTTATTTTTATTAACTTATATAAATGATGTACTTTATACAAGTAGAGTCATTGATTCATTTTATATGACGGGATTGGGTCTATTCATTTTTTTCTTTGCCCAGGCATTCCTTCTTTCCAAGAGGTTTGCGACGGCGTTTAATACTGCCGAAACTCTAACCTTGGAATTGGATGCAAAAGTCAGAGAAAGAACCAAAGCTTTAGAAAGTGAAAAGGAAAAATCCGATAAACTTTTAAAAAATATCCAAAGAGATCTCAATTATTCCAAAAAAATTCAAAATAGTATCTTACCAAAAATTCCCAGCCAAAAAGGTTTTAAAGTGGGTGTATTATATGAACCAATGAATGAAGTTGGAGGGGATATATATGATTTTTTTAAACTCAACAAAGATAAAAATAAGTATAGATTCATGATAGCCGATGCTACAGGACATGGTGTGCAGGGTGCCTTGGTGACAATGGCGATAAAAAGCGAGTATGAAAATATAAAAAAATTTATTAGAACACCATCCGAATTAATGGAAGTTCTCAATATCTCTATTGTTAATACCTATAAGACTATGTATTTCAGCTGTGTTATAATCGATATCGACTTGGATAAAAAGACACTTGAATATTCTTCCGCAGGACATCCCGAACAAGTTTTATTGCGAGGTTCGGACATAAAATGTTTGTATAAAACAGGTCCAATAATTGGTTTGAAACAAAACATCGAATACACAAGTCAAGTATTTGAATTAAAAAATAAAGATTCTATCTACATTTTCTCGGATGGAATATTTGAAGTTTTCAATGATAAGAGTGAAGAATTTGGAGAAAAAAATTTTTATGAAACTATCAAAGAATCTCATCATCATTCTCCCAGGAAAAAAATAAACCATATTATGGAAGCCCTGAAACAGTTTAAAGGCTCCAATAAATTTGAAGATGATATCACTTTAATCATTTTAGAATTAGAGTAATATAAAACAGCGGATTCAGAACATTTTTCAATTGATTGATTTTATGGTATAGTAAGAATTTGACTATTCATATAAGGATATCAAATCATGCGTAGAATTTATACCTTTCTATTATCCTCTCTCCTGATTCAATTCGTAATCACTGATTGTAGACCCATGGATTCAATTGTCCTTCCTGAGATAGAGTCGGGTATTTTAAATCTGGAAAATATTGATCTCGTAAATAAAAAAGTCTTCTTAAAGGGCG
This sequence comes from Leptospira sp., assembly GCA_020831715.1. Classification (GTDB taxonomy): domain Bacteria; phylum Spirochaetota; class Leptospiria; order Leptospirales; family Leptospiraceae. The sequence continues at coordinate 1,226 of JAFIGA010000195.1, read as the reverse complement.
ATTGGGAGTTTCATTGGAATGAGTTTCGTGACGAATTTAAATCACCCCAAAAGACCCAAAAACATGTCCATATTCCCAGCCATTGGATAGATCTGGAATCCCAAACCGGAGAACCAGTGAAAATTGAAGGCATTGCAACATTCAAAGCATCCATTATTCTTCCCGAGAGTCAGCATAAACTAGGACTTCGAATTCCACCGATGGATACAGGATTCGTGCTTTATTGGAATGGAGAAGAAATCGCTCGAAACGGAAACATATATAAAGAGACCGGTGGTTCATTTCCACATTACTATGCTCCTTTGGTTTTAGAATTAAAAAATACCAAAAAAGGTGAAAACGTAATCCATCTTCATATGGCGAATTCCATCTATCCTCGACCCGGATTTCGTGATATAATCACTTTGGGGATTTACGATGAATTGGAATTTGATTTTAGTCAAAAACTTTTCATTGATGTATTTCTAACAGGGGCGCTTTTTATCATCGGACTCTATCATCTAGGTTTATGGATACTTAGAAGAGATGATGTTTCCACTTTATATTTTGCACTATTAACTTTTGTAATGGTTTTAAGAATTTCAGTTACAGGAGAAGCAGTGGCTTATCAATTTTTTCCTATATACTGGAAGCTGTCTACATTCATTGAATACATAAGTTTTTATTCGGCTTGTGCCTTTTTGCTTTTATTTATTAAATCCCTTTATCCTCACGAATCTATTCGCAATCTGGATTACATTACTTTGGGGATTATTCTATTTTTTAATATCATTGTTATATCATTTCCAATTTCTGTCTATACAAAGTCATTGATGTATTTTCAGATTTTTACGATTACTTTGGCAATATATTATTATTACATAGTAATAAAAGCCATGATAAATAAAAGAGAATCTGCAACCGGATTTTTTATAGCTATGTTTGTCTTCTTGGTTACCTATGCGAATGATGCATTATATGCTAACAGATTAATTGAATCCTTTTTTATGATTGGTATTGGGATTTTTACCTTTTTCTTCGCCCAGGCATTTCTTCTTTCCAAGCGGTTCGCAAATGCCTTTAATACAGCCGCCACTCTCACTCTGGAATTGGATGCCAAAGTTAGATAAAGAACAAAGGACCTTGAAAATGAAAAAGAGAGATCCGATGATTTGCTAAGAAACATTTTGCCTGACGAGATAGCTTTGGAATTGAAAGAACGCGGAACAGTTAAGCCTATGTACTAT
>JAFIGA010000145.1 GCA_020831715.1 Leptospira sp. | reverse complement strand
GTTTAATCACCGTTTTTTGGGGAGGCATTCTACTTGCGGCGTCTACTCTCCCCTTCTTCTTGGATGAGAAAACCAAGGCAAATATTGTGGAAATGGGGCTATCTTTTGCCTCACTTGTATTCGGTCCCATGGTTGCACTTTTTGCCTTGGAAGTGTTTCCTTTGCTTCAAAAACCGGCAACTAGCCTGCGAGAATCCACAAAATATTTGTTTCTCCCTATCGTTTTAGGACTGGGAGTATGCACTACGATCGGTATCCACATCTTGTACAAACCCCCATTTACATGGATGGTTGCCTTAGGAATCGTTAGTTTTTATACCTACTACTACATAGCATTTGTCATTTGCAAGGATAGGACATAAATATTTCAATTCCCTATCACAACCATTCCTACGAATTCCTAAACTCTTCCAGAGCATTTGTCCTGAAGGATTGAAACTCCCCCTGAGAGTGAAATTTACAATGCTCTAATATGAGTTTAGGTATGTCTGACGGGTGAGACTCTTGAAAGTTAATACGTATCATCATATCTGCCAAATAAATCGCATAAACTGTATCTTTGTAAGCCTCGGAAACTGTCAGTGGTTTGTGGTGGTATTCCATAGCAACAGAGAATACCTCGGGAAAAAACCATTTCTCGGCAATCATCGCACCCAATTTAGTATGTGTAATCCCAAATGCGACTTCCTCTAAGCTAAGATTCGATGAAAATTCTTTTGAGTTGGAAACTTCCTGAATAGACATCATCTTATCTTTCTCGAGAGAAAGGAGAATGATTTCGCCGATATCATGCAATAACGCCGCAGACATTAGATTCCCGGAAACCTCTTTTGACAGCCCCATCTTCTTCGCAAGCAACTTGCAATAGAAAGCAGATTCATTCGACTTCTCCCATATAACTGCAAATGCAGGAAATTTATCTTCTAATATTTGCTTGGTTCCCAAGGAATAAAGCAAAGTCTGTAGCTCCTTCAAGCCTATCAGTTGTAGTGCTCGATCCAAAGTTTCGACTTTATCTCCTCTACGATAGGCTGCTGAGTTAGCGAGTTTCAAAATTCCGGCAGAAAGTGCTACATCTCTCTTGATCATTTCGGCAATCTGATTGATGCTGGAATTAGGATGATTTATTTTTTCTTGGATATCTTGGATAGCCTTGGGAAAGGTTGGCAAATGATCAATCTCTTGTAGCAATTTAGTTGCTTCCATAACCTGCGGATTCGAAGCTCCCGTATTGGTAGGAATATCTATGATTACTGTAGTTCTGTCATTTCCTGTTTCATAACGAAATGAATTTGGTTTGAGACCTTCATTTTTTAGCATCATCATTGCCATGATGAGTCCTAGGCCTGCTCCTTCCAATTCATCACCTAACTCTAAAAATGCCTCTCCTAAATCATTATAATTATTTCCCTTTTGAATCTTTTCCTGAATTCGGGACAACTCATCTTGAGTAAGCTTGATATTATTCATTATTCTAATACGAAACAAGTCTTGGTTATGAACAAAACTCACAATGACAGCATATTTAGAGGAAATTAATTCCTTATCAATTTGATCTTTTTGAGCGAGATAGCCCTCTTTGAATTTTTTGATAACATTCTGGTAGGCTGAAACATCCATTATATCAACTTCTTGCTTTTGAAAATACAATCGTTTAGCATTAGCCTTGACTGCATTTGTAATAGTCTCTTTTAAAGTCGATAGAACTGCATCTCTCAAAAAAATGAGATCCATAAGAATCAAATATCTATCCAAGGTTTGAGATATTGAATTTTTTGCATTTTCATTAAACAAGGAAAATCGAAAATGAATTGGCTGGTTTTCTATGATTGGATCATGAAAGTTTAGAATATTGGTATGTATTCCTAATTCTGGATTCCATTGAATGGGAGTTGCTTGAGTTTCTGCCATTAAATTAGCCTCTTATTTGAATTAAATTCTAACAAGCCATAATATAGCAAGAAATAATCCATAAAACTTAACTTGTTATTCTTTATTTTTATTTAGATGCAAGAAATGTACATTTTAAATAAAAACATAGCGTTTTATTATGTCCCACAAAATGTTTTGTAATTCCCATCGCCATCCTCCGGTGGAAAGTGGTAGAGGGTATTAGGGAAGCGGTTTTCATAGGGAGATCGAATCATTTTCCACAAGTTTTCCACGGCATTCCAATCATTCTGATTAGCATTCTCTAATGCTTCTTCCACAATATGATTCCTGGGAATAATCGAAGGATTAGTTTTCTGCATTATGGATATACAGTCTGAGTTTTGTAAGCCTAATTCAGATCTCCTCTGCTTCCATTTTTCCAGCCACCTGATAAAATGCTCATCAGAGTATATTTTGTTCCAACTTACATCCATAGATTCCTGAGATGTATGCGAATCTTTATTATTTAATTGAGATTCCAGATACAAAAATGTATTGGTATAATCTACTTTCTGTTCTTTCATCCATTCAAAGAGTTCATTTACAAGCAACAAATTCTCCGGAGCCGGATCCAAGATTCCGATTTTGTTACCTAACATAGTATTTTTTTCTTTTTGGAAAATATCAACGAATTGATTTAAACTATTCTTCGCCAATTCAATCGCTTGGGTAAGGTCTTCGTGAATTGCAGGCAGTAGGGAATTGGCAAGACAAGAAAGATTCCAATGCGCAATCGGAACTTGGTTTTCGAATGCGTAACGTCCATTTCTATCAATAGAGCTAAAAACCGTAAGAGGATCATAGGAATTCATAAATGCACAAGGACCGTAATCAATCGTCTCACAACTAATACTCATATTGTCTGTGTTCATCACACCATGAATGAAACCAACTCGCAACCAATCCACTATGAGTTTCACCTGACCTTGAATAATAGCATCCAAAAGAGCAAGAGCCGGATTCACTGAATCCCGACAATCCGGATAGAGCCGATCAATCACATAATCGGTAAAGATCTTTACCTCTCCCGGAGATTGGTATTGGTAAATGTATTCAAATGTTCCCACCCGAATATGACTTCTTGCCACTCTAGTAAGTATTGCCCCGGGATTCATTTCCTCTCTAGCAACACCCTCCCCTGTGAATACGACGGCAAGACTACGAGTTGTTGGTATTCCCAAAAAATGCATTGCCTCCGAAATCAAAAACTCTCTTACCATGGAAGAAAGAGTTGCACGCCCATCTCCACCTCGTGAGAAAGGAGTTCTCCCACTCCCTTTCAACTGAACATCAACTGTGGTTCCATCTAATTTCGAATATTCCCCCAGAAGTATTGCTCTTCCATCACCTAGCATAGTAAAATGACCAAACTGATGACCGGCGTAGGCGAGGGCGCGCGGCTGGATTAAAGACGCGGCGTCACTGGATGCCCACTGCGGAGCTTCAAC
>JAFIGA010000124.1 GCA_020831715.1 Leptospira sp. | reverse complement strand
GTTTAGAATGGCACAGCCATTCCTTCCTTTCCTTCCGTTGTTAATTCTTGTGAGAACGAATGCGACCACCAAGTGCCGGCAATTTCGCCGTATAAGATTGTATGCTTGTTATCCACAACAATTTTATAATCATTTTAAATTAATTGGGTAAAATTCCTTTTGCTTGTACTTTTCAAAAACCAAAATCCCTTAAAATTAGCTTTTTATTTCATTTTTCATGCATTTTTTTAAAAAAAATAATTTAAAAAAATACTACACCTTATAAAAAAGGTGACGGAATCGAGGTCAAAAAAAGTCTATTCTATATTAGTTATGGTGGGCATTAACGAGTATATGTCATTTCCTTATTGCTCCAGTTCTATTCAGGAGTTGTTAGGTATTGGAATTTGGGAGTATGATCTCGATTCGGATACTCTGCATTGGTCAAGGGAAATATATCGAATTTATCAAATTGATGAAAACGTAAGAGTGCCATTAGAGACTGCATTTGAACTTATATCTAATTACGATAAGAATAGGGTGAAGAGAGCATTTGAATTATGCCGCAAAAAGGGAAAGCCTTTTGATCTAACTGCACAAGTTTTTAATCAAAATCATTTCTGCTGGGTTCGATACAAAGGTAGAGCAATAAAACATGAGGGACAAGTCGTAAAGATCTTTGGGACTTTGGAAGATATTAATCAAGAGATAGAAGAAAAAGAAGCTCAGAAGAAACATGAAGCATTTTTTGAAGGCATTCTTGCCTCCTCTCAGGGTTGGGTGTGGGAAGTAGATGTTGATATGAATGTAATTAGTGCCTCATCGATGATAGAAGAAATATTAGGGTTTTCAGCGGAAGAAGTGATTGGTAAATCCATTTATAGTCTTATGAAACCGGAAGATGCAATTAAACTACAAAATGACTCTACCTATCAAATTGATTCTCGTCTTCCTTTCTATGATACTTCTTTTTGGTGTCTTTCCAAGGATAATAGAGAAGTATTGATTCGTGCCAATGCTATTCCAGTATACAATATTCGAGGAGAATACACCGGATACAAGGGAATAGTCGAAGATATAACATCTGAATTTATTTTAGGTGAACGATCTCGTCATAAAGATTTACTCTTACGTGATATGAAGGTGGGTAAATGGGAATACGACTCTAAGTCTAATCAACTAATGTGGAATCATGCTATGTATGACCTTTTGGAAATAGATACATCTATGGAACCAAGTTTTACTAGCTTTGTTGAATTAATACATCCTGATGACAGAAATTCTATTAAAGATATGTATCAATCAGCACATGCGAATTTGACCTCACTTAAAGTTATCCATAGATTAGTGTTATCTGACACTAAGGAAAGATGGGTTCGAAGTGAAGTTAGATCATTTAAAAATTCAGATGGTTCGATTCGTACCATAGGTTATATGCAAGATGTTTCAGAGTTACGAAATTTAGAAGAGGAACTAATCTCCCAAAAGAACTATTTAGAGTCCATAATGAATTCTTTGGAGGCGAGTTCGATAGTTTCTATAACTGATCCTAATGGTAAAATTCTAAAAGTCAACGATCAATTTTGTAAAGTATCCGGATACAGCCGAGACGAACTATTGGGAAACACACATGGGTTGGTCAACTCCTGATACCATTCTAAAGAATTCATGAAGAAAATGTGGGATACTATCCTTGAGGGAAAACGATGGAGAGAAGAAGTTTGCAATAAAACAAAGTCGGGAGAAATTTACTGGGTGGATACGATCATCAATCCGGTATTCGACTTAGAGGGTAATATTGTTCAATTTTTATCGATTCGCAATCTAATTACCAAACAAAAACAACTGGAGGAAGATTTAAAATTTAGACTTGAAGAAATTACTCTTTCTAAAGCAAAACTTCATGAAAATGAAGAGAAACTTAGAGGAATGTTGGAATCCCAAACTTGTTATGTAATACGAACCGACTTGGAAGGAAATTATACCTATGTAAATAAAAACTTTATGGATGTCTTTGGTTATATATACGGCACTGATACTATTCTCGGAAATAGTTGTATGAATTCCATCTATCAAGATGATCATGAAAAAACAAGAAAAGTGATCAGTGAATTATTTTCCGATCCAACTCGTACTATCCAAGTGGAACTCCGGAAACCTTTAAAGGATGGTAGTTTAGCATCTACACTTTGGGATTTTACACTATTGACGGATTCTAATGGACAACCGGTGGAAGTGCAATGTGTAGGAATTGATTTCACCGAACGAAAAAAGGTGGAAGAAATTACAATTGCCTCGAATCAAAAACTAAAAGCACTAAATGAGAAATTAGCAAATGAACAGAAAAAATTAACATCCATTTTAGAACTGATCAATAAACAGATTGATTTCGCCGAAAGTTTACAAAAAAATCTCTTACCACATTCTATATTTTGCAAAAAGAACAATGTTTCTATGGAAATTCTTAACAAACCCATAGATAAAGTGAGCGGGGATATCTATGATTTCTTTGCGATATCGGAAACCAAATGTAGATTTTTTATCGCTGATGCAACCGGTCATGGACTTATGGCTGGTTTTCAAACTATGTTTATCCAAACAGAATACCAGCGAATCAAGGATGAATACGACAGCCCGGCAGCAATTATTGATTCCTTGAACCTGAGTATATGGAAGACATTTCCCAATAAACCGGTTCACTATACCTGTTGTGTGATTGATGTGGACTGGAATCAACGAAAAATCAAATATGCCAATGCTGCGCATCCGGAACCCATTCTTCAAATGGGTGACGATTTAGTTTTACTGGATACAACTTATCCTATAATGGGACTTTTGAAAGACCAGAAAGCAATATACCGAGAATTCTCCATACCCGATAAGTTTAGAATGTATCTCTACACTGATGGTATAACAGAAACTCATAATCAAAATATGGATCTATTCGATCTTGACAACTTTTTGAAGTTCATCCAGACAAATGGATATTTAGAGCCAAAGAATTTCATTGAAAAATTAGAAATCAAGTTGGAAGATTTTAGAGAAGGAAAACCTGTCTTTGATGATATGACCCTTATGGTCGTTGACTTTGAGGCTCCGAATTAAAGAAGAATGAACAACGAAAGTAACCACAGCACCATTCCTTCGGAAATGGATGCTGGGCAGGAGGAAGCGCTTTCGGCGACACGGAAGTTAGATAATCGCGACCACTTTTCCCCGTCAGATTGCCTGCTCGGGTGTGCAAAGAGCCGGGAAAAAGTTGTCACTCCCTTACGGAGTTGTGCTTTGAAAATTTTTATTTAAAAGTGTATAATTTAATTTGGGCTCAGCATTCAGCACTCAGCGATTAAAATGCCTTCCGTTTAGAATGGCATAGCCATTCTTTCCTTTCTTTCCGCCTGCCCAGCACTACATTGCAAACAATTGGTGCTGTGGTTGTTAAATTCTTCTGCGAACGAATGTGAGCACTCAAATGCCGGCAGCTTCACAACAAGCCGGCACCCACCAGTTGCAAAGCAACTCCCCTGAAATTCTTATCCCTGAAACACCAACGACTATTCCGTAAGAATCGCTTCCACACCAATCCCCTAAATCCTCATTGGAATTCGATCATAACATCCCAATTGGAGTATGATATTGAGATCCATTTTTTTTTGGGATGCATTCTCGAATCCAGCGACTCGCTACACTCACCTTCGTTCGTTTGCGGTCACAATCTCGCAGTCGGAGCAACTTCTGTTGCTCCTTTGTGCTGCGATTCCCACTGAAGTCTTCCCCAATTATTATTCAGGTGATTTTGGGGATTCCCGCCCCAGGGTGCCCGGATTGAAGAGGATGAAGAAAAGAAGAAGTAACAAGATATTTGGTCGCATGAGCTCCCAAATAACAGGATGTATTCAACCATTTTGAAGGTTGAATACAACAGGTAAGAAAAGATTGGGTTCACACAGTGTCGCACGTGTTGCCTGCTTGGAAGTGCAAAGAGTCGCCACAGCCATGGCCCTCATTATAGGGTTATATTTATCAATTTATTTAATAACCAAGAAAAAAAACTCCAAACAAAACAACTACCTTTCTAAATCTAAATCCGTGAACCTGTTGACTTGGAACGTAAGTGATGAAGCCATCCTGTTATTCACTGCCTTCAAAACGGCAGTGAATATCTTTGTTACTCTTCTCTTATCCCTTCAAAACAATCGACTTTTCCGTAAGAATCGTTTCCACTTTAATCAAATCCCTGGATCTATTCTCCAATCATTATTCAGGTGATTTTAGGGATTACCACCCTGGGGTGCCCGGATTAATGTGAAAGCTGGTCTCAGTTATATTGTTGATAGGGTTAAAGGCGGCAGTAAGAAAAAGAACTAAGAAAGAACGATCATCAGCAAAACCAACTCTCTCGCCAATAACTGCTTCCACCTTAATCCCTAACATCCTCTTAATCCCCTGAGGTCTTTTCTTACATTGATTCAGGGGGATTTTGGGGATTCCCGCCCTTAAGTTGCCCCGGATTGAGGTGGAAACTGGTCTAGGTTAGATAGTGTAAGTTGTTAAAGGATGTAATTATGCTAAGAACAAAGAAAATACACTAATCATCAAAACCAACTTCTTAAAACTTCCATAACGAATGGCAGAGCCATTCTTTCCGCCTGCCCAGCACTACATTGCAAACAATTGGTGCTGTGGTTGTTCCATCTTCTGCGAACGAATGTGAGCCTTAATGCCGGCAGCTTCACAACAAGCCGGCACCCACCAGTTGCAAAGCAACTCCCCTGAAATTCTTATCCCTGAAACACCAACGACTATTCCGTAAGAATCGCTTCCACACCAATCCCCTAAATCCTCATTGGATTCGATCATTACATCCTGATTGGAGTATGATATTGAGATGCATTTTTTAAAAAAACTCTGGCAGAATACTACCTTCATTTCTTGACTTCGCAATCGCTTCATACAAAGCAATGGGAGAGGCTGCAGAGTCAAGGGATGAATTGATCACGAAGAGCTAGAAAGAATTCAAAAACCGCTCCAATCTGTGATGGTTTATAGATTTTGGCTCATAATTTACTGCTAGACGTTTTATATAAGTCATTTAGATTTGTAGTATGGAACAGTCAGACCAGGAGTTACTTCAATCTCTTATTGCTGGTGGAATCGTAGGTGGAGTTTTAGGTGCAATCCTATCTGATAAAAATGATCGTTCTGAGAACTCTACTATTGCGGCAATAGCTGGAGCCGCAATTCTTGCCAGTTATAAAGCTAGCCAAAATGCCAAAAACACCAACTTACCCATCTATAAAATTAATGGTGAAAACTTGGTTGTGGAGCATCCTGACGGTAGGATAGAAATAGTAAAAAAATTAAATAGAAGAAATCTTAATATTCCCACCAAATTCAAGATCAATAGGTAATTTGGATAATCCAATTGTTAGAAAAAAGAGGTTGCGAGTTTTTGCAGGCCCCAATGGATCTGGTAAGTCAACTTTTGTACAAAAGTTCCCAATCGGTAATATCAAACTTGGAATCTTTCTTAACGCTGACATTATTGAAGAAGAACTTTTCAGAAAAGGATATCTTGATCTAAGCCAATATAACCTAGATTTGAGTACTCTTGAAATTCAAAATCATTTTAAAAATTCTAAGTTTTCTCCACTTAAACTGGGTAATGAAAAATTATTTGAAAAATTTACTGTTGAAGGAGAACGTTTGCTCTATGATGATCATAAAAATCGAAATTCTTATGTGGCATCAGACGTAGTCGATTTTTTTCGGAATAAATTAGTGGTTAACACGAGTGATTTCTCTTTTGAAACTGTTATGAGTGACACCAATAAAATTGGTTTTCTGGAAAAGGCAAAGAATCTCGGATATTATAATTATTTGTATTTCTTTTGCACTGATGATGTAGAAATTAATATCAATCGGGTGCAAATACGAGTAAAGCAAAATGGACACAATGTTGACCCAGGTTTAATAAAGAACCGGTATCAGAAGAGTCTTGGGAATATTAAACCTGCATTGAAGTTCGTACATAGAGCGTATTTTTTCGATAATTCAGGTGAGACTAGTAAGCTTA
>JAFIGA010000115.1 GCA_020831715.1 Leptospira sp. | reverse complement strand
ATCGGTCTCCTCGGAGAATATAAATTCATTATCCAAATATGGAATTTCTGTCCGATTGCCCTTAGAATCCACATAGTAGAACTTAGAATTCATAAAATCAAATGAATCTCCGGCAAAAGAAAATTTACTGAACACGACTCCATCTTGGTTGATTGGATAAACTCTCCGGAAGAAACCTTCAAATCTACGCGACTCACCGTCATCGCAATCATGGACAACAAGTATCCTACCCTTGTATCCTTCCGGTATTAGGAATATATTCTTGGATGAAGATGTCTGAAAACTCATTAATAGAAATGCAAGTATAGGAATTGGTAATATATATGTCGGTAATGATTTAACAATTCCAAAGCGGTCAAGTATCAAAAAGAACATTCCGCAAGCAGTAAAAAAAGCACCAAAAACAATTCCAAAGATTGTAACAAAAAACAGAATACTCAAAAAAAGGTAAAAGATACCTGCGTAAAAAATTCTACTCTTGGAGTTCCCTCTTCCTCTTTGGTATAACACCAACAAGTAGGTAAGAATAGATGAGATTGCTAACGAGACTAAAAATAGTACTATCATATCCTCTTATCAAGCCATTACAAACTCAGCACTCGGTATATGGTAAATGAGATCCTAGATTTTCCATGATGCGGAAAATGCACCTCGTATATCTCCCATTTTATAACCCTTTGCTTTATCCATTGGATAAACAACTTGTATCTTCTCCAAGGTAGCTTTTTCAATGTCCGATTCCATACCATGACACTTTAAACAAGTAGGGTTATCAATTACTATTGGTTTCATGACTCGAAACTCGTCCCCTGCCTTTTGAGTAAAAACTGCCGGTTGTATTCCTTTTTCTAAGTCTGCTTTCCAATTCTGAATGACTTCATTTTCCCAATCCTGTGGAGCATGATTTGGGTTTCTATTTTTGTCGGAAATTCTTTTGAGAGATAAACCATTTTCTTGCGAGATACGTTCTTCAATTTCCGGGCTGAGTTTAGCACATACCTCGATAGAATTCTCCGCACCTCTTTCCTTCACGGATTGAATCAATTCCGTCTTCAATTCAGTTCCCAAATCTTTGAACAAAACCAAAGATTTTACCTTTTTTTCTTCTTCACTTGCTCCGCTACAGGAGATAAGAAAACTAAATAATGTAACAATTAGTATTACTTTAAAATTTCTCATAATTTTCTCGAATATTCTATTTATTTCCTTGTTTCGTATTCAACTTAAATGGTATATATAGTGGACACGATCCGATCAAACTAGTGGCAAGCATAACTGCACCAATTACTAGCATTGCGATTGCAACAGTGCCTGTTATAATCTCCATGAAATAAAGAACAGCTACCACGACGGCAATCCCTACTCTTAAAATCCGATCCAGAGAACCCATATTTTTGATCATGATAAAACCTCTACTTCCACTTTATAAAAACTCAAGAAATAAGTCAAGAAAGAAAATACCCCATAGGGTATAATAAAAAAAGTGATTGCTAACTTAGATAGATTTGTATAATAAGAAACCTATGACTGTATCCACTCCGGTAAGGGAGCTTAACCTAATATTGGGTCTTGAAAATGCTAAAATTAGACATATAAAGTTTTATACTCAAAGTTTATTCCCTATCGAGCTATGGACAGTCCAAGTCTCCGGGGCAACCACCCAACTTATAGTTAAGAACATAAACATCAAAGAAATGGCAATTCGAGAAGTGGAAGGTCTAGAAGCGCTTAGGTCTTTTGGGGCTCAAATCCCCAAAGTCTATGGAATTATCGAAAAGAATGATATTTTCCAGATTATCATGGAATACTGCGGTATTAAATTCTCAGGCAATAAAGAAGATCAAAACCAAGCATTGAAAAATTGTCTTTTATCAATCTACAACCACGAACCAATAAATAGGAAGACCGATCCTAATGGTTTAGCATTTTGGGGATGGGAAAGGAATAATTTCATCGGTACCCTTTTACAAGTAAATGCAAGATATAAAACTTTTTCAAAATACTGGATGGAGTCTCGAATCAAACCAATGGTTCATGAAATAGAAAGAAGAGGCTTGGCAAGTGATTCTTGGAAGAAAAATCTAATAGAAAAAGTGGAAAACTCCATTCAACTTTGGAATCTTGATTCGAGAAAACCAAGATTGATTCATGGTGATCTTTGGAGTGGAAATGTACTCTATTCCGGGAACAAAGCTTACCTCATTGATCCATCAGTTTCTTACGGAAATCCAGAACAAGATCTAGCAATGCTGTCTCTATTTGGCTCCTCCCTAACAGACTCTTCCAAAGAAGAAATTTTGAAAGCCATAGACCAAAACGAGAATTGGAAGGAACGCGAACCTTTCTGGCTCATCTATCCCTTGCTAGTGCATGTGGCAATATTCGGAAGATCCTACATGGGTCAGCTCAATGCTACTATCGATTCTTTACCATTGATTTAGATTCCTTCTCCTTTTTATCTATTCTATCTTTGATCCAATTTTTATGAAAAAATTCTACCACAACATCCGATGCATTCAAATCATCTCCATCATATCCAAAATTGATCGAGCTTTTATAATGAAAACCACCCGGCCAAGTATGTGAATGATTCTTAAGAGCGTAGCCCTCCACATAACCAAAAGGCTTACAGTTTGCATGAATGGTTTTGGTAATCGCGGATTTACTTCGATCCCTCAAGCCCTTCATTGCAACGGAGCTCTTGGACTCACAGGAAAACCTATCGGCAAAATGATCAACACTTGTTTCATAGGATTCAGTAAAACCAACAGAAATTTTATCTTGGTTGGTCTTAACAATCATCTCACCACCATTAAATGGTACAGTATCATCCTTTTCTCCCCAGATAAATAGAATGGGTTTTTTGTCGGGGTTTTTGCATTTTGGATAATGAGGTGTCGAAATTCCCGCACCCAATGCGGCAAATCCGGAAAATAGTTCCTTTGTATCACAGATGGAACGAGTCACCATAAAACCACCATTTGAAAATCCGGTTAGATAGAAATGGTTGGGATCTGCATTATGATTTTGAACAAAATATTTTTTAATATCTTTTAAAAATTGAATATCATCAATTCTAAGTTTATCAGTCTGAGCATTCTTTAAATTTCTTCCATCATTCCAACGATTCCCTACACCGGATGGATAGACTGCTATGAATCCCCTTTCTTGGGCATAGTCCGATATCTTGGTTGCCATGATAATTCCATTCGCATTGCCCCCACCGCCATGGAGAACGATAACTACCGGAAGCTTTTGCTCACTCATTTCGCTGGGAACAAAATAGTGAAATTTCCTTTTAACGGATTTGGATTTTATTTTTTCCACACGATGGCTGTCAATAGGAACTGCCAATTGAGTTGTCCGACAATTCATTGTAAGGATCAACAAAATTCCTAAAATAAATAATAAACCTTGTTTGGGAATATTACCGCATCTATCCCAAAAATTAAAACTGAATTTGGAATAAGCAATATTTTTTCTATTCATATGACAAAAAGTCCCTCCCATTTGCGAAGCACCTCTTCCACTTTAGGATCTCCTTCCGGCGGGGCAAAACTCGCAAACTCCTTATCCGTATTCGGATTGTAAGGTCCCGACTTACCCTCAAAACAAACACATACATCCGTTAAACAAACTAAGCTATGCCATACCCCAGGTTGAAGATCAATTCCGAAATTAGGACCTTGGGAAGATATTCGAAACTGATCTGTTATATTTCCTTCTTCGTCAAAAAGCAGAAACCCTAGCTCGCCCTTCAATGCAAGGAAGGTTTCGGGCTTGGGAACTTGCTTGTGTCTATGTGGTTGTACATAGGTTCCCTTAGTGAGTACGTTTAGAAACCTCTGATAGACTTCTGTTAGTTCGTGAAAATTATGATTGGATCTTTTGCGAGGGGAATGGAGAGCCTGTTCCTGGGTAGAGCGAAATAGACTCTCATCGATAAGCTGAAAATGAGGTTTAGAATCTATGGGATTTTGATCTGAAATACTGGGCATAGCCCTATTTTAGCGAGAAACGGCTCCTAGTAAAGAAGAAAGTCCAGATTCCTGCAACCGATCTTCACAGTATGCATACAAATCCCCAACACAAGCAGTGCAGATCTGTCCTGCTCCCATCTCCACCATGAGTTCCCGAAAATCTCTACCTGACTGTAGTGAGCGGCCTACGATTTCTTCAAAAAAGACCTCTCCGCAATGGCACTTTTGCATATATTAAACCCTATCCAACTTTCTATATGATGAGCCACATTCCTCATGTAACCCTACAACACCATAATGAGATGGGTTCTCAATTTGTCAACAGAAAATGATACTGATTCTCAAAAAAAGGAGAAATCTAGTAAGGAATGGGATACTCCCTGCGAATACCATCGATTTCTTTCAAAATCTCCTTAGACAGAACCAATTGATCCGACTCCAAGTTCACCTTCAATTGATCCACACTGGTCGCTCCAATGATATTGGAAGTGACAAATGGACGACTTGTAACAAAAGCAAGAGCCATCTGAGCCGGATCTAGATTGTGTTTTTTTGCCAAGTTCACATATGCTTCCACAGCGGCATGAGCTTGGGGAGTATTTCGTTGGTTATGCTTGCGAAGCATTGTCCAGCGTGATCCTTCGGGAACCTGACCTTTAGCGTATTTTCCGGTTAGCATTCCGGTGGCAAGGGGTGACCAAGCGAGGAGTCCGACTTTTTCTCGAAGCGAAATCTCCGCTAGATCCGGTTCGTGCAATCTGTACATAAGGCTGTATTCATTTTGAATGGACACCATGCGAGGAAGTTTTTTCTCCTCGGCAAGTTTCAGGTAGGTCATGGTTCCCCATGCAGTTTCATTGGATAGACCAACATGGCGGATTTTGCCCTGCTTGATAAAGTCTTGCAAGGTTTCCAAAACTTCCACCATATTATCTCTCACATGATCGGTATTAGATGGTTCAGGATTGTATCCCCAAAATTGCCCGAAGTGATAAGAACCACGATTGGGCCAATGGAGTTGGTAGAGATCGATATAATCCGTCTGGAGTCTTTTCAAGGAATCATCCAGTGCTATGGTAATATTCTTTCGATCGATCTGATAGTCACCCCCTCGAATCCACGAGAGTCCCGGACCGGCTACCTTGGAGGCGAGAATGACTTTGTCACGATTCTTCTTTTTGGCGAACCAATTTCCAATGATGGTTTCTGTCTTCCCGTAGGTTTCGGGAGATGGGGGAACCGCATACATTTCCGCGGTGTCGAAAAAATTAACCCCATAATCGAGTGCCATGTCCATTTGGGCATGACCTTCTTCTTCCGTATTTTGCCTGCCCCAGGTCATAGTTCCCAGGCATATTGCCGATACTTTTAAATCGGTAGTTCCTAATTGACGGTATTCCATAATAGTTAGACTATATATTTAAAATCAATATTGCTTTTAAAACCTAATAAAAGTCTTGCATAAAAAAATGGATCTTATTAAGATAGGAAACTTAGCTATGAAAAAGTTGATTACGCATTTATTGTTATTTATTTTTTTCAGTCTAGGTGCAAACTGTCTTGCATTCAAGGAATCTGATTTGGATCCTAATTCCAATCTAAGTTTTTTAACTAATTTCTTGAAAATTAATGAAATCAATGGTATATTAAATAGCAAACAAGCTTATACCATAGAATTTGAAGTTGTTCCAAGAGATGGATCTCCTGATGCCAATGCTGTTTTGGTTACGCCTGTTGAAGAGACAAGCAACTCACTCATTCGACTCCCAACGATCCCTGAAAATGGAAAATTTTTCTCAGCCGCTTTAGCTAACCAATTCGAAGTATTGCTTGAGGGCAAGAATCTCTACAAGTTTCAATTGTACAATAAAGATGGAGAGAACTATGTAGAAATGGGTAGCTTTGAGTTGGACGTCTTCGCGTTTAGCAATCTTAGCAATACTCAACCACTTCGTGTTGTTGGGAATTTTTCGATAGTTATAAAATCAATCCAAAGACTGGATGCAACGAATGGAATTCCATTTAGCATGATCTTTGGTCAACGATCCATGGGAACTTTTGGTGGAAGAAGTTTTCGACTTGGTGCCGCTTTGAAAATAGGTTCCTTTAATCCAGGAATCCCGTTTACCGTTTATCCAATATTTCTCTATACAGCAGATGGAATCAATTATGATACCATACTTTTTAAAGAATTTCCTACTTCATTCGATTTTAGTAATTTTCTTCCCAATTTTTTGCAAGTAACAAATGGAATCCAAGTGAATGACAACTTACTATTTCTAGCCAGCAGGCAGATTTTCACAAACGGGGAGCCTGATGGTTCGGAGAGTTTTGTAATCACTTTACCTTTAAACAATCCTCAAGGCTATTCCATTCGAAAAATCCAAACTCCTACAAATACAGCCGTATATACATCTTCCAATAAAACTCTATTTTCTGTTGGTAATGGAATCCTTTACATTGTAGAAGAAATTTCGGAACCATTCGAACTTTTTTGGCGATATGATTTGGATCTGCTTGTGGATGGAAGTCGAAATTACTCTGTGGATATCTTGAGCGGTAGTCCTTTTCTAAATCCACCTATTCGAGTTGAGCAATATCGAGGTGATTTAGTTATAATTGATCAAATGAGTAATTTTATCAATTATATCAAAGAATCTGAATTTGTTAATATATCAGGAGATTCAATCACTGTAAATGGATTAAATGAAGATATTTCAATTCCAGGTGTTGCATCTTCTATAACACTAAACGGATTATCATCTAACTCCAATGGAATGCTTTATGCATTTACCTCTGATTTAGACAATCAAGTTCATCTTGGTTATAACAATCAAAATCTACCTGATACACCTTTTCCTATTGATTTCACTTCCATCTCTAGCTTTGCACCAAATTTTTTAAATATGGATAACTATATTTCGCTATCTGATGATTTTCATCACTTTATTGAATTTTCAAGAATATCTGGAGAAAGTCAAGTAGAAACAATTTTGATCCGAACAGCTGGGAATCAAGGCGGACAGATTCCGATTATTCCTTTATTAGAAAACAGTGATCCATTATTAAGATCTGTTGAAAACACCTGCGAGATTTCAGGGGACAATCAAGGAGGACTCTGGTGTATTCATCTGGATAATACGGGTAGATTCTTTTCTACCAGACTCAATCCATCCGGGACTTGGGAAAATTGGTCTCGTATAAGGCCGCTCGCCAGGTTCCCGGACTGAAAGATTTCAGACCTTAAACTGTTTTAAAAATCTCAGATTCCCGGAATGCAGATAGCGAATATCATGGATGCCATAACGCATCATAACAAGTCGATCCAATCCGAGTCCGAAGGCGAATCCAGTCCACTCCTTGGAATCAAGTCCACCAAACTCCAATACATTGGGATGGATGAGTCCACAAGGAAGTAGTTCCAACCAACCGGAGTGTTTGCACACCGAACAGCCCTCCCCTTTACAGACAAGGCATTGGATATCCAATTCAAAACCGGGTTCTACGAAAGGAAAATATCCGGGACGCAGTCTTGTCTTGACAGTTTCTTTGAATATTTCGGATAACAGAGTTTCCATGGTATAGATGAGATTGGCGATAGAGATATCTTTTCCAACCACCATACCTTCCACTTGATAGAAGGTCGTCTCATGGGATGCATCCACCTCTTCATAGCGAAATACCCGACCGGGTGCAATGATTCGAAAAGGAGGTTTCAGATTACGAAGTGCACGGACTTGAATCGCCGAAGTATGGGTTCTAAGGAGTTTGCCATCGGTGGTGTAAAATGTATCTTGCGTATCTCTTGCGGGGTGATCGCCTGTAAAATTCAACGCTTCAAAATTATTATTGTCCGTCTCCACTTCGGGTCCATCCATAATGGAGAATCCCATGGAAGTAAAAATTGCCTCAATCTCAGCTTGGATCTGGGAGACAGGATGAATCGATCCTTGATTCTCCGAAAGCCTTGTCGGACGAAGTAGGTCAAAATGTTCTTCTTTTAATTTCACTTCGTAGAATTCATTCTTGATGCGAGTTCTTTTCTCTTGAACGAATTCTTCAATCTTAGTTTGAGTTTCGTTCGCCACTTTACCTGCGGTCTTTTTTTCTTCGACGGAGAGTTTTGCCATTCCTTTGAGAATGGAAGTGAGCTTTCCCTTCTTTCCAATGAAGAGGTTTTTCTTTGTATCCAAATCCTCATCACTCACAGAAGTTTCGAGAGTGGTCTTTGCTTCTTCGTAGATGGATTGGATTTCTTCTATTAGTGTCATATTATTCCTTTCATATTTATCTCTGTTCGGCGAGACTAACCAAATCGGGATAGATACCACCGAAGGCACCGTTCGACATGGCAAGAATCACAACCCTGTCTTCTTTGAAGGCAGGAAGCATTTTTCGTAACTTGGCAAGAAGATCCTTGGGATTCTTGCAATAGATTCCCAAGGCTTGGGAATTGGCATGGGTTTTGGAGCAGACCTTTTTCACATCCAATTTTGCATCCTTGGATACTTTCTTGGTATTGAATACTTCTGTCATGAAGACCAATGCCGAACCAACAAAGCACTTGGCAAAATCCTTTTGAAACACATTTCTATGTGAAGTAGCTGAGCGCGGTTCGAACAAACTAATCACCTTATAACCCGGATAGCCTTCTTTCACAGCACGAATGGTCTCTTGGATTGCCACCGGATGGTGGGCAAAATCCTCCATCACAACCGTTCTATCATCTTCGAAGCGAACATCTTGTCTTCGCTTCACTCCCGCAAAACTAACAAATGCTTGCTGAATCTTCTCGGTAAGTTCGGGAGAAATTGTATGAGCGACGCGAAGTGCCGCCTCGGCGTTTCGATGATTGTGAAGCCCCATGAGCTTGGGTCGGATAGCGATCCCATCCTTTTTCCATTTTAAAATAGATTTCTTATAAGAGAGAACAGAGTTCCTTCTGTCCAATTCATAGGACTCAGAGGGAGTGAATTTGAAATCCTTCACTAAACTCTTCAGTTCCGGAGATCCCTCCCAATAGAAGATCTTCCCAAGACTCGGGACCAAGCGAAGCAATCTGCGAAATTGAACTCGAATTGCTTCCATATCGGAAAATATATCCGCATGATCGAAATCCAATGCAGTCATGATGAGGTAATAAGGTTTGTAATGTAAGAACTTGGAGCCCTTATCAAAAAAAGCGGAATCATATTCATCGCCTTCAATTACGAAATAATCACCCTTACCAACTTCAAAACCGGGATGTCCATCTTTTCGAATTCCACCCACAAAAAGTCCGGGAGCAAGACCAATCTCTTTCAGAATATGATGGAGTAAAAACGTAGTAGTAGTCTTACCATGAGTTCCGGATACAACAATTACTTTCTTATCCTTCAAGAAGAACTCACCAAGAGCAGAAGACATACTCATATAAGGAATCCCCAGGTTCAAGACTTCTTCCACTTCCGGATTGCCTCTGGAAACGGCATTGCCTATGATCACCAGATCTTGACCGTGAACATTTTCTGCTCGGTAACCGGATTTAGGCGACAATCCCCATTCTTCCAATTGTGTGGACATGGGAGGATAGAGGTTTTGGTCAGAGCCCGATACTTCGTGTCCAATTTCTTGGAGCATTCTCGCCAAGTTTCCCATGGCGATGCCACCTATTCCGATTAGAAATATTTTCATCCACGAACCGTCCTGTAAACATTATAAGTTCCTAAAACTATAGCAGAGCAGAATGTCAGAAAGATCATAAATTGCAGAATATAAGAAAGAAAGTCTTTATTGGAATACCCACTGATATTTTGCATTGCCTGGTAAGCAAGATGGAGAGAATATAAAAATGCTATACCGACAAACAAGAAATTAATGGGAATGGGAAAGAGGAAAAATATCCCCGATGCTGTAAATGGCAGAAAAGAAATCATCAGTAGCCAGGGAGTCGGTGGATCCCAACTTTTTGACCGATCCCAATAGATATAATAAACACGAAATAAATCAGCGAATCGAACCATAACAATCATCATTATAAAAAATACCCATGCCTTGGCAGACCCTGCAAAAAAATCCATGAATAGGATGGGATCTTTGTGGAGAAAAAATCCAAGAATTGACTTAGATACATTCTGTACAACCAAAGAGAGAGGAGCAAGGATAGAAAGGATGAGGTGGATCTTCCAGATATCTCTTCCACCGATCAACTCCTGATTCACAAAACTTTCAAAAGCAAAATGGGGACGAAAGAAAACATCCTCAACCATGAGAGCATAAGGATGTCGTTTAATTTCATCTTTGTGTTTGCTAATCGAACTATGCTGGATAGCTTCTGTTGTTTTTGAGACTACTTGATCTGTTTCTCTGGCCTTTGCCATGGAGTTGCTTTCCTTATTTTCTCAACGGATTGAGAAAGACGATTCCCAACTGCATCAGAGCTATAAGCAGGAGTTTCTTGAAGCTTACCATCAATGAGTCGCAGAGTGGGTCTATATTCTTTATCTCCAATCAGGGTTTTGGAGAAAAGAACAATTTTATAGTGTCGCCCCTCGCTGGTCCAGATTTCCCATTGTTGATTTTTCGGAAGACTCATTAGTTCCCCGATCACAGCAAGCCCATCCTCTTCTTCATCGGGAAACATTTCATAGCGCAGACTCTTAAGAACCGAATCCAAATCATCCCCCAACTTAGGATCGAATACCAACCTTGTTCCGGTATTGCGACGCCATACATTTTGCGTCCCACCTGCCTTATTGCTTGTGGGAGTATTCTCAATTTCCAGTTCTCCAGTGCTGTCTCGTAGCTTAATTTTCTTGAGATAGCCATTGCCTGCCGACACAAGATTTCTCTCTCGAAAAGAAATTGCCTGGGAACGAAATCTTCTAAAAGTATGTGCCGTCGCAGAAAGTAGAAATTTCTCATCGCTGATAGCATAGAGAGACTGATCCTTGATTTCTTTTCCCAGATGCAATGGAATATCCTTCTTTCCATCCGAAATAGTAAGCTTTGGTGATTTCTCAAAATCTATAGAATACTCATCGAGAAAGCTAGGCTTAGCATCGGTTACAGATTTTATCTTGAAAACAGAAAGTTCATTGAATAGGTTCTTGGCATTGTATCCCGCCTCGTAAACTAATTTTTCTGAGGAACCTTGGGAATTAGTTTCTTTAGATCTAGTTTCTACTGAAAAAAGGGGAGTCTTCTTCATTCCACCCTTGTCTTCCAATCGAAGAATCAATTCTTTTTCAATGAATTCTTCTCTGTCCTCGCCCTTCCAATCATCAGAAGGGGGACGATAAGTTATGGACTCGATGGTCTTCTTCCAATAGGTCTCTTCTGTCAGATAATCTTTCTTCTCTTCCGTGGTTAAAAATATAACAAGGAGTAGAATGATGGCACCGACTGCAAGAAGGATCTTCTTGTTCATTCTTCGTCAGCTCCCTTCTTTCTTCGAGATACAACATAATAGGAACCGCCCAATATAATCACACCGGGGAAGATAAACATACCCAACAACCAAACAACGATCTTTTGGTTATCACTTAGATTTACCGTATCGATCTCATCTTTCTTCTTGGGAATTTCGTTGATAACAGAGTCTTGGTAGAGCCAGCTCACGGAAGAAAGTGCAAGATTTCTGTTCATATTGTAAGGAATGAACTGATCGGTGAGCCAACTTGTTCCCGAGAAAACCACAACTCTTCCTTCTTCTTCGATCTTGGGATCGGATCCCGGATTGTCAGGAATGGTTTTTAGAACAGCACCTAATTTGAAATTACGAGGTTCATCTCCTGGCGCCATTTTCCCGGTTCCTTGGGGATCCAAGTAAACTCCGGCTCCGGATTCCAAGAAGAACTTAGATGTAAAATTAAATGGATTCGTTCCGTCACTGAAGGTCTCCAAGAATCCACCGTGTGGATAGACAATTCCGATT
>JAFIGA010000113.1 GCA_020831715.1 Leptospira sp. | reverse complement strand
AAATTCTTACAAATAGAAATCCAAAATGTTTATTTAAAAATAATGAATCTGTTTTTTTAGGTTATGGCACTTATGACAATATTACCTTAACTTCTTTGATTACAAGACTAGATTTAGAGAACAAGAAAGAACATATATTTTACGATACAAATATAGTAAGACGCAATCCAAATTGTTTAAAAATTGGAGAATCTAAATATTTGATTTTAGGTTATTGATTTTTTGATGTATAAAATATATAGTTTTATAGAATGGTATTCGTCAAAATCAAAAAAATTAAGGTTTCGTGCGGTGTTAAAATGAAATTTAAATCCATAGTGTTCATACTGGCTATTATATTATTTAGTATGAATTGCAATTTTCCGGACATAAATATAGGCGAGAGCCAAGAAGCTAAACGGTTGGAGCAACAAAACCAATTGCTTTCTCTATTGTTAATATTGGTATTGAATTCTAAGCAATCAGAATTAACCTTCCCAAATTATAAATACTCGTTTTCTGCGATGCGTCAAGAAGTAGTAAATGAAAATACAGAAGATATATGTACTGATATATTAATATGGAGAGACCGTGACCCAGACAAAGTAATCACCGGATATGAATCAGGAAGAATCGATCGCGTTTGTAGGAGAAGTGAGGACGTAGATTTTGTGTGTATGACAGATCTTACTTTGTATGTGAGCATCCATTATTTCAATAAATCTGAAAATTCCTTTGCTGAAAAAAGAGATTATTGCAGGGATGAACTGAATGGTGTTTTTGTTTTATGAAAGAATTGTGAATTGGAAAACAGGTTCGAATTTTTCCTTTCTTTTGGAGATCGCGGAGAGGTGTGATATGAAATACCAGTCGTGAATTTTTTTACGGATTTGGGAAAAATACACTCCTAGGAATTCTTAAAAGGAATTGACAGATTTAGATTATTTTCTCATAATTTAAATAAGGCGGTAGGATAGACAATCAATATAGAATTGGAAAAGTTGATTGAAATAATCTTAGCAAGCATAGAGAAAGGAAAAATAATTTGAGTAAATTAGAAGTTTGGAAAAATAATATTCAAAGAATTAAACCAAATTTAATTCAGAATTATCATGTAAACAGTATAGGAATATTTGGTTCTTTCGCTAGAGGAGAAGAAAATGATAATAGTGATTTAGATATTTTAGTAGACTTTTCTGAACCTATTGATCTTTTTCAATTTTTGGAATTGGAAGAAAAGCTAGAAGAGGTTTGTCAAGTTAAAGTAGACTTAATATCTAAAAATGCTTTGAAACCAAATATTGGAAAACAAATTCTCAAAGAAATACAATATCTATGAAACGAATTGCAGGTATGCGAGATAAACTCATTCACAATTATTTTGGAGTGGATTACGAAATGGTATGGTCGGTTTCCGTGGAAAGATTATCAGAACTAAAGCCAGCTATAGAAGTTATCATTAATAAAAATAAGGAAGAGTAAAAAGTTAGTTTGGTCTAACCCCTAGCGGAGCAAGTCGTGTATCATAAAGAGAGTGGTATTCTGTAAATCAAACATCCATCATTCCAATAATACCCGGTACACTAAGCTTAGTGAAAAAAGTAGCAATTTCTTCTGAATCCCATTCGTCATTTTCTCTGAGAAGCTCTCTTGTCAGATGGACTAAAGCCCCTGTAAGATACTGATTTATACGAATATAAGGAATGGATTTATTTTTATATTTCATTCGAAGAACTTCATGAGTTCGATAGCTCTCTTTTTGCAGATAATCAAGTATCTTAATTTCCAAACTATAGGGCATTCCTCCAATAAATAAGGAATAGAAAAAAATTCTATTCTTTCGAATGATTTCAAACCAATAGTAGGTGAGTGGCTTTCCATCAGAAAGGAGAGTTACCGGATCGATTTTTTCAACTTTCTCATTCATAGTTAGGAAATGGTATTGGAATGTTTTCCACATAAGGTCTTCCTTGTCTGAAAAGTAATTATAAAAATTGACTCGAGACATTTCTGTCCTATTCGTGATGTCTTGTATCGATATTTCATCGTAGGATTTTTCTTCAATGAGTTGCGTGAAGCATTCAATGAACTTAAGATAATTGTTCTCAATTTTTTGTGACATTATTTTACACCTGTAAAAAAATACTGAGTATGCATTTCCATATTTAGATTGATGAATATTTTCTAACAGCGAAATTTTGATTGAGGTAAAATAATGAAAACTAATAAAATTTTTTCGATTCTTTTGTTCGCCTTGATTTTTTTCTTACTGCAATGTGCTTCTCACATTAAGGAAAGAGGTGGATCGTACTTTGAGACAACTAATTGGCATAGCTACCAGAAATATCTTCCCAACTCTCTTCGCTATGATGAGATGTCCTTACCAAAAGAAGAATATTGGAAATGGAAAGGAAATCAGATTCATCTCGATAGATACAGCAAGAAATCAGCTAGTTGTAAGGTTATACTGGTTCATGGTGGAGGAGGCAATGGTCGTCTTCTTATGCCTTTGGCAAAATTGGTAACAGATAATGCAAATTGTGATGTAGTTTCTCCTGATTTTCCAGGCTATGGATTAAGCGTAGTGGGCAACGATACTACTGTTAGCTATGACCTATGGGTAGAAATGCTCAGTGATCTCATTGATAAAGAAAGGGAAGACGGAAAGAAAATATTTGTATTTGGTTTGAGTATTGGTGGAATGCTTAGCTATCATGCTGTTGCCAAAAACAAAAAGGTGGATGGTCTGATTGTAACAACACTTGCAGATTTAAGGGATCATCATGTTAGAGATACTGCATCCGCCAATTTATTTCTATCTCGGGTAGGAATTCCTCTGAACAATGTATTCTCTTGGTTTACTGATCCAATCCATGTTCCTATCAAATGGCTCACCAAGATGGATTTGATAACCAATGATCCTAAATTTTCTTCCGAGTTCGAATCGGATCCATATGCCGG
Source organism: Leptospira sp. (assembly GCA_020831715.1). Classification (GTDB taxonomy): domain Bacteria; phylum Spirochaetota; class Leptospiria; order Leptospirales; family Leptospiraceae. The sequence continues at coordinate 11,623 of JAFIGA010000113.1, read as the reverse complement.
TGGAGGAAAGGTATCTTTTCGGTTTCTTCGAACATTGATGAATTACGAGCCTGATGTGGAACCGGAAAATTTTGACATCTGTCCAGTTCTTCTTGCCCATCCCGGTTTGGATCCTTGGACACCATTGGAACTTAGTAAGAAATTTTATGATAAATTAAAATCTCCGAAACAATTGGTTGTCTTAACAGGAGCAGGTCATTTTCCTTATGAAGAGCCGGGGCTTTCAATTTTAAGAAAATCGATTAGTGGTTTTTTGAAGTAGTGAGGGGAAAATCATATTTATTCTTGACAAGTTGTCATGTAGATTTAAAATAAGAATATGAAATCATACCCTGTAGGTGAATTTAAAAGTATTTTTTCGCATGTCCTAGAATTAATAAAGAATGGAGAAGAGGTTGAAATTCTTTTCGGCAGAAATAAAAAGCCAATTGCAAAGTTAATTCCGATAAATACCAAAAAGTCAGGAAAGAGAAAGATTGGAATACTTAAAGGAAAGTCTGAAGTAATATTTAAAGAGAATTTTAAAATGACAGAAGATGAATTGCTTGGTATTAGATGAAATACTTGCTAGATACCCATACATTTTTATGGACAATAACTGCAATTTAAACCCTAACGGAGCAACACTCACCGTAGAAATTTTCCGCGAATGCGGGTTTCGAGGATGAGGGTTGCGGAGAGTTTCTCAGGGAATTTCCCCACCCAGTGCCGCCTCGTATAGACGAAACCAATCTTCCCTTGATAAATTCACTTTTACTGATTCGGCAATCTCTCTAATGCGAGAGAGCTTACCGGAACCGATCACCGGAATGATGCCGGAAGGATGGCGAAGGAGCCAAGCCAAGGCAAGTTGATTTGGTTGGATGCCTAGTTCACCGGAGATCTCTTCCAATTTTTTGTATATGGGAGAACCAGTGTCTGTCGTGAGTCTTCCACCACCTAGGGGAGACCAAGCCATTGGTTTTATGAAATGTTCCGCGAGATAGTCCAAATCACCGTTGGTAAAACAATCTATTTTAGCTAGAGAGATTTCGATCTGGTTAGTAACCAAGGGACTCTTCATGCGTGATTGAAGCAGTCGAAATTGGCTGGGTGTAAAATTGGATACTCCCGCATAACGAATTTTGCCGGATTGAATTAAAGAGTCCAGGCATTTACCGGTTTCATCTGCATCCATTAGGGGATCCGGCCTATGGAGTAGGAGGATATCGATTGTATCCACTCCTATTTTTTTTAGAGAGCTATCAATGGATTGTTGGATATGTTGGGGAGATGTGTCGTAGTGTTTGACTTTTCGATTGGGGAATTTATCCGAGAGGAGCATAATATCTGTTTTTGTTATGAGCCTAATCTTAGATTTCAATGCGGGAACACTAGCAAGCATCTTGCCAAAACTTTCCTCGCAGGAATAATCTCCATAGATATCTGCATGGTCGAACCAATCAATGCCCAGTTCCAGGCAGAGTTCAGTTATTTCCTGAAGATCCTTAGTCGACATAGATACATCATTGATTCTCCAGACTCCATAAACCAATCGAGATATGCTAGGTCCTTGGGAATGAATTTTTATCTGTGGGATCATTTTCTCTCTCCTGTGGTGAGTGGGGTAATGGGTTCATCTAGCGGAGTTCGGTTTTGTTCGACGGAGAGTCTCACTTGGGGAATTTTGGACAAAATGTATTTTGCTACATAGTCCAATTCTTCACCCAATGGGTAGCCCGAGAAAATAAAGGATCGAATTCCCAGATCCATATATGCTTGTATTTTTTTCAATACTTGGTCGGGATCACCCACGATTGCCGAGCCGCAACCTGATCTGGCAAGACCTATCCCTGACCAGATATGTTCTTCAATATACATATCTTCATCGGCTTGTTTACGAAGTTCGTCTTGGCGCATAACACCTGCTGACTTGCTATCCAGAGAACGGGATTTGATTTCGGAGCCTTTATTGATGTCCAATTTGGAAATTAATTTCTTAGCATAGTCTCTTGCCTCATTTTCTGTCTCCCGGACAATCATATGGATTCGCAAGCCAAAATCAATGGTTCGGTTTCTCTTTTTCGCTCTTGCGGACATATCTTCCATGGTTGCTTGGATATTGGCAAATGTCTCGGGCCACATCAAGAATACATCACAGTGCTCAGCACAGAGCTCCCGTGCCGATTCCGAAATTCCTCCAAAATAAAGAAGGGGTCCACCATTCTGCTGGTAGGGCTTAACCGGATCTGTGGGCAGTTGGAAATTATAAAACTCCCCCTTGAAATTGATCTCATCCGCGCTCCAAGCTTGTTTTAGAATTTCAATGACCTCGCGCGATTTTTGGTATCTGGGTTCGGAATGCAATTTGGTTCCGGGAAGATCGGAAGAAATGATATTGATGGTGAGTCTACCTTTGAGTATATGATCCAAAGTAGATATAGCTCTTGCAAGCATGGGAGGATGGACTTCTCCGCAACGAATAGCTGTTAGTAGGGACATTTGTTCCACCATGGGGGCAACAGCTGAGGCAAATGTTAAAGTATCTTGTCCGGTTTGGTAAGAAGAAGGGAGTAGGATATTTTGAAAACCTGCCCTATCGGCTTTTAACAAAATATCTTTGGTATGTGCAAAGTTACTTCGGTATTTCCCATCGAATACACCGAGGTATTCAAAATCACCGTTGCATATATCACAAAACCAGGAGACTTCCGCTTTCTTGTCTTTTGTTCTTATTTCAATATTACTCATTATTCTCTTCCTACCAATCCAAGCTCTATGAATTTAGAGCCTGAGTCAATGGGAAAATTTGAAATAAGTGTAAGCGCTATCTAGCTCAAACGAGTTCTATGGCAGTAGTCTCCGAAGGATTCCGATTCTTTTCTGCTCTTGTTGAATTCAGAAAATAGGCTGTCCAACTCGCTGAGTATCTCATCTTCTTCTAGATTTTCTTTGAACTTTTGATTCAATCTTGTTCCTTCAAAATCAGAACCAATATGAAGATTGTACTTTCCATACGCAGTTCCCACAAGTCCAATCTCAGAATTATAAGGTCTACCACATCCATTGGGGCAACCGGTCATCCGAATCGTGATTGGTTCGTCTCGTAGATTGTTCTTGTCCAATAATGCCTCAACCTTATCGATCAAAAGGGGTAGATACCTCTGTCCCTCGGCAAGAGCAAGAGGGCAGGTATTGAATGCAACACAAGCTATGGAATTTTTACGAATTCTACTTACTGAATCATTGATTCCATAGACCCCGTATTTTTTAAGAATCTCTTCTATGAGTCCTAGGTCTTTTCCTTTAATATCGGATAGTATAAGATTTTGATTGCAGGTAAAGCGAAACATAGCACGTCTCGTCTTGGCAATTTCGTTCAATGCTGTCTTCAATTGGAATCCGGGCTTGTCCACCACCAAACCTGTTTCTACGAAGATGGTGTAGTGATAGAGACCTTTGGAATCAATTGCCCATCCAAATGAATCCGATCGAGTCTTGAAAGTAAATGGTTTCTCCGGGGCAAATTTTACCCCCGATCTTTTTTCCACTTCCTTTCGGAAACCATCCACGGTCATTTTGTCTACAGTATATTTCAAACGGGATAGTTTACGATCTTCACGGTTTCCATTGTCTCTCTGTGTAGTGGCGATTTCATAAACCACCTTTCTTACATCGGATTTGGAAACATAGCCGAGAGGTGAGGCAAGTCGTGGGTAGGTTTTCTCATTTCCATGAGTTGTTCCCAGACCACCACCGACATTCACATTGTAACCTGTAATGATTCCATTTTCTTCTATGGCGACAAGACCAACATCATTGGCATAGACATCCACATCGTTATAGGGCGGGATAGCAATGGCGATTTTAAATTTCCTGGGAAGATAGACATCACGGTAGAGTGGATCTTCTTCTTTTTTGTCGGCAATTTTTTCTTCGTCTAACCAAACCTCATAGTAAGATCGAGTCTTGGGCAGTAGGTCTTTGCTGATATCGCCTGCTAGTTGGTAAATTTCTGTATGGTGCTTGGAAGCCGCCGGATTGGCCGTGCTCACAACATTTCGATTTACATCACCACAAGCGGCAATGGAATCCAAAAACACTTCATTGAATGCTTTGATGGTTGGCTTGAGATTGGACTTGATAATTCCGTGTAGCTGAATCGTTTGGCGAGTTGTGATTTTGATGGTTCCGGTTGCGTATTTGTGAGCTACCTTCTGTGCTTGCTCCCAGTGAACCGGTCCAATGGTTCCCCCCGGAATACGAAGACGAATCATGAAAGAGTATTCTTTATCCAATTTTCTCTCTTCTCTTTCCGCTCTTCTGTCTCTATCGTCTTGTTGGTAGATTCCGTGGAACTTAATCAACAACTGATCGGTGTCTCGAAGGGAACCTGTATGTTCGTCTAACAAACTATCTTTGAGTGTTCCCCTTAGACCGTCGCTTTCTCTTTTTGCCTTCTCGGCTATTGTTTCTTTAGCAGGTGCATTGGACATTTCTAGTATACATCCTTTTTATATCTACCGGACTCGGCAAGGGAATCCAAGTATTTTCGGGCTTCGATTTTTCCGTTTTTCCATTTATCATGGAAAATACTTACGAGCATTTCATCCACATCTTTACTCATAGGATCTTTTGATCCACAGACATAGATGATTGCTCCGTTTTCTATCCACTTGATGAGTTCTTCTCTCTTCTCCCAGAGTTTGTCTTGGACGTAGACTTTTTTATCACTGTCTCTGGAAAATGCTGTATTGATTTGGCTGAGGGCGCCACTATCAAATAGCTCCAAAAATTCCGCATGATAGAGGAAGTCATAAGAGAAATTTCTGTTTCCGAAGAACAACCAGTTCTTTCCCGTGTGACCCAAAGCATCTCTTTCATAGAGAAAGGATCGAAAGGGGGCAATTCCTGTTCCCGGTCCAATCATGATGATGTCGGCATTTGCATCGGGGAGACGGAAATTATCATTCTTTTGGATTCTAAATTCGACTTCGGTTCCTTCTTCCATCTCGAAAAGATTGCCGGTGCAGAGCCCTCTATAGGATCTTCTTGCCGCATCGATTTCAACATCTGCTACCGTAATGTGAACTTCATTGGTTCCATGAGCTTCGGGTGAGGATGCAATGGAATAGTAGCGTGGAGGAAGGGGTTCCAATAGTTGAATAATGGATTGTTTATCAATGGATTCGTGGGGTGGATACTCTGCTAGAAGATCTACGAGATCTAGTCTTTCTTTTGTTAGTTTCTTACGAGTTAGATTTTCATAGCTATTCAAGAATCTTTCAGAAAGATAGCGAATCGATACCTTTTCTTGGAATAATGACTTGGCTGGAAATTCTTGGTCTCTCCAGATTAAACTATCAGTGGGATCCAATCGCAGAGTTTTTAAAATTGCATTTACTGTTTTGGAATCGTTCTTAGGGAAAAGACCCACACTGTCTCCCGGCTGGTAAGGGATTGCATCATCGGATTCAATTTCGATATGACGTATTTCTTTGGAAGCTCTGGAGTCTGTTAAACTTATATTTGAACGAATTCTGCCAGCCAAAAGCTTTTTGGATTTGGGAGCCGAACTCTTGATCACATTGCTGTCTTGGGAATCTGCGAGAACCGGCGAGGCAGTTTGGACAACATGGGAAATGTTTCCGGATCCATTTCCACCGGAAGAGATGCCCGATTGAAGAACTTGGAGGAGATTTGCCATCCATTCTTCCGCAACTTCTTCGTAGTCCACATCACAGAGTCCTGTGGGGATGATGCGATTCGCACCTAATTTTTGTAAAAATGCGTCTATGTCTTTACCTGTCTGGCAAAATAGCGGATAGGAAGTATCACCTAATGCTAAAACTGCGAAATTGAGATGATTCAGTTGTTCTTTGGAGTCTTTTAGATCGTTGTAGAATTTTCTAGCGGCCTCAGGTGGCTCGCCATCTCCATGAGTGGATACGATGCATACCAATGCTTCTTCCTTGGAGAGATCTTTAACTTTGTATTGAGTTGTGCTGGACACTTTGGATTTTATGCCGAGTGATTTTAGCTTTTGACTTAAACTGCCTGCAATTTTTTTGGAATTACCGGTTTCTGTACCGAATACAATTCCTATTGTTTTGGGAATAGAACTAACTCGTGTAACGGGTGGAGGTTCCATAACAGCAACATTTGATTGGGAAGCTTGGTTCCCATTGTCATTTTGGGAAATTTCTTTCGTGCTATTACCTTCACCGGCAAGACTTCCTACCATCGAAAGATATTTTTCATTGCTCGTATTCTTTTCCTTGGGAATCGAATCGGAGGTATCGGAAGATGTGAGTGGGTTGGTAACACCCGCCGGATTTAAATCTTCATCAATATTTGCCTCTAAGTAGCCACTCATCCAAACTTTCTCAACGGGAGCCGCTACCCGAACAATCTCTTTGAATTCCTTTTTAATATCTCTCTTCATAATCACCCTGTTGTATAAGATTGGACTCTGCCGGAATCCCGTAAGGATTCAGTTTAATTATCGACAGAATCAATCTATGGTTCAAACTTCTTTTTATTTATTGGGTTGTGGAGTAAGTCTCAAATAAGGCTTAACTGCTTTCCAACCTTTGGGAAATTTCGATTTCGCATCTTCATCGGACACGGAAGGAACGATCACGCAATCATCTCCATCTTTCCAATCAACCGGTGTTGCTACGCTGTGATTCGCAGTCAATTGCAGAGAATCGATCACTCTCAAGATTTCGTAGAAATTTCTTCCGGTGGATGCAGGATAGGTGATGGTAAGTTTGATTTTTTTATCAGGTCCAATGATAAATACTGATCTTACAGTCAAAGCGTTATCCGCATTTGGGTGGATCATATCATAAAGTGCGGAAACCTTTCTGTCGCCGTCTGCAAGAATAGGATAATTTACAGTAGTGGACTGGGTTTCATTGATATCTTTGATCCATTCCTTGTGAGAATCCACACCGTCAACGCTGAGAGCGATTACTTTCACGTTTCTTTTGTCGAATTCCGGCTTCAAATTGGATACACGACCCAATTCTGTGGTGCAAACAGGTGTAAAATCGGCTGGATGTGAGAAAAGAACTCCCCAGCTATCGCCTAGGTATTTGTGGAATTCAATTTTTCCTTCGGATGAATCTGCTGTAAAATCGGGCGCTGTGTCCCCTAAACGTAATGACATAAATTACCTCTCAAATTTCTGTTAAAATGGATATTTGTTCCAATATAAAAAACTACAAAAATGCTGCAAGAAAATTCTTGTCCAGAGGGTTAAAAAGTACGAAATAGCAGAAAATTTTAAAAATAATTGAAATATTCGTTAAAATTCGCTTGATAAATATGTTATAGTCGACAAAATGTCCAATATAAAAGATATTGTAGCTTATAGGGCTAATTAAAATGAGTATATTCCAAGAAAAATCAGGTAAACTATCCGAAGAAACCCTTCATTTGCCGGGAACAGTCATAAGAGATAGACCCTATCGAAGCATTGTAAAAACAATATCTTGGAGGGCGACGGGAACTGTCGATACCTTTATTATATCCTATTTGCTTACAGGAAGCTTCGGAATTGCCGCCTCCATAGGCGGAACCGAGCTCCTTACGAAGATGGTTCTTTATTATTTTCATGAAAGAATCTGGAATCGATTGAAATTTGGGAGAGAAGTTGTCCCACCACCGGAGTATGAAATCTAATGATAGAAATTGACAATAAGAAAATCGAAAAGATTCAGAGTTTAGATCCAGTTAAGGCATTGGAATATCTCTGCAAAGAGTTTCCGGGAAAGGTTGTATTTTCCACCAGCTTTGGCGCTGAAGATCAGGCAATCACTCATATGATTGCTTCGAACAATCTGCCCATTCGAATCTTTTCCTTGGATACGGGAAGATTGTTTTCCGAGACTTATACCGTTCACCAAGAAACCATTCAAAAATACAAATTCCCCATCGAAACTTACCACCCCGATCCCTTGGAATTGGGTAAATTTCTCCGTGACCTGGGTCCCAATAGTTTTTATGATTCTGTGGAAAACAGAAAGGAATGCTGTCGCATTCGTAAGGTAGAACCCTTGAAGACGGCACTTCTTGGGGCAAATGTCTGGATCACCGGTATCCGAAGGGATCAGTCGAATAACAGAGATGGTATGAGCAACTGGGAATTGGATCCATCCAATCAATTGTATAAATTCCATCCTATATTTGATTGGAATTTTGACCAAGTAATGAGCTATCTGAAAGAAAATCAGATCCCCTATAACCCGCTTCACGAAAAAGGCTTTCCCAGCATTGGGTGTGCACCTTGCACGAGAGCGGTTCAGCCCGGAGAAGATTTCCGAGCAGGACGATGGTGGTGGGAAGCAGAAAGCCAAAAAGAGTGCGGATTGCACTGGGAAAATGGTAAGATTGTACCCAAGAAAGCCTCCTCTGACAGAGAAAGTCTTGTGGATTCAGCCTCAGTTTCTGCGGATAAAAAATCTTTTCATAAAAAGATGGAACATTTGGATCAGCTCGAAGCGGAAGGAATCTATATTCTTCGAGAGGTTGCCGCGCAATTTGACAGACCGGTTCTTCTGTTCTCAGGTGGAAAGGATTCCATTACGATTCTTCATCTTGCTTTAAAAGCATTTCACCCGGCGAAGATTCCTTTCAAATTAGTCCATATTGACACAGGTCACAACTTTCCGGAAGCATTGGAGTTTCGAGACAATCTTGTCAAGAAATATGATTTGGATATAGAGATTGGTTTGGTGCAAGACAGCATTGACCAAGGAAAGGCAGTGGAAGAAAAGGGAAAATTTCCTTCACGCAATGGAATACAAACTGTAACGCTATTGGAAACCATCACACGATTGAAAGCCGATGCCTGCATTGGTGGAGCAAGACGGGATGAAGAAAAAGCAAGAGCCAAAGAAAGGATTTTCTCCGTAAGAGATGTGTTTGGTGCTTGGGATCCTCGTCTTCAGAGACCGGAACTATGGGATCTCTACAATGGTAAAATTCACAACGGCGAGAATGTTCGCGTTTTTCCTATCAGTAACTGGACAGAATTGGACGTCTGGAATTATATCCGAAGAGAAAACATCGAATTGCCTTCTCTCTATTTCAGTCATGAAAGAGAGATAATCTGGCGAGATGGTTTGTTGTTTCCCACATCCGAATTCATTCAAATTGATGCCAATGACAGTGTTGAAAAAAAAATCGTTCGCTTTCGCACTGTGGGAGACATGACTTGCACTGCCGCGGTGGATTCCAAGGCAACTTCTTTGGATGATATCATTGATGAGATCAAGGCTTCCAAAACAACCGAAAGAGGTTCGAGGCTCGATGACAAAAGATCGGAAGCCGCCATGGAAGAAAGAAAAAGAGGAGGGTATTTCTGATGGATATGTTACGTTTTATTACAGCCGGTTCCGTAGATGACGGAAAAAGTACTTTGATTGGAAGACTTCTCTATGATACACAATCGGTTTTCGCCGATCAATTGGATTCGTTGAAGGCGAAAGACGGTGAAGGAATCAATCTAGCTCACCTAACGGATGGTCTAAAGGCAGAAAGAGAGCAGGGAATCACCATTGATGTTGCTTATAAATATTTTTCCACAGAAAAGAGAAAGTTCATCATAGCCGATGCTCCCGGGCATGTGCAATACACTCGAAATATGGTGACAGGTGCATCTAATTCTGATTTAATTATTATATTGATTGATGCCAGAAAGGGTGTGATCGAGCAGACGAGACGACATACTCTCATTGCGAGTCTTTTGAAGATTCCCAGACTCTGCCTTGCTGTTAACAAGATGGATCTGATGGGTTTCAAGGAAGAAGTCTACCAGCAAATTTTAAATGACTTTCATGATTTCTACAAGGGTTTGGGATTTATCGGTGTGGATTCTGTTCCTATATCTGCATTGGATGGTGACAATGTAGTGCAAAAATCCAAAAATATGCCTTGGTACACCGGGCCTTCCATGTTGGATATATTGGAATCCGTTCCCACGGAAGAAGAAATAACCCACGGAGTATCCAGAATTCCCGTTCAATATGTAATCCGAGATGGAGAATACAGAGGTTATACGGGAAAACTCAGTGGTGGAGTCCTTCGAAGAGGGGATAGAATTACAGCTTATCCTTCCGGTATGAGTTCTGTTGTGGAGCATATTGATTTCAATGGGCAAGATTTGGAAGAGGCAGTTCCGGGTATGTCCATCGCCGTTCGCCTCAAAGATGAATTGGATATCAGCCGAGGGGATATGATCAGTGGAGCCGGATTCAATCCAAAGATTGGAACGAATTTCCAAGCGGCAATCTGCTGGATGGAACCTACACCTCTTTACGAGGGAAACCGTTTTCTATTGAGACAGGGAACCAATGCAGTTCGAGCCGAGGTAGCAAAATTGGATCATAAGCTGAATATCAGTCATGCCAAATTGGATGAATCCGGTGGATCTTATTCTCTCAATGAAATCGGTCTGGTTCATATAAGAACTGCTAAACCAATTGCCTGGGATGATTACGCAACCAATCGACATACCGGTTCTTTCATCTTAATTGATGAGAATACCAACCAAACCGTAGCCGCAGGTATGATGGGTGGGCTTCCGATATGAAACCCTTCGTTTCCATAGTGGGAGCGGGGCCCGGAGACCCGGAGCTCCTAACCAGAAAGGGGTATGATCGACTAACAAAAGCAGAAGTAATTCTCTATGACGCTCTATTGGATCCGGGATTTTTGGAATTGTTTCCTGCGAATGCGTTGATTTTCTATGTTGGCAAGAGATCCGGTGAGCACTCGGCAACCCAAGAAGAAATCAATGACTTACTTGTAAAATATGCCTTGGAAGGAAAAACGGTAGTTCGATTGAAAGGGGGAGATCCTTTTGTATTCGGACGAGCCGGTGAAGAAATCCAAGCCTTGGTTGCCGCTAACATTCCTTTTGAAGTCGTCCCCGGAGTATCTTCCATCCAAGCCGGTGGAGCGGACGGTTTGATCCCTCTGACACATAGAAAGGTTTCCAGACAACTATTGGTATTGGATGGACATACAGCGATTCGTGATGGTGTGGATTGGAAGTGGTTATCTTCTTTTCAGGGAACGATGGCAATCTTAATGGGAACCAAAACGATTCAATTGCTATGCCAAAAGCTCATCGAAAATGGAATGAAAGAATCCATGCCGATCGGGATTGTTGTGGATGCAAGCCTTGCAACGAGTTTCACTCATACAAGCTCGATCGGTAGCATTGCAGAACAGGGTTGGACAAAAGAACCAAAAGGTCCCGGAATTATTTATATCGGAGAATCGGTTCGGGTTTTGGAAGAAGCAAGGAATGCTTCTCTGGAAATAAATGTTTGGAAGAAAGATTTTGCCAGACAATCATAAGGATATACCTGCTAAAAAATATCCCGCATTCCTGAATTTGGAAGGACGAAATGTACTTTTAATCGGTGGGGGAAATGTTGCCTGGGAGAAATTGCCCAATTTGGTTCTTGCCAAGGCAAATGTTACGATAATATCTTTGCATTTCAATGCGGAAGTGAGCAGGTTTTTGGAAGAACATCCCGAAATCACTGTGGAAAAAAGAGAAGTGGAATTCACTGATCTGGATGGAAGGGATTTGATTTTTTCGGCAACCAATAATAAAATCCTAAAT
>JAFIGA010000110.1 GCA_020831715.1 Leptospira sp. | reverse complement strand
CTTTAGTCCATTTCCGGATTGCAACTCACAGTATAATCTTTATATCACGAAAACCAGTTGGCATACTAAGTCAGAATCTGTACGTTCGCAAAAAGATCAGAGATGCCACGGGTTTCAACCCGTGGTGAATCAGCAAACTGTTGATCCCCAGTGGTAGCTATCAACCGCCCAATTTTCCTACTTGAAATCCAACATCTTAGAGACCATGCGTTTCTGATCCAATTCCAATCCCCTGTATTTAATTGCCATTTCTTTATCTACTTTTCGGAGGATCTTTTTGTATTGTCTCATGATAAGTTTTTGTTTTTCGTAGGGAAGAGGGTCATTTTCAGTATTTAGTTCCATTACGACATCCGGTTCGAAGGGTTGGTTCGGTTTGTCCGGCCAGATTGTATTGGAAGTAAAAGATTGGTAGTATTCTAATTTGATGTCCGAGTTGGAATCAATCTGAGATGTTCCATCTTCATTGGAAGCTGAGAAATTCGGACTGGGATTGATGAGACGTCGCATTTCTTTGATGTATACGAAACCCTCCGCGTTAACTCGGCGAAACATCAAAACGATTTTGTCTATCTTGGAAAAGTCTTCGCTGGGATAGATGAAGCCAACACCATCATAGAGATAGATTTTTGGCCAATCTACATAGGATTGTCCTTGGGGTAGTACAAATTGCACATAAACTTTTCCATCTTTGTCTTCTTTGAAAATATTTGCCTCGGTTGCCGGAAGATCGGGAAGGTAGAGAGCGGCTTGCTTGTCTACTCCCAGTTCAACCATTTTTCGAATTCCCTGAATATTTTTGGCTATTGATTCGTGAAGGGTATCGATTTCGATATCTCCGAATCCGGCTTTTCTCTGGGCTTCAATTTGTTTCGCAGTTTCTCTTTCTTTGAATGTAAGAACGGTTGGTCTTTCCGCGAATAAAAAACCGGATAGACCAAATAGGCTGAATAAACTGAGTAAAATTACTGTATAATTAAAACATTGGAATTGCTTCATGATTGAGAAAATCTCCTGTCTATATTATCGAGTTCAAAACTCTCTCTCTTTAAGTGCTCCATTCTGTTTTTAAGAATTTTATGAAGTCTTCAATTGCTTCCCGACAAGATGGAATGATTGATCCCATATTAAAATATCCATGAACCAAACCGGGAAAATCGGAATGGGTGACCCTTACTCCGCTTTTTGCCATTTGAGAAACCAACTCTCTTCCCTCGTCGCCCAGTGGGTCAAATCCCGCCGTGGATACATAGGCAGGTGGAAAATTGGGAAAATCTTGGGCAAGCAAAGGGCTTACCAAAGGATCTTTTTGTTCTTCGGGTTTGGATGTATAATTGGTGTGGAACCATCGCATCATTTTGCGGGTTAGCAAGAATCCATCTTGGAAAGTTTCGTAGCTGGATGATTCTTTACTCATATCGGCAACAGGATAGATGAGTCCCATAAAATTGGGAAGAGATTCCCTGTTCTCATGCAGTTTTCTGGTTACTCCCAAAGCGAGATTGCCACCTGCACTGTCTCCGGCGACTGCTATTTTTTCGGGATTGGCTCCCAGTCTGTAAGCATTGTTTCGTATCCAATTGTAGGCACGGTAGCAATCATCCAATGGATAGGGAAAGGGAAATTCCGGAGCCAGTCTATAGTTTACAGAGAATACCATACAAGGTGTACGGTAGGCAAGTCTTCTGCAAACTTCATCCACAGTATCGATGTTACCTACAGTGAAACCTCCACCATGGAAATAGACCAATATAGGATGATTGTCCCTTGTCGGATCAGGATTGTAGAATCGAATCTTCAAGGCTTCCGCACCTTTTCCAATGATTGTGGTTTCAACTTTGGGAAGGGAGATGGGAAGTCTGGTTAAGACCTGCATTGAATTATTGAACTTGATTCTTGCTTTGGGTGGTGGATAGGACGAAATGTCCGGATTGAATTTGGAGAGCTTACAAACAATATGTAAATCCAAATCAAGCTCTCTATCCTGTATAACCAACCTTTCTCCACCCACAAATTTCAACTTCCAGCTATCCGGAAGAGCTATGAGTAAGCGTAGCAAACTTCTTTGTATTGTATTTATTATTTTCATTGGGACGACCTGGTTTCCATGATTCTTTCCAATTCCTTTTGTATCAAGAACAATGCATAGCTATCCATTTTGCAATATTCTCTGAGTTGACCGAAAGTTGTCTTCGCCTCATCTGAATAGTAGGAAGAATTTTTTATGACTTTTAGAAATTCCAGATTGGCGGAATATCCATTCTGAATGTCCAAGTGAGAGTGCGAAGACTCTGTGAGAGCCGGGAGTATGTCCTTTAAGGATGCAGATCCTTTTTGGGATGGATTGTAATAGTCTAGGTTTTTGAAAGGGATTGCTGAGTCCAAAAAGTTCGGTCGTATACTTTCAAACCAATCTTTATACTCAGGGTATACCTGAACAGATTCTGATATGCATCTTTTCTCGAAGAAATCATTGAAGCAGAGAATGGTTCCTTTGTTATCAATGAGAGAAGATAATTTCTCCAATATGATTTTTCTGGGATCTTCTCCATCTTCTTGGATGTAATCAAAATGCTTGGGTTCTGTATCTTCCTTGGTCTCAAGGATATGGAGTGAGAAAAGAAAGGGAATGTGTTGGTAGGGTTTAGAATTCTGGTAAATGGGTATCTGAGGATTGATTGTTTCAAAATCCAAATAATATACCGGATATTGAATGCGATCCAAAAATTGCTTAATCTTCTTGGTATTGATATGGGGAAGATTGGTTTTTTCTGTTTCAATCTGAATTGTTTGTTTATCCGTTAATTCTGTCTCTGATGGAATATCTCTTAGGTGGTATATTCCTTGTTCATACAATTCTTTTGCTGTGCCGGCGGCTTCCCTAAGGGAAAAAATATTTCCGTCCTTTAAATCTGAAAAACAATATTCCGGAATTGTACAAGATTTGAAACTATTGCAAATCTTGGGTGTGTATTGGAATTGAGGATCTGACTTGATTGCTCTCAATGACGTAAGTATTTCCTCCAACTCTTTCATCTTGGAATTGACCTTAGTTTCGAAATTCAATTCTGTAAAATAAGAGGCGAGTTCGAATTCTCCGACTAGTGTGTATTGGGGATCTATTTTGAGAACCTTGATAAAAGAGATTTTTATATCCAAATGATTTAAAATATATTTATAATAAGCAATTTCCAATTCCATATCTTTTTTTGTATTTATGGATGGACAGATCTCCCATAAAACATAGGTTCCATCTTCGCTAGGCACCAAAATATCAGGTGAGCCTATGCAATCTTCCCATAAGAAGGTAGGGTTGTAGATTATCGATGAATTCCTGATAGCATCCATAGAATTTTGGTGGGATATATATATGTCATCTTTGTTGGTGATGTTGACTCCACCGGGGAACAGGCTTCTTGCCATCTCTTTAATCTTTCGATTGTCGAGTCCATAAATAGAATCAACATATTCGGTGGATTTTGGTTTTTTATGCGTTAGATTGTATTCAAATAAATTCGTACACCGAGTGAACTGAAGTATCTTCGACTTGGTGATATAATTAAATGAAAGATCTCGGGGATTCATGAAACAGAATGCAATGACTTGATACTATCAATGAATTCACGATAAGTTGATAAAACACTATCGGGTTGCAATTCCAAAACTGATTCTTTCAGTTTTATCAAAATAGGAAACAATGCATCGGAATTCGTTGTAGAAAATTCCAACCAATCATCACTTTCTGTGAATTGAATATTGTCGAGATAATTTATTAGATGATATTTTCCTGTTGGAGTTGTTCTGACGGAAACTGTGATAGGGTCGTGTTTGTCAAATTGCAAAGCATGGATCGGGACAAATTCTTTACTGATCTTATGATCCAGTAAAAATGGATTATCCAATTTGAATATTTTCTTTATACAGGGAATTAGGTAGTATCTATACTCCTTTTTCTTTCTGTCATAGGCATGAAGGTATAAATCGGTTGAGTTCTTTCGCAGTATCTGAATGGGATCTAATTCTTTTTCTTGCGGAATTCCGAATGATCTTTCGTAGGTTATTTGGAGAGAGGTTTTGGACTTGATTGCATGGAGGATGGTTTCTATGTTTTCCTTATCTTGGGTAGCATTCTTGGAACTTGGTTTTTCTTTTGGAAAAAAGGGATAAAGACTCCAATTGCTTCCGAATATTTTTTGTGCCAGAGAATAGGTTTCGATGGAATACTCACCATCCGATGTTTGATTGATCAATGCCAAGGATATTGCTTTCAATTCTCCTTCCGAGAATTTTAATTTGGATTCCGGTGATTCTAATTTGATCTTGTAGGTATTCTCCGACTTGTCAAATACTGCAGAAAAACCAAGATCATTCAACTCATCCATGTCCCTCTGCACCTTTTTTTGATCCGACTCAGGATTTTCATTATTGTAATGAGCTGACATGAAATGACGAATTCTATCCAGACTCAATCCTTGGGGGTATTTGAGCAATGTAAATAGTAAGGTAATGAGCCTTGCTTCCGTCTCATTCAGTTCTTTCGGATTGATACCTAAATCGATGTCCTCTTCCATATCTTATTTTTTTCTTGCAAGGCTCTACATACAAGTGTTTTTAGAATAAAGATGAGTCTATTTCTTCGAATTTCATTTGGCATTTTAATTATTTTCTTTGTAACAGATTGTGCATCCTATTGGCAGAACCGCAGAAAGGATCTCCAGGACGTAGTCCATGTTGGAGCGGAGACCCCTGTGTATGGGGCTGGTTTTCGTTTGTTCTTTCTACCGGTTGGATTTTACTTCGCCGGTGGAGAATCAGAATTGGGAAAGCGAGATAAGGGAGCAGGTTTTGGTTTGCGGGGAGGGGATTTTGGAAAGTATCATTCGCAACAATTGGTTTTTGGTATACTCGGGGGGGAAAATTTTCATTCAGGTGAAGCTCTTCGAGACGAGAATGGAAAGGTTATTTTCAACAAACAAGGAATCCAAGAAACAGATGACGAAAGGGCAAATCTAAAAAGCGTTAAGATGCGCTACTTTTCCTTTTTCAACGATCCGGTGGATGAACGCAATAAACGAAAAAAAGAAGAATTTCGAAGAAGATATATGGAAGATATGATTCGAAAGACAAAAAATAAAGAATTACAAGCTTATATTCCGGAAAGAGAACCAAAACCTTTTGGTTATCCACCTGGTTTCAATTGGCAGATTGATGTGTTTTTTGGTCTCTATGGAGGTGTACGTGCCGGAATCAATCTTGCCGAACTTGCCGATTTTGTTGTGGGATTCACCACTATAGATATGCTAGGTGATGATGTGGAATAGGGAAACTGTTGGTCGGTTATTCGGTTGATTAGTTATTCTGTTTTTCGGTTAAATAGTTATTAGGTTGATTAGTTGTTTGGTTCCTGGTTTTCATGAAATTTTCTTAGCAATGCCTCATTTACTACTTCCGGAACTTGGTTGGAAACCGCTCTTCCATGCCGCGCTACTTCTTTTACAATAGTAGATGAGATGAAGGAATGCTCATTGCTTGCCATCAAAAAAATTGTTTCAACTTCAGGGGCAAGCTTGCTATTCATTAGGGAAATTGCATATTCATAATCGAAATCAGTCACCGCCCGAAGGCCACGTATGATTAATTTTGCCCCGCGCTGTCTGGCATAATCAACAGTCAGACCCGAAAAAGTATCTATCTCAATTCTGGATGGATCCATCTCGTGAAAGACTTTTTTCATTAAGGCAACTCTCTCCTCTACTGAGAAGAGAGTATTCTTCCTTGAATTGGTGGCAACAGCGACTATAAGTTTATCATACAAATCCAGCGATCTTTTCACCAGATCCACATGTCCATTGGTAATAGGATCAAAGGATCCGGGATAGATTGCGATTCGATCCATTTTCTATTTTATGCCTCTGAGCTTTGCTGTTTCCTTTAGCTGCAATCCGTAAAGGTTAATGAAACCTTCCGCATCATATTGGTTATACAATTCTTCCTTTTCAAAAGTTGCCATTTGTGGATTGTAAAGTGATACATTGGATTTTCTTCCAACAATGGTGCAGTTTCCTTTGTAGAGCTTCACATGAACCGTTCCGGAAACAAATTCTTGAGTATTATCGATCAATGCTCTGAGTGCTTGCATCTGACTGGAAAACCAAAGTCCATTGTATATCAACTTGGCAAATGGAATAACCAATTCATCTTTCATATGCTGAGTTTCTCTATCCAGAGTAATGGACTCCAAATCTCTATGAGCATGGAAAAGGATAGTTCCACCCGGAGTCTCATAGACTCCTCTGGATTTAATTCCGACCAAACGATTTTCGACGATGTCCACTCGACCGATTCCATTCTTTCCACCAACATCATTCAAAGTCTCCATAACTTGGAGAGGACTCATCTTTTCTCCGTTAATTGCAACGCAATCTCCTTTCTCGAATTCCAACTCAAGATAGGTAGGCTTGTCCGGTGCATTCTCAGGTGAGACGGATAGTAAGAACATTTCTTCTTTCGGTTCTTGGTATGGATCTTCCAAGATTCCACCTTCAAAAGACAGATGCATAAGATTTCGATCCATGGAATAGGGTTTTTCTGTGGAAACAGGAACGGGAATACCTTTAGCCTTGGCGTATTCTATGAGTTCGGCTCTTCCACCAAACTCCCATGTTCTCCAAGGAGCAATGATGGTTGCATTAGGTGCCAATGCCTTGAAGGTAAGTTCAAAACGTACTTGGTCGTTTCCTTTTCCTGTTGCTCCATGGGAGAAGGCATCCGCTCCTTCTTTTTTCGCCACATCAACCATCGCCTTGGCGATCAAAGGTCTAGCGAGGGATGTTCCCAATAAGTAGCGCATTTCATAGATTGCATTGCCTCGGATAGCGGGAAAAATATAATCTCGGGCGAATTCTTCTCTTAGATCCTCAATGTAAACCTTGGAAGCGCCGGTGCTTTTGCCTTTTTCTTCGAGTCCACTGAGTTCTTCTTTCTGACCGACGTCAGCACAAAATGCAATAACTTCACATTGGTATTTATCTTGCAACCAAGCAAGGATGACGGAGGTATCTAGACCACCGGAGTAAGCGAGAATGATTTTTTTGGGTGATTCTTTCATGGATTATCTACCATGATTTGATAAAAACTTTCTTTTTCAAGACTGTTTTTTGACAAAATCCGCTATAAAGTATTGACAGGGCATTGGTTCGAGCAGGACAATCTTTCTATGCTTTTATTTTCACCTGTTCGATTTTACACTCTCCTGCTATTTGCATCCGTTCTTATTGTTCAACCCGCTTTTGCCCAAGATGAAGATGGTCGCCGCAACCCTACTACTGTTGGAGAGGATGGAATTCCCGGCTATAAAATTGATGAAGATCCGGATCAAAACAAGGAATCATCAGTCATTGATGGACAGTCACAATCAACTAAAAAGCCGGAAGAAAAAAAACCGGAAGGTCCCATTCTAACTAAAAAGTTAGGATTTTCGGATGACTATCGTTCTATCGAAGTAAGAGCAGGTGGAAGTTTGTGGATTGGCGGTCCTGTTGTAAACGATTTAAGCAAAAATATTAGAAATATTGGTTTCGATACAGATTATACTTATGCTTTCGGAAACGATCTCCAAAGAGCCGGGTTGTATTCGGGTACCCAAGGATATTCCGGTGCGGGAATTGAAAGTCGCAGAATGGGGATTCTATATGACAAGTCAGTTTCAGATCATTGGTCTGTAGGTGGGGGAATCGATTACCGTGAATACAGATTCAATAACATACCCAATAATGTTTTATCTAGATCCCTCATAATCGGGCCGCAGAGATTTCTAGTTAATGCCGTTCCTGAAGAAGTAGAGAGAAATATATTATTTGAATACGCAGGTTTAGGAAGCTACTCAAATGGAGTGGTTGGAAACAAAATAGTGTTTTTGGAAGTGAATGCTACCTATCACTTTTTTTCGGAAAATGCTTGGGATCCTTATCTTCGTCCTATTTTCGGTTTGGGATATGATACTACAGCTGAAACCTATGCAATCAAAATGGGTGGTGCCTCCGGTCTTCGTTACTTCTTCCAAAATGGTGTATTCTTAGGGGGAGAATTGAGTGCGGATGTTGTTTTCATGGCACAAGACAGAGTGATTAAATCCCAGGCACGTTCCAGAATTTATGAAGCCACAGCTAATTTTTTTATTGGGAAAAAGTTTGATTAACTCGGATTTTCATTGATTTATACTTCATTTCATTAAAGAATGGAGTTAACTTCTCGAGGTAAGTAAATCAATTATGAAAATTCAGTCTGCATTTGCCATTCTCCTAGTATCTACATTTTTTATTGTTTGTAAGGATAAGACTTCCGATTCCCCAACAGACCCAAGCGCTAAAGGAAGTGAAGCTTATTATGTATTTACAAAAACGAGCTTAAATCTCAGAGCGCAGGGCGATAAGAATTCTGCTTCCTTGGGTCAGATACCAAGGGGTTCCGAGTTGAAGATTCTGGAAAAATCAGGGAATTCCGAAACCATTGAAGGCATGGCAGGTAATTGGTGGAAGGTAGAGTTTGATGGAAAGACAGGATATATGTTTTCTGCATATATTTCTCGATACAAACCTAGCCCTAAGGAATGTTATGCAATTAGCAATTATTTAAATGATATTTATGGTGAAGTTAAGGAGGGAAACTCCAACTTAGTTCGCTACAAACAAGAAAAAAACAAGGCTTGTGATATAATGGATGAAATGGAATCCTGCAAGGCTACCGAAGACTTCGAATTGAAATCAGGAGTTACCGGGAAATTAACTTTTGGTCATGAATGGATGAATGAAGAAATATATTTCCCCGGTATTGCCGATACAGAAGGATATTTATTGTTGCGTGATTGCTGTGGTGATAAAGAGAAACCTTTTACTTACCAACAATTTATGGATGTATTGGATAAGGGTAAAAAATTCCCTGAGATGGAAGCCGAATTCTATCAATTGTGTTCTGCCAAAAGAAAAGAGGGAGGCTTGGTTCTTGGACAAGAATCAGGATTATAATATATGAAACCAAATAAGAAAATAAACCTTTATACAAATCAGATTGGAAATAGAAACCGAATATTCTCACTAATCAGTATTGGTTCTATAGTTGTAGCCTTGTTTTTGTTTCAATGTAAAGAAACCGATTCAACAGATGATCTGGAATTTTTTCTTAAGAAAACCAAAACAGATGCATTGGAACTTAGAAAAGAACCATCTCTGGATTCTGAAGTCATAGCGACTATTCCTAAAGGAACAAAAATCATTGATAAAAAAGAAAGAAGTGATACCAAGGTCACAGTTTCTTTGGATGGAAAAGAAGTAGAAACCTACTTCCATAAAGTTATGCTTGCAGATGACACGATCGGTTGGGTATTCGAAGAAGCTGTTGAAGTAGTAAGGGCTCTACCGGAAGTAAAATGAGAATTTAATTTTAGAACGGGCTGCTTAGCTCCTTTGATAAAAAAAAGCCACCCCACAGGGTGGCTTTTTTATTGCTGGAAAATTATATCAAAGCGGTTAGCCGAATCGCTTACTGCCCTGCAGGTGCGGGTTGTTCACCACCTTGGTTTTGAACTTCAGATCTTTTAGGAACACCTAACTCTTGTCTTCTAGGGTGATCATATCGCAAGAACAGCTGCGAATCTGTATCTTTTTCATAAACTCTTCCTCTCGAATCAGCAAGGTCCACTCTGAATTGTTCCGGAACTCGAATATCAAAGGTAGCTTGTAGTCTTCGGTCGTGTTTAATATAAGGGTTCTTTGTGAAGTCATAAGTTGTGCCTTCCAATTTAACCACATCACCTTCTATCTCGTTATTATCGATGTCTCGGAAAGATTCTCTCTTGGCATCGGATTTTTGAAGGTAGTAGTTATCGTAAGGGTACTTTAATTTAAAAATATTAACAGCATTCGCTTTGGAATCTCTGCAAAGATTGATCGCACCAAAGTATTTTTCAATACGAAATTTTCTCTTACGAGGATTCAATGTTTGGTGTTTTTCCAAATGCTTTTCCACTGCAAGAGCATCGATTCTTGCTTGTTTTGCAAGACCCAAGAATTGATAACCCATTTCAATATTTTTCTCAATCCCATATCGATTGGTTACATAGTGATATTCTTTGGGTTCGTACATCCTTCTGGAGTAGGGTGCTTCGCGATTCTCTGCCATTACATTTCTGGTATAAGTGCCTTTTCCGTATTCGATACTTATATCCACTATTGTTTTATCGAGAGGATTGTTTGGATTTTTTCTCTCCATTGCGGTTTTCATCATCTCTTCTGCTCGTAAAACATAGAGCTGAGATAATTCTTCCGTCATTTTTTCAATAGCAATCTGCGCTTCCAAGAATCTACGGTATGAAGCAACATATTGACCTTCAAAATAATATTGAAGTGCTTCTTGGTATATTCTTTTTATTTCTTCGTATTTAACAATGCGATGACCTTGTTTACCTTCTTCGGCGTACATGGTGGTTACGGGTTTTCCTTCGGGATCATTTCCGGGGAAATTACGAACCATAGGTTCCAATTCGCGAAGATAAGTGATGATCTCAACACGCTTATCATACGCCTTTAATGACACAGCTTGTGCCATCGCTTCTGTGAGTGGTATCCAGAATAGAATACCTAGTATAATGATTTTTTTCTTCATGGCTTTACCAGTTTTCCAACAATTCGGGTCTTCCCTATAGAAAGTATCGGTTTTTATACCAAATGAATTGACAGTTTCCTGCAAGAATTTATACTTTCCAGAGAGAAAACTATTTATGGCAGCTACAGCCGCAACCCAAAATCGTAAAATATCCTTTCGCTCCAAAGACAATTCAGTTTGTCCCGTATGCAATGAAGTTCACCAAAGGGAACAAATGTTCCAAGGTGGGGGACGTCTCATTGCCGGAAAGCTCACCCAAGATCTTAGACGTCTTTATGAGAAGAATAAGAAGTTTGGTCGTGTGGGGCCCAACGATTATGTCTTATTAGTCTGCCCAAAATGCCTTTATACTTCTTTTAATAAAGATTGGGACAATTTGGCTCCCGCTGAAGCAGAAGAATTGAGAATGTCATCGGATCAGAGGAGACAATTTTTAGAGAAAGTCTTGGGTCCACTTGACTTTAATGAAGATCGAAATATTATTTTAGGTGCCGCATCCTATCTTCTTGCGATTGAATGTTATCAAAAACGTGGAACTTCAGTGGCACCGACTCCCAAGAAAGCAGTTTCTGCAATACGTGCTGCTTGGTATTTTGACGACCTTATTACTGAATTTCCTGACCTTAAATTTGAACCTGTTCGAGATTTCCTGTATAAAAAGGCTGCCATTTATTATAGTCAGACTTTGGAATTGATGCAGACCGGTGCTGAACCAGTGGATTCAATCCAAGGCATGTTGGGACCGGATACGGATAACAACTGGGGTTTTGATGGTGTTGTGTATCTGAATGCATATCTAACAAGAAAATTTTTAGATCAACTAGCCGATACAAAAGAAGCTCAATTGGATTTATTGGTTCGAGCTAAGAGAATGCTTGCCAGATTGTATGGTTCCGGAAAGTCTTCGAAAGGAAAACCTTCGGCTATCATTGAAATGGCGAGAGAGTTGTACGATGAATATGGTTCACTTATCGAAGAAATGGGCGGTGAGAAGTAGTTGCCCAATTATGCATTGCTCGTCGAATACGATGGGACTTGTTTTCACGGATTTCAGAAACAAATAAATTCCTTCACTGTTCAAGATGCCTTGGAAAATGCCCTGAGGATACTTCTCAAGCCCAAGGAAGATCTTAGATTCCATGTTGCCGGTAGAACAGACACTGGGGTGCATGCCACCGGAATGATTTGTAATTTTTTTATTTCAAAAAAGATTGAAGATTTGGATTTATTTAGGATTTCTCTCAATGCACTTGCCGGCGGAAAAGTAAGTTGTTTGGGAATGGCGGTAGTTCCCGAGAAGTTTCATTCTCGTTTTTCATGTACTGCAAGAGAGTATGAATTTAAGATCATCTATTCCAAAAATCCCCACCCCCTCTGGGATAAAAGAGCTATATGGGTAAAGGAAACTATTGATTGGAATTTACTATTGGATCAATTGCAGTATCTAAAAGGAGAAAAAAACTTTAAAGCTCTAGCTAAGCAAATGTCTATTAAAGGGAAGCCTACCAAAAAAGAATTCCAACATGCATCTATAGTAGCGGATACCTATGTCCCTTATATTATTAATTTTCGCTTTCGAGCCGATGGTTTTCTCCATAATATGATTCGAATAATTACAGGAACTTTGGTGGACATAGGAACAGGTAAAATTCAAGGTAGAAATCTAGGGGATATCATTCAATCCGAGGATCGCAGTCTTGCAGGCAAAACGCTACCGCCTTATGGATTGTATTTTGCCAGAGCTTATTATGATGATTATCCTGAGATTGACAATTTATACGAGAGAGCATTTCAGAATCCACTGAACCCATGAAATATTTATTTTTTTTCATATTATGTATAACTTTTGCCATATTGCCCGTCTATTCACAGGACAAGAAGGAAGAAGATCGAAGCAAAAAAATAGAAGTAGGAGCTTGGTTAGGGGCTTCCAATCCAATGCCGGGAACTCCCAGTCAGGAAGTTTTAGATACAAGTCTAGGCTTTGGTATATTTGGTAGAATTCCTTGGCCCTATTTCTTTTACACTGAAGTCGGAGGCATGTATTCAGTCTATCTCTCACAGACGGAAAGAGCTCTCACTACAATTCCAATTTACGCTGCGCTTGCTTATCAATTGCCTATTGATCTACCAATTAAATTCTTTCTGAAAGCAGGAGGAGGCTCGGCATATACTGTGGCAAGACCGGCAAATACTGCTAGATGGAATCCAATGATGTATGGGGGATTTGAAGCAAGTTTCATCGCTGGTAGAAAAGTGCGAATAGGAATTCGTTTAGATTATAATAAAATTATCGAGACAAATTTGGATGTTCCTGCAATTTATAGATTCCCTTTACAGTCTACAGCTGATGATCCTAGATTGTTTCGACCTAATGAATATAGGCTCCGAGATGCAGATTTTTTTCATTTTGGGCTGATGGTTAGCCTTCTAATTTAACCTTTTCCTTTACACGATCTGCTAATTCTAAAAATATGGAACTACCATGTATGCAATTTTCATACGCAAATCGCTTAAATCTATTTTATTTGTTGCTATAGCTTCTTTTTATATTGGATGCGGAGACAGTGACCTGGGGAGACTTACAGGTGGTCCCGTTTTCAGTACTTTTTTTAACAATAGAATGTTGTTGTTATTGAAAGGAACTTATTCAACTGACAATCCCATTGAATTCTCTGATTACAACGGTGGGACAGGTCAATTGTACCAGGATGATTTCGGAGATGAAAAAGGTCCTCCGCATATTACCAATGCTCTTCCATCTGCGGCAGGCTTGCCAATTCTCCTTGATTTTGGAGAGATTCGAATTTCTACAAAATTCCAAAAAGGTATCAATGAGTTAACCCAGATTCGTGATCCATTAGATTCTGAGGAATTTTGGGACTTCATTGCATCAGAGAGACAAGTTTATTGCACAACAAACTATTCATTGGAAGAAGATACATGCCAAAAGCAAGGCGGATTGTTCAAAGCTCAAGAATTTTTCAATGGAAATGGGGCAGTTTTCCCCTCCAACGATCCGACTTCCGAGACCTATGCTTGTTCGAATCCTGAATTTCTAGCTCAATGTTTGGGTATAGGTTTAACACCCGAAGACACTCTTGGCACACAGTATTGGTATACAGGAATTTACTTTAGATCTATGGTTACCGGTTGGGCAATTCAAAATGGTGGTCAGTTGTTCGATCAAGCTAGATTCGATAACAGACGAGTTCCCGGTCTAAACATTGTTCCCCGAAACAATTATGAACCTAGAACAACTGATGCTGACAAGCAACAGATAGTTCCTAAACTTTTTCCATTACTATATTCAGTTCAGGCTACACATAGAGATATGCAGATACGAGGTGGAATTGATCCAATTATTTTGGAAGTAAGAATGAATATGAAAGAAAATCTTATGGTTCATACAATTGATCGACTTGGTGGTTTTCGTGAATCATTGGTTGCATTCAGTGATTGGAATGTAGACAACAGAGGTGAACCGGATATAGGTGGAAATCTATTGCTTAGATCGAGAGTTATTTATCCGGAATTTGCAGCATCGCTGAATATTACCGGTGGTCAAGGCAATCTAAGTTATTACTATGGGGTATATCATAGCGATGAAGCGGAATTGAAAAAGCAACTGCCTCTTGCTGCAACTCCGGCTAGATCATCTGCATCTATTAAATACTTAAATCCAGGAAATTACAAGTTGTATTGCATTGGAGACACGGAAAGAGTTGATGGGTTTCCCGAGACGATAATCAGTCAGACTGAATTCGTTGTAAATCCGGAAGACAGAAGAACGACTATCAATGTAGAGCTTGCTTGTCCTTAGAATAGAGTTTTAATATCCGGAGGGATATATGGATAATAAAGATTTTAAACCATCTCGATGGACGATACGCGTAAAACTAATTGTTATTATCTCATCAATTCTAATAGTTGCTCTGTCTTCAATAATCATAATAGCCACATACTTTTTCAAGCAGGATAACGAACTTCGAATCAAAGAAAGTAATATGAAGCTTACGGATATCGTGGCTCTCAATTTAAAATCAGAATTCCGATCTCTTCGTAAATCTCTTACCGTTACACTTCAATCAATTCGAATAACGAATGAGAAAAAAAGATTTTCTGATACTCTTTTGAAAGAAGAGCCATCTTTGATCCATGCTATCGTGTTGGACAAGGATATAAAAGAGGTATTCTCACTTTCCAACTCTGATCTTATGGTTAAGTATGAATTGACTCAATCTTCTGTGCAAAATGTGATTTCGAAATATAAGAATAATTTTAAAACTAGCTTTCAGGGATCAACCACCGTGCAAAATGTTAGCAGTGGATTTAAAAGCCCCATTTTAGCTATTTCATTTCCTTATAGTATAGATAATAATTCAGAAATCATTTTGATCTTTGTTAGCTTGGATAAGTTTTTGGATTCATTCCAAGCATCGGGAAGTGTAAATTTGTTTTTGGTCAATGACCAAGGATCCTTATTAGCTCACCCTGATAGAAAATTAGTTTTGGCTGAAACAAATCTTTCATCCAATCCAATTGTCGATAGGATGAAAAAAAGTCCATTGGACAATGGACAATTTCGATATATGGGAGTGGGCGAAGATGATGTCTGGTATCTAGGCTCCTTTAAAAAAATCGGAATTGCCGGTCTTGGAGTAATTGCAACTATAAGGGAGGATAAAGCATTCGAAGAAGTTTATAATATTCAGAGAAGAAATATCTATCTTATGATTGCCGCTCTGAATCTTGCCATTATTGTGATTTTTATCTTTTCCAAGAAAATGTCCGATCCTATTCTGAATTTGGTGCTAGCTTCCAAGAAAATTGAAGCAGGTAATTACAAACTCGATCTCAAGCCGGAATCCAGAGATGAGGTAGGGATACTCACCAACTCATTCCAATCCATGAGTCAAGGATTGGATGAAAGAGAGAGGTTGAAGGTCTCTTTTGGAAAGTTTGTGAATGAGGAAATAGCAGAGTTGTCCATGAAGGGTGACTTAAAAGTTGGTGGGGATCGAAAAAATTGTGCCATTCTTTTTTCGGATATCAGGAGTTTTACTTCCATATCCGAAAAGCTTCGACCGGAAGAAGTTGTTGAATTCTTGAACGATTACATGAGTAGAATGGTTAATTGTGTCAAGTCTAATAACGGCTATGTGGATAAATTCATTGGTGATGCTATTATGGCAACTTGGGGAGCCTTAAAACCATCCAACACTCGGGAGTTGGATTCTGTTAGAGCGGCACTCAAAATGAGACATGCATTGATGGAATTCAATGAAGGCAGAGGCAGTTCCAAAAAGCCTAAGTTGAAAATTGGTATCGGTATCAATTATGGTTCTGTAATTTCCGGTCAGATAGGTTCTGATGAGAAAATGGAATATACTGTGATTGGTGATGCGGTTAATTTATCCTCTCGATTGGAGGGATTGACCAAGCAACTAGGATTGGATATTTTAGTTTCTGATTCTGTTTACGAGTCAACCAAAAAAGAATTTGATTACGAATTTGTTGATTCCATAAAAGTCAAGGGCAAGACAAAATCTGTGGATGTATATGCAATTTTGGGGGCAAGGTCTGACAAAAATACGGTTAAATCCACCAGCGAACTTAGATCTTTAATAGGATACAGCAAGCCGGATAAATCATGAGAAGAACGACTTCAAAGAACGAACGAACTATTCTTTTATTATTGCTACTAAGTGCGATTTTTTTTGTGGTATTGTTTTTTATTGATCTTAACAAGAAAATTGATATCAGTAAAAGATCAATCATAGGTTCTGTTGAATTTAAAAATAACATTATCCAGAGAAAATTTGATGATCATATGGTTTGGGAGACTATTAAGAAAGATTCCCAAATAACCAATAGAGATACAATACGGTCAGATTCCTTTTCCGATGCCTTGATTGTTTTAAATGACGGCACTAAAATCAATATGGATGAGAACAGTATGTTCTATCTTGATATATCGGGCGAAGACCAAACTTTGGATTTATCCTCCGGTAATATTAATATTAGGAAATCAGAAAACTCCCAAGAAGATCTGAAGATTAAATCCTCCGGTAGTATAATCTCAATGCGAGACGGAGAATTGAATTTAAATCGTCAGAGCGATGGGGTTCTGACTATGCACGTTGAAAAGGGTTCGGCTTCCATCACCAATAAAGGGCGAACCGAGAATGTGACATCGGGAAATGTTGCCGAGATAGACGGCAACTCTATGGAAGTGAAAAAAGTTCCCTTTTCTCTGGAATACCCTGCGAATAACAAAATATTTCCAATTAAACCAGATAGACATAAAGTTATCTTTAAATGGGAGCCCAAAGAAACTTATAAAGATGTTAGTTTGGAAATTTCTCGTAGTTCGGATTTTTCCGGTTTAGTAAAAAAAATTGAATATCCTAAACAGACAGAGGAGATCGAGCTTCCTCTCGGTTCTTATTATTGGAGAATCAATTCAGATGTGGGAACCAGCCCCAGATATAGGTTTCATGTTTATAAAGAATCCAAAGTAAATGGAAAGCTTCCTTTGGATGATGTGATTTTGACATTTGTAGAAAAACTTCCCGCAGTGGCATTCCAATGGAATGAAAATCCCCTTGCCAAAGACTATGTTTTGGAAATTGCAGAAGATAAAAAATTTAACAAATTGAGTTCTATGCATACCACTAAAACCAACTCTATAGCAGTTGATAATCTCAATCAAGGGAATTATTATTGGAGAGTAAAAACGAATCCGATTACATCCGATATACCGGAACAGGTAACACCTGTAAAATCATTTAAAATCCAGAAAACCAACGATTTTCCTGTCCCGGAGATTGTAAGACCCAATGGTATTGATTTAGGACAAGATGAGTATGTTCAAAATGGAATATTCGCTTGGAATAATTCAGATGAATTGATACGATTTCGATTTCAACTATCCAATGATAAAAATTTTGCCAATTATATTGTAAACGAATCGGTGAATCGAAATTTTTATAAACCTTCTTCTAAACTCAATAAAGGAGTTTATTATTGGAGGGTTCAAGGATTCTCCGCATCCGGAAGAGAGAGTGATTTTTCTTCCATTGCCAGATTTAAAATTATTGATCAGGAAGAATGGGATCTTCGGGCAAAAGAATCATTGATTGGAGAAACGAGTTCTCTTGAAATATCCGAGAATCAAAAAGATTCAGAGCTTCAAAAATTGAAAGAAAATGAATTAACTCAAAAGAAGTTCCTAAAATCACCGATGAATACAGTTGTTGATCTGTCCGGTAAAAAGGAATTAAGATTCGACTGGGAGCAAAGTAAAGACCCAAATGAATTGTATTTAATTACAATATTTAATGAGGAATCAGGTCTGAAAAAACCTGTTTATCAAGCAAAAACCAAGAACAACTATTTGACATTCGATAAGCTGGATAAGTTAGGTGAGGGTAAGTTTTCTTGGGAAGTTTCTGTTCTCTCGAAAAATAAAGTAACTAGGACTGAAAAAGGGAATTTTGTAGTTGCATTAACAAAATTAAAGAGTTTGAAACCGGAAGACATTGAATTTATTTCTCCATCTGTTTTGTATAAGGAGGAAGATTGAAACTCCTCAATCTAAAAATATACATATCATCAATTATTTATTTTTTGGGAATATTTTTGGTGTTAGGAATATTTTATGTTTTATTATCTAAGTCTGTCAAGAAGCCTACTTATATCGAATGGACTAAGTCTTCTTACGCATCCGGGTATCAGATACAGATTAAGAATCAAAAAGGGATTCGCATTGTCGATAAGCGATTGGAAGAAAATAAGTATCCTATAACTGATCTGGATGCAGGCAATTATCAGATGAGAGTAGCGGTGCTCTCTCCATTTTCGCAACCTGTAGTTTGGTCTCAGTGGCGATCACTCACAATAAAAGCAAAATCGAAGACTGAGGAAAGAATAGTCGAAGAAAAAAGTGAAACATTGGTAGATTCAAAAAATAAAGATTCAGATCAACAAAATGCAACCAATAATATGCAAGATCCTTTAAAAGATATACCCGAATCGTCACCTTGTTTGACCACCAAAATTCCGAAAGAGGTTATCAAAGAGTGCAAGAAGGATTATATTGTTTTAGATCTTGACAGTAACGAAAAAAGAGCAATTTACAATGTATATATTCTCGGTGGTACTAATAGATCTGCTCGTATACAGATACTTCGTTACTATAAAAATGAATGCAAAACTGCAAATTCTACAGTTATTACCAAACTCAAATCTCTATTAGATTCTACTGATCCTAGAATCAATAAAAATGAAAAAGAAGAAATCCACAATACCTTGGAAATTCTTGAAAATTGCAAGTGATATTCTTTCTAGTTTCAAGAAAATGAGTTTACTTTTAATTAGAAAGATTTTTAAAATTAAATATGCATAGGTTTCTTACATTATTTGTATTTTTTTCTATTATTATCGCCCCATTGTATTCTCAGGATCAATCCGCCGAACTCAGGAAATCTGTCAGGCATGTAAAAGAGATCATCGAATCATTGGAAATATATGATCAATTGGATAAGAAGCGTCTCTATGGAGCCATTTCTCAAAAAGGTGCTATTGAATTCAAATTGCAATCATCCCCTATTGATAAGCCTACGTCTGCTGTGATTGGAGTTGCAACAGATGGAACCATCCAAGAAATGGAAATCAAGGTATTCACAACCAATGCCATGAATGAACCGTTGAAGCAAATTAGACGAGATTTAGTTCAAAATGAAAAAGATTGGGTATTCGAAATCATGGACAATTCACAGAATTATTTGATTGATATTCGAGTGATAAAATCTCGAAGGTCAGTTGCCTTGGTGGAAGTGATTCATGGTTTCTTTTACGGTAATCAATCTGACCCATCCTTTTCCAGTACCGATCGTAAAACCAACAATCCAAGTAGTAGTGCACCTAAGCAAGATGGAGATTCATTGGCTCCGATAGATGTTTACAATCGTTTTGAAATGTTTAGAAAGAGTCTCTGGGATTAAGTATTATATTATATGAAAAATAAAATGAGGTTTTCCATTTCAAAAAAGGGAGTAGCTAGATTCTTATTTTTCTTATTAATTAGTATTTTTATATCACCTCTTTTAGGAATCCATATTCACCACGAAGTTGATTTCAATGGAAATAAATCTGTCATTCATAGTTATTTTTTTGAAGACCATGATACACACCATCCACCTGTTTCGAGTCAACCCGAGTCTCTACCGGAACATATATCATCAGGGGGAGTCTCTGTCGATATGGGATCATGGGATATGGGATTGGTCATTAGTAATGTAGAGACGATTAGATTGACATATGTCCTAATGATATCATTGCTTCTGACAATTTTCTTGTCCAATTCTGTTTTACTTTTAATTCAAGAATTAGCTCATTCATTTCAGATTAAACTTTTTAATTTTAGTCAAATATTGAATGTTCCTATTCAATTCAATAACTGTTATGTTGTAGATTTCTCTTTCTTCTATCTTCCTCCTCCTTCCTTTAATAAGTAAAAATTATTAATTTTAAGGAGTGCAGAATGTTTTATCATTTTTTTATTTTTCATTTATATATTATTTTATTGTTTTTTGTTCTACTGAGTGGTTCGGCTTTTTTAAGTAGTCCTATATTTGCTGAACCGCCTGACCTACATAGAGGCATGGATTCCGATCATGGATCTGTGGACTCAGTCTGTCTGAGTGATTTGGATATTGAGACTGTTATATTATGCACTTTGAAGCATAGCCCCGAATACAAGACAGCCAAATATGAATTGGAAGCAACTTTAGGACGCAAACGAATCGCAGAATATGCATTCCCATCCAATCCTGTTGTGTCGGCAATGGGAGCCAATCGTAGGATTGAAGAAGGAAGGTTCCCTCCCAAAGGATCTGAGTCAGTGATCAACGGAGAGATTTTGTTCTCTCAGGAATTCTATGTGGGAGGTCAGAGGCAGGCAAGGGTAAATATGGCAAACCAAGAAGTGTCCTCTAAGCTAAAAAGAATCCAAGCTATTGAAAGAATGACAATTTCGGAGGCAATCAGGGGAGCGATACTTTTGCAAGCGGCTGAAGAAGAATGGAAGTTTGCAACGGAGCTACATCGGGTTTCCCTTTCTATCGCTAAATCTTCTCGCAAGCGTTTTGAAAATGGATTGGGTAACGAGATGGATGCTGATCTTGCCGAAGCAGAGGCTATGAGGAATTTTTCTTATTTGGAATCTGTTTCCAGAAAAAGAAAAGAAGCAATTGCTAATGTAACAGTGATGATGGGGATTCCATTCCGTGATGCTCTCGCAATCAAATCCGGGATTCGAATATTTCCAATCCAAGAAATGAAACTGGATTCTTTCATTGAATTGGCTGAAAAAAGAAGGCCGGATCTGGAAGCCATTCAATATGAAATGCAGTTCGCTAAATCCATAATTCGTGTTTTGGAACGAGATCGCATTCCAAATATAACAGTCTCCGGTTTTGTTCAAAATGATGGTTTCAATGAGAGAGTGGTTGGTGCGAGGGTTTCCCTACCTCTGCAATTGTGGCGTGATAATAGTGGGGAAATTTTGGAAGCTAAGGCGAATGCAAAAAAAAGCAAGTCACTGAGTGAGGTTGCCGAACATGCTGTAAAGCTGGAAGCAATCAATGCATGGAATGAAGTGGAATCCTGGAAGAAAGTATGGAATCAATATCCACCCAATACAATTCAAAGAACCGATGCCAATATCGCCATACTCAACCAGGCGGTAGCATCCGGTAATATGTCCATAAGAGATGCTATCCTTTCTATTC
Source organism: Leptospira sp. (assembly GCA_020831715.1). Classification (GTDB taxonomy): domain Bacteria; phylum Spirochaetota; class Leptospiria; order Leptospirales; family Leptospiraceae. The sequence continues at coordinate 23,700 of JAFIGA010000110.1, read as the reverse complement.
GATCCATGATAGAACTGAAAAGCAATTATTTCCAATCCAAAGTAGGTTATGCACTTGCCTGTGCGGAATATCTCAGAGCCGGTGGGGAAAGCTACTCATCCTATTTAAGACAGGAGAGCAAAAAATGAATCGAGCAAAATTATATTTAATTATAAGTTTATCTGTAGTTATAGTTTTTATCTTGATATTCAAGATGAATTTTTCGGGAGATTTCGAAAGCAAGGACGAAAGAGAAGAAAGTATTGAAGTAGAAGGCAATCGAATTCGCATCAGTGACAAAATTCGAAATCAATTGTATATAACAACTCAAGAAGTTGATTGGACCTCTTTTTCCAACACGGTCTTATTGAATGGAGAAATAACGGTAGATCCTGATTCCACTCAATCTATTGGGACGCGACTTCCGGGAAGAATTGTGCAATTTAAGAAGAAAGAAGGGGATTGGGTGAAGAAGGGTGAAGTATTGATTGTATTGGATTCACCCGAAGTCGCCAAACTAAGATCTAAGTACAATGCGTCCTTGAGCAAGTTTAAATCTTCCGAGAAAAATGCACTGAGAGTGAAGAACTTGTCGTCTATGAAACTTGCTTCTGACCAAGAAGTTCGCAATGCTATAACGGAAGCTAAGAATTGGGAGATGGAATTGATATCAGATCGTGAATCTATGAGGCTGATGAATATCAATCCATCAGGAAGCGGGACGCAAATCTATTTTTCATCACCCATGTCGGGCACTCTGACTCATAGATTGAAAGCACCGGGAGATATCGTTTCAGAGCATACGAACTTAGCGATTATTTCCAATCTATCCCAAGTGTGGTTTGAAGCTCGGGTATTCGAGAAAGACTTGAGTCGTATTCAATTGGGTAGGCAGGCAAAAATAATGATCAATGCCTATCCGAATGAGACCTGGTTAGGATCTGTTTCATTTATTGGTTCCGGTCTTGATAGGGAAAATCGTTCTGTTGCGGCAAGAATTACAATCCCCAATAAAGAAGGGAAGTTAAAGCTTGGGCTCTTTGGAAAAGCAATATTAGGTGGCGAGGACGAAAGCTTGGAAAAAGCAATTTTCATTCCTGAAAATTCTCTGTTGCAGATTGAGTCCAACAAAGGAGTCTTTGTAGCACTGAGTGATTTGGAATTCGAGTGGAGAATTTTGGGTGATGAATCTTTACAAAATATTCAGAATGGAAAAATTCCTGTACTCAATGGTCTAAAGCAAGGCGAACTGATTGTAACAAATGGAGCATTTGCCCTAAAGTCCTTAATGTTAAAATCAACTTTCGGGGATACAGATTGATGAGAGTTCTGAATTCAATCGTTAGATTTTCACTGGACAATTCTATACTGATTATCTTTTTAAGTATATGTCTAACCGGGTTTGGAATGTTTTCCATTCAAAACCTGAAGATGGATGCGATACCTGATATTACAAACACCCAGGTTCAGATTGTAACTTCCGCACCCTCACTGTCTACACTAGAAATTGAACAGTACATTACATACCCCATCGAGAGAGGGCTAAGTGGAGTTTCTGATGTGGAAGAGATTCGATCCATATCCAGATATGGGATTTCGTTGATAACACTTGTATTCCAAGAAGATGTTCCCATCTGGAAGGCTAGACAGATGGTTTCCGAAAAAATGATCGAGGTGCAAACTGTGATTCCTGCACATTACGGAATTCCGGTGATTGCACCACCCACTACAGCATTGGGTGAAGTGATCCAATTCACTCTCAAAAGTGCAAATCATACGCAAAAGGAATTGACCGATACCATTGTCTGGTATATTTCACCGATCTTAAAAGCTCTTCCCGGAATTGTAGATGTGAATCTTTTCGGTGGTGAAATAAGACAGATTCAAATATTTTTGGATCGGGATAGAATGGCATCTCTAAATCTAAGCAATCAAGAGATAATGGATGCTATTCGAAAGAATAATATTTCTACCGGAGCCGGATACATTGAGAGAAATAGAGAGCATTTTATAATAGGTTTCGATTCATTGATAAAGAATATTTCTGATATTGGATTGATTTCCATTGGCTCATCCAGAAATGGAGTTCCTATTTTTCTAAATTCAATTGCTGATATCAGAGAAGGTCATGAGCTCAGAAAGGGTGCCGCTACAGAAAATGGAAGGTCTGAAGTAGTAGGTGGGATTGCATTGATGCAGATGGGCGATAATGCCCTGAATGTGTCTCAACTCGTTGCTTCCAAAATCAATGAATTGAAATCAACTCTTCCTGAGGGAATGGAGATCGATATATTCTACAATCGATCCGATATGGTGTTGGGAACAATCAGAACCATTCTATTCAATTTAGGGGAAGGGGCATTTTTGGTTATCTTGGTTCTCTTCATCATGATGGGGAGTTTGAGATCCGGTTTGATTATCGCAATTATCATTCCCTTATGTATGTTATTCGCCATAATGATCATGGTAGTTCGAGATGCTCCGGCTAATCTCATGTCGATGGGAGCGATTGATTTTGGACTGTTGGTAGACGGAGCTGTGATCGTAGTGGAAAATGCGAGTCGTCGTTTATCGATGGAAAGAAATAGATTAAAAAGGGTTCTTAGTTTTGCCGAAAGAAAAGAGGTCATCTACAAGGCAACATTAGAAGTCAGAAGAGCTACAATTTTTGGTGAATTGATCATTGGCGTGGTTTATATTCCCATTTTAGTAATGTCTGGAATTGAAGGAATGCTATTTCGACCAATGGCATTAACTGTGTTATATGCATTAGCAGGTGCATTTATATTTACACTTTCATTGGTTCCCGTTTTGGTATTGTATTTTTTAAAAGAACCAAAAGAATTTCCAATTCAGAAAAAGATTCCTTCTGTGGAGCAAGAGAATCAAAATGAAGAAAACCAACACGAAGAAACAAAAATCTTTCAAAAAATAAAAACTTCATACACTCTCCTACTCAGGAAGGCTTTCCTTCATAAAAGAAAAGTTCTTTATTCTTCATTATTTGTATTCGCTCTATCTTTAAGTTTATTTCCGTTTATTGGAAAAGAATTTATTCCGGTATTGGATGAAGGCTCATCTCTTCTGGAAATTTCTCGACTTCCTTCCACAAGCTTGGAAGAGTCAGTCTCATCCAGTCTTCGAATCGAAAGAATGCTAATGAGCAAAGACTTTCCCGAAGTCCAAGGAATTGTATCCAAGACAGGTTCACCAAACTTGGCATTGGAACCCATGGGAATTGAAAAAACAGATGTGTTCATTCAATTAAAACCCAGAAATGAATGGGATAGATCCAAGGAAGAATTGCTGGATGCCATATCCGATGAAATGGAAGAAAAATTTCCTGAAATGGCGTTCGGATTGTCCCAACCCATAGAAATGCGAAGCAATGAGATGATTGCAGGTATTCGTTCCGATATAGGTATCAAAATATTCGGCAGAGATTTAAAGGAATTGAAAAGAATCGCAGAGCAGACATCTAAAATTGTGAAGAATATTAAAGGTGTTCGTGATATTCGTATAGAACAATTGGGAGGGCTTACCTATATAAAAATAATTCCCAATAGGGAAAGAATGGCAAGGTTTGGTGTTTCCGCTGAGGACATTAGCCAACTCTCACTCATGGTAGCTTCCGGGGTTCAGATTGATAAGTTGATAGATGGTGCTCGTACTTATAATATTGCTTTGCGAATGAAAGATGCTCCGACAGATAATGTCAGGTCATGGAAAAATATATTAGTGAGTAATAACAAGGGAGTTTATATACCATTAGGTGAAGTAGCCGATATCATCAACGAAGAGGGACCGGCTCAGATCAGTCATGAGTGGCAGGAAAGACGTGTTTTGGTTGAGTTCAATGTCCGAGGAAGAGATACCATTGCAGTGGTTGAAGAAGTGAAGGATCGCTTGGATAGGGAGAAGATTCTTCCGGCAGGTTATCGATATGAATTTGATGGAACATATCAAAATTTCATCTCCGCCATGAATAGTCTCTACATAATCGTTCCTATAACCTTGATTTTGGTTTACACACTCCTATGGTTTGCGGTAGAAAATATACTGGTGAGTTGGTTACTATTCATTAATATAACTTTTGCTGTGACAGGAGGAATATTTTCTCTTTTTATCAGAGGAATTCCTTTTAGTATTTCGGCAGGTGTAGGGTTCATTGCCTTATGTGGAGTTGCCGTATTAAATAGTCTTGTATTGGTTACATTTTCTATGAAGCGAGAAGAGAAAGGTGAGTCCCCGGAAGAAGCGATCTTTCAATCGGCAGTTATACGACTTCGACCGGTTATAATGACCGGACTTGTGGCAATATTGGGATTTGTTCCCATGGCAATTGCAACCTCTCCCGGTTCCGAGGTTCAGAGACCCTTGGCAACTGTTGTAATCGGTGGATTGATTATGGATATGGTTTTAACATTATTTGTTTTTCCAATAATATATGCAACTTTCAGAACTAAACCGTTTTCAAAAGGTATTTAAGACCTGTTGGTGGTGACGGGCACTTAGAAACTGATAGTGGTTTCCGATACTTAGAAAGTTATATTAGAGTTCCAGTTTATTTTCTCTACATACTTTTCCATACCAATGTGCCGAATCCTTAGGTGTTCTTGTCAATTCTTTGGATTTATAATCAACATGAACGAGTCCAAAAGTTTTTTCGTAACCATAGTGCCATTCAAAATTATCCATGAACGACCAAGCAAAATATCCTCTAACATCAGATCCCTCTTCGATGGAGTGGTGGATATTTTGGAGATAAGATTTTAAAAAATGAATTCGATTCTGATCGTGGACAATGCCATCTTCACCGGGTGACTCATAGAATGCGGCTCCATTCTCTGTGATATAGATAGGAGGATTGTCATATTCTGTGCGAACCCAATCCAATAGATCCTTGATTCCCTTGGGATATATCTCCCAACCCATACTAGTATATTCAACACCTTTATATTTGGGTGTAACAGGAAGAAATCGGAAAAGTGGAACCGGTGACCATCTCACCAATGAGCGTGTATAATGATTGATTCCCAAGAAATCAGTAGGCTGAGAAATGATTTTTAGATCACCCGGTAAGATATTTCCTTTGTTCTGAGAGAAGATTTCATCTTCAATGACTATCGGATATCTACCTTTATAGATGGGATCCAACCAGATGCCATTTATGAATGCATTGGCTCGTTCTACAGTTTTGTTACCCCTTTTCCAATTCCAAGATTGCACGGGTGACAGTGCATTTGTAATTCCTGCCCGGGATTTAGGAGAATGCAGGCGAATTTTTTCCATTGCCAAACCATGAGCAAGCATTAAATTGTGTGCAACTTTTAGGGATGAATAAGGACGAATTTTTCCGGGCGGGTGAACTCCTAGCATATATCCTGTTACATAAATAATCCAAGGTTCATTGATTGTGATCCAATCTCGAACGCGGTCACCCAATTTCTTCACAACAATCTCAGAATATTCGGCGAATCTTTCTACAGTGGATCGATTCATCCACCCACCCTCTTTGTGTAAATTTAAGGGCATATCCCAATGGTAGAGAGTGGCAAATGGGCGAATTTTATGTTTCAATAAATTATCTACCAATCTGTCGTAAAAATCTAGACCCATTTGATTCACATCACCGGAACCTGTTGGTTGTATTCTTGGCCAGGAAATAGAGAATCTATAACTAGGATATCCTAAGCTTTTCATTAGCTTGATATCCTCTTCATACCGATTGTAATGATCTGCTGCTATATTTCCGTTATCTCCATTTTTAATATTTCCTTTCTTTGAAACAAAATCATCCCAATTGGAGAGTCCTTTCCCATCTTGTTCCATCGCTCCTTCAATTTGATAAGATGATGTTGCCGTACCCCAAACAAAATTTTTGGGAAATTTCATGATATTCTGCATATATGGGAAGTTTTGAGCATACTGGCGATTTTGCAAATCATTATTGTAAAAAGAAATTGACATTTAGATAACAGAAAAGGAATATTGGAATCTATGAAAGATTTTAGAAATTCTCCTTACAAACGCAGTCCGGATTACAGAGGCGGAAGAAATCCCAATGATCCTCAAGGGCAGTCATCAGGATTCTTCAAATTTATTTTGATAGTAATCGCGATCAGCGGAGGATTGTATTATTATCTGAATTTAAATGAATCTATCGACACACAAGAAGAGAATCAGAAGAATAGTGTTAGCTCTTTTAAAGAAAATTTTTCTGCCTTCATGGAAGGTTTCAAAGAGGCATGGAATGAAATCGAAGAGAGCGCGAATCAGCCACCCACATCTGTAGATCCGAATATTACAACGAGAGACTCTTCTACTCAAAATGTAGAGTTAAAAGCTTCCATTATCGAACAAAATGTAATATCTAGAGGGAATCAAGGAATTGCTTTTGGTTTAGTAAAAAACGATTCCGAAATAATATTAGGAAGAATAAAAATTACAGCTGTATATAATAACGGAGCAAATACTAAAGATTCTTTCCTGATTGCTTCCTTTTTGAGAACAGGAGAGGTATCCCCCTTCCAAATTTATTTATCCGATTGGGATGGAGTGAGCAAGGTAGAATTTTCCGTGGAACCTGTAAAGAGCTTTACACAGGACATTCCGGTTATTGAGTATACTATTGCACCGGGTAAATGGGAAAAAGAAAAATTTGTAATCAATTATTCAACTCATTTTATAAATAAATCTAAAATCGCAGTTAAATTTCCTCAGGTTGTGTATGTATATCGAAATACTAATGGAGAAATTGAGGAAGTAAAATCTCATTACATTGCTACAAAAGAAGAGGAATACACTGTAGCACCCGGAGCAAGAAAGGATTTTGTGGTGAAGCTATTTGGAGCAAAAGAGATTCCCGGTAAGCAAGAATATTATTTTACATATTCCGCAACAACGCGTTAAAATTTTTCAGTTACAATTAGAATACTTTTCCCAATTGAAATCCTATCCATTGGTGGTTTTGGGGAAAACCACGAGCAGATTCGAAATCAATTGTAGTAAAGTTATAATTAATAGAAAATAAAAATCCATTATCACTTACTGAAACAAATCCAGCTCTGATAAAACCGACAGCTCTTTTGACATCAGCAACATAGGTCTTGCGTTCTGTGAAATCGATATTTTGTCTGAGTAGGTCCAGGAATAATATTCTTTGAGTCGGATCCAATATATATTGAGAAAGAATTTCGTAGGAATAGTATCGTATGAGAGGGGGGATTCTCCCACCTTGAGGTCTGAATAAAGAATAAATAGCAACGGCTTTGTCTCTATCTGTTAGATTATCCCATTGACCCGCTAAATTGTTTATAAGAAAACTTTGCAGTCCTCGTTCCACCTGTTCTGCACCGTTGAATATATTATTGAATAATAAGTAATTCAAGCCAATATCATTGGGATTATTAGAATTCTTTACCAAGAATTCATTGAAGATAATAAATCTTTCGAAAGAATTACGCCCATTGTCCTCTACCAATCGCCTATATAAAAGTTCTTGGTATCCACCTTCAACGGTGGGATTCTGTAAAAATCCATCCACATCACTAAATTGTGAGTCTCTAGATCCATTGGTAAATTTCCTATCTGAGCCCATTGCTCCTTGAATGGTTGCATCATGTCCTTTAACAGTCACACCAGGATTCACATAAAAATACCAATAGCCCTTTTCCGAGTCTTTCAAAATTGGCTGACCTGGCTGCAGAACTGAACTGCCCGGTCCTGGTCTACGATCCACATTCCCAAGTCGAAAGATCATACCGAATGATGCATCTACATGAATGTTTCCAACATTCAAATTGTATTGTGTTCCGAAGAATCTATGGTGGAATTTCCTAATATCAGTTCTAAGCCCTACAGAATATGAGTCGGGAATCTGTGTATCCCAACCTTGAGGGATGGGAGATCCAATATAGTTATGAAAGTTTTTCTGTGCTGTCTTTCCTCCGACCGAAGGACCAATCATACCCAATTCAAGTTCCGTTGTTACGGCAGTATTTTCTGTCCAAGTAGTCAGAGAGTTTCCGGCGTATACTCTACTTGCATAGGGTCTATCTCCAAAAGAAATATCAGCTTTGGAAATATTTGTAGGTGTATAGAATTCCTGTCCCAACGAAAATCCCATGAGATATTTTGTATCATCATTGGTGGTGGCAAAAATAGAATTCCATCCACCAAAAATAGCTCTGTTCCAGTTCCCCTCTTCGGCTGTGGTGTTGAATTCCAATCTTGCACCATTTGTATAATAATGGTCTGCAAATCCTCCGTAGCCATCATTTTCCGTAATAAAACGAATCTGACTTTCGGAAGACAAAAGTGACGGGAATACAAAAACCATTAAAAGGAATAAATATCTTTGTGAAATATATTTCATTATTATCTCTATTGTCTTTCTTCTAGATTGCATTTTTTTGGCAATTCAAATTATTCTCTTGGAACAACCTATTTTAATTATATGTGATGGGTATCAAACTATGACTATCTACCTGAACGAATCATACGGAATGTATTTTCGATGTTTGTGGATTGTTCTTTAACATCGGCATAAAGTTTTTCTTGGTAGAGATAGAGAAGCCCACAATTTCTGGAAAATAGAATTGTTTCCGATTCATTTTGAAACTTAAATACCAAGGCGGAGTTGAAGGAAGGTTTGCAGTTATGGGGTGGTGTGGTGTAAAATTCTTGGTCTGAAGATGTAGTTAGATTTCGAAACCTATCAATATGTGACAAGTTATTAACTCGAATTGAAAAGGTTCCCAATTCTTCAGGGTTTATAATCTCACTGAGTTCGGGAATTTCATAATATGCAACATGACTTGCCTTCTGTATGAATTCTTTTTTGGAAGGTTTCAATCGTTTTATCTCTACTGTGATCTGCGATTGAGACTTCTCCTCATCATTTGCCGGCTTAATTTCTTGATTGGATTGACAGTTGATAAATACAAAGAGGGGGATATAAAGAAGAATTGATAGAGGTATAGATATGGGTAGCTTCATATATTCATCATCGGTATTTTAATAAGATACTTAATGAGATAAGGACTGATTGTCTAGATACTGAATTCGCAAAAGAGCGAGTGAAAGTTGTTTTTTTAGACTCATGGATTGATCATACAAACCTTGGTAGAGAAGAACTGACTTCTTGGCTATACCGATACGAGGATTTTCCTTTTCTTCTAAACTCAATTCACTTTCAAAACCTTCCGTAACGGAAAAAATTACTCTTTGCATACTCGTGGAAAGTATGTTCCCAAGGTTTTTTCGGGAAGATACATATTCATCCACTTCATTCATTTTTTGAATTTTGGATTGTAGCAATCGAGGATCATCATTTCCATTTAGTATCAATGAATAGATTTCCTCGCTTAACCTCAGACCTTCTTTCACGGGAGCTAGGTAATCCAGAATCTCTTTTTGTATTTTTTCAATTTCTATTCTTAACAATTCTTTGGTTGACCAGTTTGCATTTTCTTTAAGAATATTTTTTATTTTGTTTCTGCATGTTGCAACATTTGATTCACTATGAACTGATTCTGCGGATTCAATGAAGTTTATTGATTCCTCTGAGTCTTCAGAATTAAATTCTGTGGCAAGATCTGATTCTTTTAAATTGTGAATTTTAAGACCAAACTTGGAAAGATTGATTGCGTCCTTGGCATTTTCTTGGAACCAATTTCTGAAAATAATTAATTTTTCGTTAGTTTGCAGTTTTCGAGGATGATTGCCTATAGATTGCTCAAAATGTTTCGGTAAGGCTGTTAATTGTCTATGATTATGAATCTCTCTTCTAAAGCGTCGCGATTCTTTCCAATTCAATCTCTCTTCCAAGATTGCCCCTTTGGCATGAGCATGCCCATATGTAAATCCCAGATCTTGACCTACCAAATAAATTGGCTTTCCTCCCATAAGTTTTGCCAGAGAATATGCATTCGTAGACACAGATCCACCGAATGGAATGCTCCCAATAGGTTGTGAGCATATCTTTTGAAGTATCTCGGTTAGGGGAAACGGACTGGTTGTGAAAAAACCCTTTAGTTGACCTGTTAGTTTTTCCATTCGTGGAGTGAGATAGGTAGATGTGGGATCCAAAATCAAACCTGCTTCTCCCTCATAGCCTTCCAGGTAAGCACTATTCAATGCCTGAGGATCGACAGTGTAAATTAAGTCGGGTTCAATACCGGCACGGGTAAGAATGTGAACCGCTGTGTCCACGGCGAGAATAAGGAAACGATTTTGATATTTCTTAATATCTTCTAAAGAGTCGGATAATGATGGACCGGCACCAACGACGAGAATCGGAATGTCACGAGCAATATCGAATAGAGAAGAAACCGGATGAAATCGCAAAGTTTCTGTTAAATTATGAATCATGTTCTTCGTCCAAATCTTTTCGAAGCGAACCAATGTTGCCAGGTTTACATCTTTTTTATGGAAAAAACCTTCAGCAATTAATCTGAGCCTATTGTAATTCTTTTCTTGCCATTGAAGACTTCCCCTATGAGGTACAAATGTTACAGGAACTGTGGATTTTCCTCGAAAGGCATTGTAAAGATCTTCTTCTTGGATTGGAGAGAGTAGAATCTTCAATCGGTTGGATTTTAAAAGATCCGAGAAATCAATTGTTTCCAAAGCTTTTTTTAATACTGCCGGACTGTATTCTAGCCAAACACCTGATATAAGTTCATCTTTCTCGAGTGCGCAGTGAATGATATATCCTAAACCTGCACCTAAAAATAGGTAGACTCTTTCGGATTGATCAAAGGGTAATTCGTCCACTAAACGTTTTACTTCCCGAATTGGATCTTGCTTACTATGAAGATAATAGTTGTCAATTTTTAAGATTGGATGATTGGATTTGGAATACTCTATCTGAATATCCGTATTTTGATGAGAAGATTGGGTAATTTGTTCGACTAACGAATTGGGTAGGTATTGAATATTTCCGTCCCAAAAGCTCTCCATTCTATCTCTCTAATAGGATTCTAACAACCGTGGATTCTTGAATCTGAGTTCCTTCTTGTGGTATTTGTTCCTTTACGAAACCCGATCCTTCTACAGTGAATCGGACTTTCAATTCCCTCAACGCGGCAATAGCTTCCACTTTGCTAAGACCTTTTAAATTGGGGATTAAATTGGGATTTAGTTTGAATTTTTTGTGTTGGATAGATTTTAACTTATAAGATCTTGCTTGGGTTTTTCCCTCTAACAGGGGCAAAATTTCTTCCACTACTTCTCCAAAAACCGGAGCCGCCAATCCCCCTCCTGTATAAATATCTCCTGCAGGTTCATCGAAAAGAACCAATCCCACAATTTTAGGATCTTCTGCCGGAAAGAATCCCAGAAAAGAAGCTGACCACAAACCTTCTTGGTACCCTTTTCCGGGAGTTGCCTTTTGTCCTGTGCCGGTTTTTCCGGCGATTGTTATGTCTTGTAGATAAGCACGTTTACCAGTTCCATATTTAACGGCTCTAGTCATTGCATTTAACAAAATCTTTCGAGACTCTTCCTTTAAACCCAAAGATTTGGTTCTAGGTTGAAAATTATGAACCAAGTCTCCATAAGAATTTGTGATTTTAGTAACAGCTCTCGGATTGTGAAAATAACCACCGTTCACTATGCTCGCCGCAGATGCAACCAATTGTATAGGTGTAACAGATAGTCCTTGACCTATGGAAAAGAAATGGGGAGATCCTTGCCGCCATGTTTTTAGGGGAGGGAGATAGCCATTGTTTTCATGAATGGTGAAACCGGTCTTGGAGCCAAATTGGAACTTTTGTAGATACTCGTAGTATTTTTTATCGGAAACTTTTTGGGCGGCTTTTATGATACCAACATTACAGGACTTCTGCAAAATCTCATCCAGATTCACAGAGCCATGTTTATCTGTGCACCTTATCATGGAATTTCCAAACTCTACATAACCCGGACAGAAGAATCTTTCTTTGGACGACAAGACACCTTCGTTAACAAGCATCATGGCAATGAATATTTTCATAGTTGATCCGGGTTCGTAAACATGACGAATTGCCCAGTTGGTATGATTGAATGTTGGGTATTTCCAATAATGATTGGGATCAAAATTCGGGAAACTTGCCATGGCAAGGATATCGCCATTGGACACATCCATGAACACGCCGATTGCTTTTTTGGAGCGAGTGGATTCGTAAACTTTCTGAAGAGATTTTTCTAATCGATATTGCATTAAACTGTCAATTGATAGATGAAGATCGTGACCTTTCTCAACAGTTCTATCAGTTGTACTCATCAATTCCATATTGAATTCATTTTCCAAACCGGTTAATGCCTTATCATCATCGAGTCCGGTAAAGCCTATGAGATTGGAAGCCAATTTCCCTTGAGGATAAATCCTCTTGAATTCCTTTTCTACTCTAACGCCGGGAAGAGATAGAGTGGCAATTTTTTTTCCTATTTCTTTATCAATTTCTCTCTTTATAAAAAAATAAGAGTTCTTGGACTCTATGGAAGATTTGATTTTATCAATTGGTATATCCAAAGGATCTGTAAGATATTTAGCAGTAAAACCAGGATCATAAATTGCTTTGGGATTGATCCCTATTGTAGCGGATTCAGTTGAAACAGCAAGTTCGATCCCTCTTCGATCTAGGATCATTCCGCGTTTAACATTTTTATTCGGTGGATAGTATTTAATTTTATCGTTAAAAAAAGTGAGATAAACAACTCTTATAAGTAGTATCAAGAATAAAGAAATGATAAAACCAATAACTAGAGTGAATCTTTTTTTTTGGAGTTCAATCATTAAAAGTTTACGAATACCTTTCCACGTAATTTGTGAAGGGGAACAAGTCCCATACTTCTGGAATCGGTTGAATGCTCTCGATTATCACCTAGCAACATGTAGTAATCAGGAGGAATTCTTCCCTTGTTCCTCATTTCCAAGAAAGGACTTTCGGGGAATTTGTAAACCAACTCATTGGAAGGCTCGTTGGTTTCGGAACCTTCCACTACATATTCCTCTTCTAAAACATTTGCCTCAATCATAACTCGTCCATAATTGATTTCATAGTATTCATGAGGAACACCTACTACACGTTTGAGGCTAATTTCTCCTTCTTGGTCTTCAAAAATGACAATATCCAATCTTTCCAATTTCGGTTTGGAATAGATGAATTCCCAGGGGAGAAATTCGGTCTTAACAGGAAAGCCTAGCTTCCAAACCATAACCACATCTCCGTTGCGAAGGGTAGGTAACATGGAATTACCACTTACAACATAGATTTGGAGGAAGAATATACGTACAACAATTACAAGTCCCAAAAAAATCAGGAATAATCGTAGTTTTTTTTTAAATTTATCTGCAGATTTTGAACTCAAAATACTTTTCCTAACTCCAAAAGAAGTAAAAATGCTTGGAATTTCAGCTATAATATAAAAGATTAGAAACTATATGTCTTTAGCAACTTATAATTTTCATGCAAATTTTCGGTGTATCAAAGAGGGGTGTGGTGCTGAATATCCACTCAACGAAATCATCTATACTTGCGAAAAAGACGGAGAACTTTTAGAAGTCCATCATGATTTAGACAAGCTGAGAAGCAAATCTGCTCAGGAATGGAAGGATATTTTTGATTCTCGCCTCGGTTCTATACAATTTCCAAATACTTCAGGGATCTGGTCCAAAAAAGAATGGGTTTTACCCAACATTCAAGATGAAAATATTGTAAGTTCCGGCGAAGGGAATTCTCATCTCTACGATACCGGAAGGTTGGCGAAGGAATTGGGTCTAGCCGGATTGTATGTAAAGCAATGCGGAATTTCCCATACAGGTAGCTTCAAGGATTTGGGGATGACAGTCCTCGTCAGTCAAGTGAAGCAAATGATTTCTGAGGGAAAAAACATAAATGCCGTAGCTTGTGCCTCTACCGGTGATACTTCAGCTGCGTTGGGATCCTATGCCGCTAAAGCCGGAATTCCTTCGATTATATTTCTCCCTGCAGGCAAAGTGTCCGGAGCCCAGCTAATCCAACCTGTTTCCAATGGCAGTTTGGTTCTTGCCCTAGATACAGACTTTGATGGTTGTATGGCAATTGTTCGAAAAGTTACCGAACAGAAAGGAATCTACTTGGCGAATTCTATGAATTCTCTTCGAATTGAAGGTCAGAAAACAATATCCATAGAAATTGCCCAACAGATGGGATGGGAAGTTCCGGATTGGGTCGTGATTCCCGGGGGCAATTTAGGGAATGTTTCTGCTTTGGGGAAAGGATTTGAGATGATGCATGATCTGGGCTTGATTGACAGGCTACCAAGAATCTGCCTTGCTCAAGCCGAAAATGCGAGTCCACTTTACGAATCTTTCAAGAAAGGATACCAAGATTTTCAACCCATGACGGCTAAGAAAACCCTTGCATCAGCTATTCAAATCGGCGATCCTGTATCAGTAAAAAAAGCAGTTCGTATTCTTAAGAAATTTCAAGGTGTTGTAGAGGTTGCATCTGAGGCAGAATTGTCCGATGCAGCTCACCGTGCCGATAGATATGGGCTCTATAATTGTCCACATACAGGAGTGGCTCTAGCTGCGACATTTAAGTTAATTTCTGCCGGTACGATTCAAAAGAATGAAAAAGTTGTAGTCATATCAACTGCTCATGGATTAAAATTTACAGAATTCAAAGTGGGATTTCATCAAAATCAAATTCCCGGCATCGATTCGAAATTAGTGAATAAAATCATTGAATTGCCAGCGGACGTGGATAAAGTGTTGGAATTACTGGAAAAGAGGATCTAATCTTTGAAATACGCTACCGACAGTCTGACCGAGAAAGAGAGAAACGCTATTGATAATGGTGTTGCATCGGGGAAGACTATATCTTTGATCACATATGTGCTGGGAGACCAAGGTGAAGCGAAATTAAAATATATTTTAGAAAGGATATTAATCAAATACGATAAGGTTGAGTTGATGGAATTGCTATATACTTCGGCTAAAGAACTTATAGCCAATTCAACAAAGGCAGCAATTAAGCGGATGATATTCAAAGAGATGGGCTTGGATATTATGGAGGAGGTCGATTATCGTAAAGGAATGGAAAAATTCAAATCTTACTTGAATGAAAAAAAATTCCCCGCATATCGCTCTCGGATGAAAGAAAATAATTTCTTTATAAAAATTTCTATTGCTCATTCGCAGGATTATATCAGACTATATGTAATCAATAATTTTTCTCTGATTCCTGTGGAAGAGAATCGAGTTGTTGAGAAATTTGAGCATGCGAAGAAATACGATAATTTATTCGAGTTCTTTATGGCACATGGAGATAATACAGAAGGTGCCGGTATGGGTATCACTATGGTAGAAATTCTCCTTACTCAGAGTGGATTTGAAAGAGAATTCTTTCAGATTCTTTCATCGAAAAAGGCTCAGGTTACCATAGCAAGAGTTCAAGTTCCAATGAAAGAAAAGGAATCAGATCTAGATACTCCTAAATCCTCGATACAACAATTATTGAACGAAGATCTCAGCTTAACTGAGATAAAAGGAACTTTTTTTTAAATGGCAGAAGATACTAGTTCACAAGGTAGTGATAAATTAAAAAACCAAGCCGAGATGATGAATCTCGCTTTAGAGTCCGTTCTTTCAGAAGACCAAGCCAGGGAAGTCCTCAATGGAAGACTAGAAGATGCTTTTTTATTAAAGGCGAAGGTAGATGTTGAGAATCGATCCGGTGCTATTTTAGTTTTATTTTCTATTCATCGTAAGAAAATTTTAGAATTGTATTCTTTATTTGGTAATTCTCCCATTCTTAGAAAGATCAGAACCTTTGAGGATTACCAACAGTTTTCTTTGGATTTTATTGAGGTTCAGAATTCAGGTGGTTTGGATTCATCTCTTTCTGATATGATTGGTCAGTCTATTCATTCTGACTTTGATACAAAGACTATCGAATCCTTTCTCCCTGCATGGGAGAAAAAAGATGTTACCAATACTACTCTTACTTTGGAACAATCATTGATGAAACACCTCCGTGCCAACAGAGTAAAGGTAGTAGCGGAAGTCGATCAGATTTCATCAATTAAATTTCGCCATAAAAATCCTATGCAAGGCATAGTTGCTCCAATTCTTCCTGTTCTTCCTGATGAAGAAGAGGAAGTTGTTAAGTCCGATGAAGATCTTCTTCCGTTTGAGAGACAGATCAATGATTTAACTAAACAATACAGTAAGACTATTTTATGTGAGACTATGTTGTCACCTATGAATGGTGTAGAGTTTGATGATTTGATTGATGGACAAGAGATTCTTTTTAAAATCCCGTATTCAAGTCCCGGGGAAAAAGCTCAAGCACAAGCTCTTGGTTGTGTGGATACACAGGGAAAACTTCTACCTCTTAAAGCTAAATTTATCAGTATTATTAAGGGAGAAGGGGAATATCATATTTTCGCAAAAGGACCATCTAATACAGTAATTCATTCTATTGAGGAAAATCCAGTACGAGTTGCAACAACTCGCAAGAAGACTACACCTAGTTTGGAGAATGATTTTACTCAGAACCCAAGTAATATGGGTGTATTTGTGATTGCCGGAATTGCTGTTATCTTAATCTTAATAATGATGCTATTGTTATTTTAGATAACAATTCATTCATTGTTCTATTACTGAATCTCCGATAGAAATTACATTCAGTGATTTTAATCGATCTTTTGCCAGTTCGGACCATCCACTTCTAGGATAACTTCTCATCAGGTGATTCATTGCTCTTTTTTCAGCTTCAATTGATTTCGAAAAGGATGCGGAAATATCAATGGGGTTTTTTACAGTGACATTGGCTTTTACTTGGACTTCCCCCAAAAAATGTATTGAACCCGGCTCTACATTTACGATTGTTTTCATTCGATCTTCTCTAGTGAGTGGGGGTTCTATCGTTTGTGGCATGTGGTTATTTGCTATGGGATGACCCGCATTTCCTTTGTTCAAAAGATGGATCAAATTGCCCAATTCATACTGTCCGGGAGGAAGATTTTGGAAATAGTAAAAATGTCCTGATTTTTCCGAGTAGGTTATTTCTTTTTCTCCTCGGAATAGAGTTACTTTCTGGAAACCCGGATCGATCAATTCATTTACGAAAGGCTCATCTTTTTCCAATGTAGCAGAAACTATGATTAGAGATAATCTACTGCTTCTTGGATTAAAAGTGAAACATGCACTCATCGAGAAAAAAATAATTGCGATTGATAAATATTTTATCATATATATATTATCGTAACAAATAACCGGGAAATTGAGAGAGAACTTTTTATCTTTTTATTTCGAAAGTGCGGAATCTGCCTTGTGCTGTCCCCCAAGTCGTTACGACTTCTTTCACTTTTGCCTTGCTGGGTCCGTGGTGAAGAGCTCGCTCCATATCTTCGATATAGATTTTTTCCCCTTCCACCATAACCTCCACCTCACCATTCGGCAGATTTTGGGTATAACCCTTCAATCTAGATTCTTGTGCTTTCTGCAATACATAGTACCGGAAACCCACTCCTTGTACTGTGCCTCGAATGACGAATTTGGCTCTGACTTGTTCTGCTTTTCCCATATTATTTCTTGTTTCCTTGAATATGTTCCAGAATAAAAGGCGTAAAGAATTTTTCTAGAGAAATATATGTTTCTTGTTTGAATGGGACTATTTTACGACAGACTTCGTCAAATGGGAGAAATTGCACTGAGGTGAATTCCCTTTCGTGCAACTCAAGCTGGCATTCTGAGGCTGGATGATCCCAAAAGAAAAGATACCATTTCTGAGTCTGACCTCGATATTTTTTCAGTTTACCGGTTATCCCTAAACTGGAAGGAAAATCATAGTTGATCCAATCCGGATGTTCAGCAACCAGCTCAGCGTCTGATATTCCGACTTCTTCATAGAGTTCTCTAATTGCGGCATTAACCGGCAACTCACCGTTATCAATACCCCCTTGAGGAAATTGCCAAGCTCCGGGGAACTGGATACGCTCTCCCGTTAAAACATGGCCCTTAGAATTAAATACTACCATTCCTACATTGGGTCGATATGGTTTATCAGTGGATTTCATATCTTCAATTCTGATCGAAATCTGCCTTGAAAGGAAAGAATTTTTTGGTGCAATGAATCATTTTTTTCTTTCCAGAAAAACATGTCGGTTTGAACTTGAACTATCATGAAGATCATTCTCGTTAGACACGGGGAAGCTGAGGATGTTTTCCTCGCAGGAAGTGATAGGGAAAGAAAACTCACCGAAAAAGGCGTCTCCGACATTCATAAGATCGGTGCCTTCATTCGAAATTCCCAACTAAAAGTCACTACTATATATCATAGTCCTTACGAAAGGACAAAAAACACAGCAAACATCATTGCTTCCGAATTACACCTGGAAGATCATGTTTACTCAGCAGACGAATTGAGCGCTGGTTCAGATTGTTGCAATCTTCTCCCTGATTTATACTCCTGTTCCAATTCTGATGCGATTGTTGTTGTCGGACACAACCCTGATATTGTTTATTTTGCCGCTAAACTTTTGGGTGCTACTTCCTGTGAAAATCATCTTGTTTTCTCACCCGGAACTACCATTGCGGTCAACGTGGCAAAAGAAAGATTTTCCCATGGGCAGATACTATGGGTTATTTCTCCGGATTTTTTGGAGAGCAAGCAGGAAAATCCATTATTGGTTTAATCATAAAAATTGATTGTTCTTTGGATTTATCTTATCATTGTGAATTTTCTACTTTTTGTTGACTACCTGGCTTTTTAAAAAAACCTGGAGATAGGTTCGAGCGGGGTGTAGCGCAGCGGTAGCGCACTTGTCTGGGGGGCAAGGGGTCGCTGGTTCAAATCCAGTCACTCCGAGAACCTAAATATTTTTCCAAGCAAGCTTTTAATTTTTTCTGGTCAATCGGTTTTGTTAAGAACTCATCCATACCGGAATCTAGAGCGTTTTCTTGTTCTTCTTTTACAACTCCTGCTGTCAATGCGACGATTGGCAAACGATTGGAAACCTTTTGATCAGCTTCCCATTCTCTAATTTTTTTGGTAGCTTCGAGTCCATCCATAACAGGCATCTGAATGTCCATAAGTATCAAATCAATCTTTTCGTTCCTAGCAATATCTAATGCTATCCGTCCATTTTCTGCTTCCAAAATCTTCGCACCGGGTCTAATCCTTTTAAGAATACCTTTTACTAGAAGCAGGTTTAATGGGACATCTTCTGCTATTAATATTGTACTTTTATCTTGAAGAGGAATGCTATCATCTTCATGGGGAATATTTTTTTCTTTGTCATTTTCCGGCAAGTCTTGTTTAAAAAATTCCGGATTATGAATGTTTCGAATGTATTGATATAATTCATCTGCCTTTATTGGCTTTACCAAATTAAACTGTACTCCCAGCTTTTTACATTCTGTTCTAAGATAGGGGTCGTCTGAAGAACTATGCAATAGTATAATGGGAATATCTTTTATATAATCTTTTTCTATCTCACGAACTTTTTGAATGAATTCGATACCATCCATATAGGGCATATGATAATCTACAATGAGTAGATCATATTTATTGGATTCCATTAGCTTTAATGCGGACAAACCTCTGTCTGCTTCAGTGAATTGAATTCCCCAGTATCGAAAATTTTCTTCGAGTATTCGACGATTTTTTACATTGTCATCTACCACAAGAACACTGTTAATCGGTAGATTGGCTTTCAGACTACTTAGGTCATGGGAATCTGTCATGCGACATTCCATTTCCAAAGAAAAATTAAATTTACTTCCTTCGCCCCACTTACTATCCACTTGGATTGTGCTTCCCATTTTTTCCACCAAAAGATTGGAAATAATAAGTCCTAGTCCCGTACCTCCATATTTTCTAGTGGTAGAACCATCCGCTTGCGAAAAAGCTTGGAAAAGTTTGGTCTGCTGTTCTTGTGTGATTCCTATTCCCGTGTCTCGAATGGCAAATTTATATCTCCCCTTATTTTCCTCGAGTGGTTCAAAAGTGAGTTGAACCTCCACTTCTCCCTTCTCAGTGAATTTTACAGCGTTAGACAACAGATTCACCATAACTTGGTTGAGTCGAACCGGATCTAAAAAAGCCATTCTAGGTAGATCCGGTTGTATATTTAAAAGTAATTCGAGACCTTTTTGGCCTGCATGGTATTTGATGATATCTGTTGAATGCTGAACCAATGCAACAACATCGGTCTCAATGATTTCCAAGTCTAGTTTACCTGCTTCAATCTTGGAAAAATCTAAAATATCATTGATAATTCCAAGCAAAGCCTTGCCGGATATATTGGCACTGTCACAGTATTCTTTCTGTATTTCATTCAATTTAGTTTTTTGTAGCAATTCGGTAAAGCCAATCACTCCATTCAAAGGAGTGCGAATCTCATGACTCATATTGGCGAGAAATTCGGACTTGGCTTGATTCGCGGATTCTGCTTTCTGTTGTGCTTCTTTCAGCTCTTCCTCAACTCGCTTTCGTTCAGTTATATCCTGATGCGTTCCAAGCATGATCAGTGGTTCACCGTTTTCTGTCCAAGTTGCAACCTGTCCTCGATCTAGAACCCATACCCATGTTCCATTTTTATGACGCATTCTCGCTTCGAATTCATAATAATCCAGTTCATCGTTGAAATGCTTTTTTAGATCATCTCCGCTTTTTATGAAGTCCTCAGGGTGAGAAAATCTTTCCCATGTTTTAATTGAAACAGGTGAGATCTCTTCAAGGGTGTAGCCAATTATTTCCGCCCATCTTTCATTGAAAATAGTTTCTCCGGTCTGTACGTTCCACTCCCATGTTCCAACATTTGTACCTTCTATAATTCCGGCTAGTCTAGTTCTTTCCGTGGAGAGTTGCAATTCAGCTTCTTTTCTTTTAGTAATGTCGCTATGAGAACCCGCCATTCGGTAAGGCCTACCATATTTGTCTCTAAGTGCTTCTCCTTTGGCAAGTATCCATCGAAGAGATCCATCTTTATGTTTCATCCGAAATTCAATCGAATAGTCTTTTATTTTACTTTGCATATATTCTTGAATGTATTGATTGACTCTGTCTAAATCTTCTTCATGAAGAAGGGATGCAAAGGTTTGAAATTCATTTTTCAATTCATGGTCTTCATAACCCAAAATCTTTTTCCAACGCTTGGATATAAACAATTCACCGGTTTCAATATTCCAATCCCATATTCCGTCATTGGTTCCGGCAACAGCAAGTTCGAATTGTTCTTTTTTATTTTTTATTTCAGTAAATTCAGTAAAACTGACAATTACGAACTTTAGTTTGTTGGTGCTTTCTTCAAATATCGGCTCACTACTCACCAGAATCCAAACCATATCTGCATCGTTTTTGTGAACACCCATGATTTTATTTCTAACAGGTTTACCGGTTGCAATAGTTATCATTGCAGGATGCTCGCTTCCATCCAAAGGAGTGCCATCTTCATTGATAGCTCTCCATTGAGGATGAAAAGAATCCAAGCCCATTAATTGACGTTTGGTTAGACGAAGTATATGTGCACTTGCCTCATTGCAATCAATGATTTTATCTGTTTCACCTACTTCATGAATAACTATCCCTTCAGACATAAATTGGAATATCTTGCTATATTTATCGAATGATTCTTTTTGGGATATTTGTGAAGCATCAAGTTGGTTTTGAGTATCTTGAAGCTTTTTGTTAATCGTTTTCTTTTGGACTGAATTTCTTTGTAACTCAAGGAGTAGGACAACTTGTCTGGATAATTTTTTGAGTAAATCGACCTGTTTTTCGGTAATTCTTTTAGGTTCTGTATCGATTGCACATATTGTCCCCAATGCATATCCTTCTCTGTCGACCAATGGAATTCCGGCATAGAATGCAATTTTCGGCTCATCGGTTACGAGTGGATTATCGTGGAATCTTTCATCTTTTCTTGCATCCTCAATAATGAAAGGTTCTGTTGGATTGAGTATGGCATGAGCACAGAAGGCGACTTCTCTCGGTGTTTCTCGAAATTCAAGCCCGTGGTGGGAAAGAAACCATTGCTTGCTATTTGTTACAAAATTGATGAGAGAAATTTTAGTTCCGCAAATTTCTGCCGCCATCTGTGTTAGAAAGTCGAATTCTTCCCTTTCAGCAACACCTACGATTTCATATTCATCTAGGGCTTTTTGCCTCTCGGCTTCGTTTTTAGGTACATTCGGTTTAATCATTAGGAGTGTAGTTCATTGCTCTACATTTTGTATCTTTTAAAGAATTTACCACACCAAAGTATAATCTCTTTTATGAAATGCAATCAATTTATTTTCCCAAATTTCTCACTTTCCATCTTTGTCTTTCGTATCAATCAAATATGGTGTCTTACCATCTGTAATGATGATTTTTGTATTGGGGGATTTTGCCAATTCTCTAAATGCTTCGATGCTTCTTAACTTGATAATTTCATTACTAAGTCCTTGAGAAAGAATGCGTTGGGCGTCTCTTGTTCCTTCTGCTTCGATTTTTCTTCTCTGGGCTTCTAATCTCTCTTGCTTTAATACATATTTCATTCTTTCCGCATCTTGTTCAGCTTGGAGTTTTTGTTCTATCGATGAAGACAGTCCTTGTGGTAGGGTGATACTTTTCAATAGTACTGTTTCTATCATAACACCGCGCTTTCCCAAGATTTGATTCATTCTTGCTTGAATCTTATCTTCGATTTCGTATCTCTTACCTGAGTGCATATCTTTGGCTAGAAAGTTTGATGTTACATCAGCCGCAGCAGATCGGAAAACGGATACTATTGCGGTTTGCTCGTAGCTATCTCCGACTTCTGCGAGTAACTTGGGAACATGATTTTTTTTAATATGATAGAGAATTGAAATCTCAGATTGGACATTCAGTCCTTCTTGACTGGGAAGAGATAGTTTAACTTCAATGTTAGTGGTTCGAATGGGAGCTCGGAGGACAGTTTGGCTAACCATGTCATAAAAATGAATACC
This sequence comes from Leptospira sp., assembly GCA_020831715.1. Taxonomy (GTDB): domain Bacteria; phylum Spirochaetota; class Leptospiria; order Leptospirales; family Leptospiraceae. The sequence goes on along the minus strand of JAFIGA010000110.1, from coordinate 770 downwards.
GGGTTCGAGTATAGACTCTGATTGCTTTCCAAAAGTCCTTTTTACCCCTACAGTTCCCTCTTGGATGACTGCAAAAGCACATGACTGGAAAATGAAAATACCACTAAATAAGAAAATTAATGTCTTCATGTTTATTAGACTGAATTTACAGGATGAGTTGACTCTATGATTAAATGATATATATTATCCATTAAAGATGATTCGATTTTATTCATTATTGTTTTTTGTTGGATGTGCTTCACTCGAAGTGGACTATTTGAGAATGGAACTCTTCAATTCCTTTTGTTTGGATTGTGGAAAAATTGAACTAAATTGCGAGGAGATTTTAAGCAGTAGAAATGATCTTATTGCTGATTCCTTCGAATTTCCTGTTGGCTCTGCATCGGGTGGTGGATATTATATCGCTCAGAGATTTGGAGAAGAAAACCCCAGGTTTAGAGGAAAGAAGCACTTGGGGGAAGATTGGAATTACAAAGGTGGAGGTGACAGTGATTATGCCGCACCTGTGTATAGTATAGGAACAGGTTTGGTTACTCAGGTAAAAACATTCGGAGGTGGTTGGGGCAAGGTAATTCGAGTATGCCACAGACTTTCTCCTCGATTACAGAGAGATTTTGGCTACCGATTTTTGGAAAGTATCTATGCTCATCTCTATGATTTTCAAGTAGAGGAAGGAGACGCGGTGGGAGAGGGACAGTGGATTGGTTCTATTGGCGATGCTGATGGACTCTATGTTGCTCATTTACATTTTGAACTTAGAACTAAGGTGG